>JBBKVY010000258.1:0-16472 GCA_037968675.1 Acidimicrobiales bacterium | reverse complement strand
GGGCCATCGAGGGCCCCCCGGGCGCCGACGGCGAACCCGTCGCCATCGAGGCCGTGTGCCCGGCCGCATCGTCGGCAGCGATGGGGCGCGCCAACGCGGCCGGGGTCAACCGACTCCTCGACCACGCCGTCCGCAAGATGCCCCAGGTGCACTGGGCCAACGTGACCGAACGGGGCTACACCATCTGCGACATCGATCGCGACCGTGTCCAGTTCGAGTGGTGGGTGGTCGATCCCTATGCACGCGATCCCGGCGGCGAGGCCGAGTGCGCGGCGGTCCGTGCACTCGCCCACGGTCGGTGGCCGTGCGCCTTCGACATCGTCGACGAGCCGACGGTCGACCGGTCGAGACCCGGGCTGCCCTCGGTCCCCGACCGTCCCGACGATCTCGGGATGCTCCGGGCGAAGCGGATGGGCCGGCTGGTCTCGAAGAGCGCGGCGATCGTCGCCACCGTGGTCGGCGCGGCCGTCGCCGCTCGGCACGTCTGGCGTCGTCACACCTAGTCGTAGGTCGCCGCGACGCTCCAGCACCCACGTTCGAGGATCACGAGTCGGGCGATGCCGTCGTCGGTGACGACCTGGAAACGTGCTCGCCGGGAGTGACGATCGGGGTCCCACCACCGTTCGTCGATCGGCCACGGACCAGCCCAGGAACTGATGCGCTTCGTGCGGCCGTCGACCCGCACGCGTTCGGGCGGTGCCGTGGGCGTGCAGCGACCGTCGACCATCACCACCCGGCCGGTGCCGTCGAGCACGTCGATCGGGAGCGGTTCGGGATGGATCGTGGCCGGTGACGGATTGGGCAGACGACCCGGCCACGGGGCGGTGATCCAGTCGGCCCGGACGGCCGGACGGTCGATGGTGAGGTCGACGGCCCCGGCGGGCACCAGCCGGAGTTGCTCGTCAGGATCGCGACCTCCGGCGTACTCGGGCACCGACACCGCGTCAGCGCCGAGCAGACCCTGGACCCGGGCGATGGCTCGGACCGCCCGGTCGGCAGCACCGGCGTCCCGTCCCCAGAACCCCCTGCCCGAGAATCCGAGCTGGCGGCCGTCGGCGGCCACGACCTCGTCGGGATGCAGTTGCAGATGGACGATGCCGGCCGTGGGCCGTTGACGAACCGAGGCATTGATCCAGCCGTCGAGCTGCCAGCGGACCCGATCGGCGATCGCACCCGCACTGAGCCCACCACCACGGTTGCCGGACGTCCTCGTCTCTGCGAGGGCCATGCCGGTCTCCGCGTGGCGCCAGACGCGCTCGGACCGCTCCCCGTTCTCGGTCTCGGCGATGACCACCAATCGGGTGCACACCGACCCACGGGCATCGAGACGACAGTGGAGTTCGTCGGCCAACCCCCGGGCGACGAACGCTGCCGGGGCGACCTGTTCGGCCGGCGGGTCGAGTTCGGCCGAGACCACCAGATCAGGTGGCGGAGGCTCTGTCCGCAACGGACGGGCATCGAGGCCACGGGCCAACCGGTGTGCCTCCGCCCCGACCGGCCCGAACCGACCGAGGACATCACCGGCGGGGAGCGCGGCCAGGTCACCGAGGGTGTGGAGTCCCAGGCGTCGCAGCACGTCGGTCAGATCGGGCTGGTCGAGGGCCGACAGCGACAGGGGCGCCAGGTAGGAGGGCGAGGCACCCGGTTCGACGACCCAGATCGGCGTATCGCCCCGCTGCGCGGCCACGTAGGCGGTGCGGGCGGCGTGCCCGGCGGCGAACGGGCCATCGGCGACCCCCACCGTGACGGTCACCCCTCCTGGTGCACCGATCGGCGCGTTCGACACCGCCTCGACGGCCTGCTCGGCCAGGAGTTCGTCGCCGCCGAAGTAGCGAGCCGGGCCGAGGGTCGCGAACGCGCACCTGCCCGGACGGGCGACCTCGATGCGTGGCGTGAAGGCCTCGAGCGCACGGACCACCGGTTCGAACATCCGGGCATCGCGCTCGACGTCGCGATCGAGGACCACGAGCGAAGGACACCGGGCCTGGGCTTCGCGGCGACGCATGTGACGCCGGACGTCGGCTGCTCGGGCGGCCGACGTGCACGCCACCACCCGGTTCGACACGAACACCGCCGCGGGTTCGCCAGCCGGGACCCCGGCGGCCACCAACGGCCAGTCGGGCACCCACACCACCATGACTCGATCGGCGCGGTCAGGCGGGGACATGGAGGAGTACCGGGTCGGGCACCACCGCTTCGACCAACCCGTCGGTCGACGGCAGCCACAGATCGGACCGGCGTGGACGCGACGCCTCACGCCGGCCACCGCCCACCACCGTCACCCGGCGCGAGCGCAGGTGACCGTGACCATCGGCCAGGCCTTCCCAACATGCCTCGGTCACCTCGAGCGTGACATCGGCCCCCTCGGACCACCCGGCCGAGCCGACCTGGACCAACACCGCGCCCCGTTCACGGGTTCGGGCCGCCAACCGACGGCCATCACGGGCCTTGACGCGGTGCGTTGCCTGGACCAGGACGACCTCGAACGCGTCGACGAGCGCGGCGACCGCCGCCGCCCACGCCGTCTCTTCGTTGTCGGGGCCGATCTCGGTGTCGGGCGAAGCAACGAGGACGAACCGTTCGAGCGCGATGCCGAGTTCGGCCGCCGCCAACAACCCGAGGGACGGGAACCCGACCGCGGCCACCCAGGCACCGTCCTGCGACGCTGCGGCGGCCGACGCCAGTGCGAGCGAGGTGGCGGCGGGCCCGTCGATGGCCAGCGTCGAGCCCCGCCGCAGGCCACCGCCAGGGAGCAGCGTTTCGAGCGCGGGGACGACGGGGAGCCGCTGTTCACGGGCCAGGGTGGTCGGCTGGATCTGCTCGATCAGTGTTGCTGCTGACGCAGAAGTCAGCGCGGCTCGACCCATGTCGCCAGTATCGAACACCTGTTCGATGCCCGTCAACTGGGATGCCCGTCAACGGAGATCGCCTCCCCCACGGTGCCTCGGCCTAGTGGTGGTGGGGATCGCGCCAGACCGCGTCACCGGTGGTGGTGACGATCGAGCCGTCGGCGAGGACCGCGACACCGGTTGCACACGGCGGCCCGAGCTCCTCGGTCGGCGCCACGACACCGTCGGCGGGCACGGGGATCCGCTCGACGATCTCGGAGACGAAGCCGCACAGCACGAGATCGCCGTCGGGGAGAACGGCGAGCGACGACGGTGCCCGCCGCTCCTCACCGAGTTCCAACACCGACTCCTCGCCGGTCGAGTCTATGCGCACGATCCGTTCGGGCTGCGATCCCGGCGCGTTGTCGACCAGCCAGATGTCGTCACCGACGACGGTCATGGCGAAAGGATTGTTCCAGCCATCGGACACGACCGACGGCTGCTGATCCGCGGCGCCGTGAGGGTCGAGAGCGAGGATCTTGCCGTTCGGTGTGTCGGGATCGTCGACCGCACCAGGATCCTGGAGGTCGCCGATGGCGACCAGCAGCCGGCCGTCACGGAACGCGAGCGTGCCGCCGTTGGCGAGGTCGGCGCTGACCGGCCCCTCCCACACCAGCATCTCCCGGCCCGCGGCCAGCCGACCGACGACGAGTCGACCATCAGAGGCACGGGTCCAGGATGCATAGATGTCGACGGCATCGCCCGAACGCGCCGTCGCGAGCCCCAGCAGGCCCCGCTGCCCTTCGGTGGCCAGCGCATCCTCGAGCTCGACCGACAGCGACGTCTCACCGACCCGATTCGACCGCAGGATCCGCCCGGTGGTGCGCTCGCCGTACAGGAACCCACCCTCGGCGAGGGCAACCGGGGACAAGGGGTCGGTCGCGTCGGCGATGATGACGTCGGGTCGGTCGCTCCGATCGACGACGAAGGCGGCGACGAGGGCGGCCCCGATGCCACCCACGACGGTCACGACGGCGATCGCAATGCCCAGCTTGGCGACGAAGGGCCAGCGGACGCCGGTCTCGTCGCCCGCCTCAGGAGCGGCGGAGTCCGGAGCGTCGACGTCGGGGTGATTCAATCAACTGTCGCGGCGACGGACTCGTCGTCGCCCGGGACTTCCGCACCGCGATCTGGGTAGAACCGGAACAGATTCTCGATGATCTCCTGGAGACCGGCGCCGGTGCTGCCTCCCGCAAGGCGCACCGTGATGATCGAGCTGTTGACGTGGACACCGTCGACCCCGCCGTGTTCGAGGATCCGCCGGGCGACCTCGTCGACCGGACGGTCCCGGACGACGTCGTCGAGCGACGAATACCGCTCGTGGCCCATGCCGGTGAGGCTGCGGTTGATCTCGAACCGCAGCACTCCCGGATTGGTCGACGGCTTGGCGATGACGGTCACGCTCTGTCCCATGCGGCGCACAGGCTATCTGGCCGCGCACCACGGAACAGAGTGCGAAGATGTCCCGCAATGACATCGACCCCCGACCCGTCTCCCGACTCCTCGCCGACCAGGCGCTCAGAGACCGTCCACGTCACCGGCCACATCGTCGACTCCCTGCTGCTGGCCAAGATCCTCGACGCCATACTCGACGTCGGGGCCGACTACGAGCTCCTCGACGTCGAGATCGGCAAGACCAACAAGGACTCGTCCACCGCCAGCATCCAGGTCACGGCCGAGGCCGACGTCCTCGACCATCTGCTCGACGACCTCCGGGTTCACGGCGCCAATCGGGTCGAGCATTCGGATGCAGTCCTGGTCTCGGCGGAGACCGACGGCGTTCTCCCCGCCGGCTTCCATTCGACCACCAACCTCGAGACCGAGGTGCTCGTGGACGGCGAGTGGCACCGGGTCGAGAACCCGGAGATGGACTGCGGCATCGTCGTGCACGACGACGGGCGAGTCCGCACGGTGCCGATGAACCGCGTCGTCGCTGGTCACCGGATCGTCGTGGGCCGAGACGGTGTACGGGTACAGGCGCCGGTGCGCCACGACGGCGCCGGGTCGTTCGAGTTCATGAACTCGGAGGTCTCGTCGGAGAAGCCGAAGGGCCTGCTCATCCGCCACGTCGCCGACCGGATGCGGGCGGCACGCGAGAACGGTGGCCGGGTCCTGCTGGTGGCCGGTCCCGCCGCGATCCACACGGGTGCAGGGCCCGACATCGCCGCCCTGGTGGAGAACGGGTGGATCAACTGCCTCTTCACCGGCAACGGCTTCGCGACCCACGACCTCGAGTCGAACGTGCTCGGAACCTCGCTCGGCGTCGGCCTGCTCGACGGCGTGCCCGTCGAGGGCGGTCACGCCAACCACGTGCGGGTGATCAACGAGATCCGCCGTCACGGTTCGATCGCAAAGGCGGTCGACGCCGGCTACGTCACCGGCGGCGTCATGTACGCCTGCGTGAAGGCCGAGGTGCCGTTCGTGCTCGGCGGTTCGATCCGTGACGACGGCCCGCTCCCCGACACGATGACCGACGTCGCGGTAGCGGCCGACGCCATGCGAGAGCAGGTGGACGGCGTCCGGGTGTCGCTCATGTTGGCCACCACACTGCACGCCATCGCCACCGGCAACGTCCTGCCCGCGACCGTCGAGACGTTCTGCGTCGACATCAACCAGGCGGTGGTGACCAAGCTGGCCGACCGCGGGTCACACCAGGCAGTCGGGATCGTGACCGACATCGGCGTGTTCGTGCGCCAGCTGGCCGACGAGCTCCTGGGACGGTGACCGCGCCTACGAGCGAGCTCGACTGGGGTCACCACTACCTGCTCTGTCCGCCCCAGCACTTCGGCGTGCTCTACGAGATCAACCCGTGGATGCACCAGGAGGTCGAAGTCGACGTCGACACGGCCGTGGGCCAATGGGAGACACTCCGCCGGGCCCTGCTCGACGCGGGCGCCACCGTCGACACCATCGACCAGCCCACCGGCGTGCCCGATCTGGTCTTCACCGCCAACGCCGGCCTGCTCGACGCTGCCCGGAAGACGTTCGTTCCGTCGCACTTCCGCCACCCCGAACGCCAGCCCGAGACCGAGGTCTTCGCGTCGTGGTTCGACGAGCGCGGCTGGGAGGTCAAGCGGCTCCCGAGCGACGTCGACCACGAGGGCGCCGGGGATGCCCTGCCCTTCGACGGGGTGCTCGTGTCGGGCTATCGCCCGCGATCCGACGCCGTGGCGGGCGGCCATCTGACGGGACTGCTCGACGTCCCGGTACGCACGCTGGAACTGGTGGACGAGCGTCTCTATCACCTCGATCTCACCTTCTGCCCGCTCGACGACCGCCACGCCATGTGCGCACCACTCGGCTGGGACGACTACGGGCGAACGGTGATCGAGGCGTTGGTCCCCGAACCGCTGTGGCTGGAGGACGACGAGGCGCTCGCCTTCTGCGCCAACTCCGTCGTCGTCGGTTCCCGGATCATCATGCCGTCGTGCCCGCCCCGGGTCGGACGGATCCTCGAATCGTGGGGCTTCGACGTCGCCGTCTGCCCGGTCGACGAGTTCCTGAAGGCCGGCGGCGGCTGCCGGTGTCTCACACTCGCGCTGGACGTGACGCTCTCGACGAGCTGACGCCGCGGGCGCTGCTGTCGGCCCACATCGCCAGCGCGGTGGAGACGACCGCCAACACGGTGTGCACGACCTTGAACGCCGCTCCGTGGTCGGCCAGGCCGATCTGCACCGCCCGGATCGCCCAGACGCCGATCGTCCACACGGCGAAGGCGCGTACCCACGTCGCTGCGCCGTGCCGGCGACGCCAGAGAACCACCGTGCCGGCGGCGAACACGGTGAACACACCGGCGACCGCCGTCCGCCAGAGCTGACCACCGGTGGTCAGGGAGTTGTCGGTCCAGATGTTCCGGAGCCGCGTGGTCCACACCAGGAACGTCCACGCGGCGAGCACGAGTGCAGGGCGGAGCGACGTCAACGACATGCGCCGACGTTATCGATGCTGCGGGTCGCCCCGACCATCGGGCTCGTCACGTGCCGAGCGGGTCCACCAGCGGCGTGAACCGGTCGGTGAGCCAGTCCTTCCAGCGGGGGCCGGCCGCCGCTACCGCGTCGTCGTAGGAGTAGAGATGGATGCTGGCGGCCACCTGCTCGCCGTTGCCCTCGACCGAGACGAAGGCCGTGCCGACGACCAGGTCGGCTCCGATGCCGAGCGCGTCGCACATCGTCGTCCACGCGGTGTCGTTGGGCCCTGCGACCATGGCCGTGATGATGGACGTCGTGGCCCGTCGACCGCGTAAGTGGGTGAGATGGATGCGGAGGTGCGCCATGAAGATGCGCCACCCCTCGGACACGCAGTCGTAGTCGCCGTCCCAGTCGTCACCGTCACCGAACCCGGTGTTGACCAGACGAACGATGCAGGTGCCTCCGTCTCGTGCCTCGACCAGCCACTCCCCGGGCCAGCGCGCCGACCTCCCGGATCGCCCGACCGGCGAGAGTGAGCACTCCCACGTCGCGACGTCCGATCATGGGCCACCATCGGTGGGTGACCGATCGAGCCGACCTCCGACTCCGACCCGTTCGACTCGACGACGAGGACATCTGCCTCGCAGCTCACGCGGTGATGGCGGCAGACCACTTCAGGTTCCTGATCGACCACGAGCCGGGCGAGCCATGGGCCGACTTCGTCCAACGCCTGGAGAACCGCCGGCGTGGCGTGGACCTCCCCGACGACCGGGTGGCGGGGGTGTTCCTGCTGGTGGAGGTCCAGGGAGCCGTCATCGGTCGGACCTCGGTTCGGTTCGAGCTCAACGACTACCTGGCGTCGTACGGCGGCCACTTGGGCTACGGCATCCTGCCACCGTTCCGACACCGTGGACATACGACCGAGGTCCTCGCCCAGAGCCTGGTGATCGCACGAGCGAACGGCGTCGGTCGGGTGTTGGTCACCTGCGACCACGACAACATCGGCTCGGCGATGGTGATCGAACGCAACGGCGGGGTGTTCGAGTCCACGGTCGACGATCCGTCAGACGGCATCGCCAAACATCGCTACTGGATCGGCTAGCGGAGGGCGTCGATGACCGGCGCGAGGTCCTCGCCACCCCGAGCGTCGAAGGCGGCCACCGACGTGACGCCCAGCGACTGCAGGCGTTCACACTGACCGACGATCTCGGCGACGGACCCCAGCAGCAGGAACGGGGAGTCGAGCAACATGGCGGGGTCGTGGCCGGTCACGCCGGCGAACGATTCGGCAGCAGGAGCACGCTCTCCCACCACCACCTGCTGGACGAGGATGTTGATGCCGGGCTCGTCGCGTCTGGGGCCGGCGGCCGCGGCCGCACGGACGTGGTCGATGCGGTCCTGGAGACCGGCCCAGGTGAAGTGCGACAGATCCGAGTGCGACTGACCGGTCCCCGAGGTGAAACCGGTGAGGCCTGCAGTGTCGGCGTGGCGACCGGCGAGCGCCAGCACTCGATCGCCGTTGCCGCCCACGAGGAGGGGAACGCGCCCGGGCGTCTCGATGCCGGTCGATGCGCCGACCAACCGGTGGTGCGCACCGGCGAAGTCGACCTCCTCGCCGTCGAGCAGGCGGCGCATCACGTCGATGGTCTCCGCCATCCGACTGATCCGAACCGCCGGTCGGTCATAGGAGAGACCGGCCGCCTCGTACTCGACTGCGGCGTGCCCGGCCCCGATCCCGAGCTCGAAGCGACCACCCGAGAGCACCGCCAACGAGGCCGCCTCCCTCGCCAGGAGCACCGGGTTCCAGAAGTCGTTGTTGACGACGAGCGTCCCGAACCGAAGCGACGTCGTGGCCCCAGCGGCCACTGCCAACATCGAGAACGGCGCGACCATGCCCAGGTGATCGGCCGTGTGGAGCGAGTCGAATCCCTGGTCCTCCAGCCGGTGGGCGAGCGCGCCGAGGTCATCGCCGGACCGAGCCCGGTGGACCGAGACGCCGAATCGCAGCGGTTGGTCGGACATGGCCGCACCGTAGGTCCGCCGCCGCCGAATCCGCGAGGGCGTCAGGGGCGCAGCTGCGTGATCCGAGCCACGACCACCGGTGGCGCGGCCACGGGCGGCTCGGCCGGTTCGGCGTCGTCGTCGCTCGACCGGTCTCGATGGGCGACACGCGAGCCCGCGAAGGCCACCGCGAACACACCCGCGGCCAGCGCGGCCACCACGAGGAGCACCGGTCCACCGCCGAGCGCGCCACCCACCGCCAGCAACAGCGCCGCGCAGCACAACCCCACCCACGGCAGGGCCGAGGTCTGCTTGGTCGGCGGGAGTGTGCTGGCCGCCCGGCCGCCGTGGAACCGCCCCTTCACGTTGGCCTCGAACACCACCTGGGAGATGCGCTCCACGTCCGGGTCGTCGGCGGGAACGGCCTGCAGCGCCCTCGCCACGTGCTCCCAGTCCGCCGGCGGCAGCCAGAGCCGGGACAGGTCGTCCAGGAGGCGGGACAACTCGACGGCGTGCTGCTCGGGGGCCGCACTCATGCGAACAGCGTTCCCTGGTTCTCGTCCGGTCGGAGATGCCTCGGCACCGAGCGAACGGCACCTGGCCACGGGAGGTGGTCCATGAACACCCAGCTCCGGCGGTGGATCGAGGACGGACCCACCCCGGCCAGCGCGGTCTTGTGACGGGGGCACGGGTAGCCCTTGTTGGTGTCGAAGCTCCACCACGGATGATCGTCGGCGGCCGCCCGCATCATCCGGTCGCGGGTGACCTTGGCGACGATCGAAGCCGCAGCGATCGACAGGCACGTGGCATCGCCCTTGATGATCTTGGTGACCGCAGCACAGGGCACTGCTCCCCCACCGACGAAGTCCCAGTTGCCGTCGAGCAGCACGCGGTCGGGCCGCACGCCGAGGCCTTCGATGGCGCGAGCCGCTGCGAGCTTCTGAGCCGCCGACATCCCCAGCTCGTCGCACTCCTCGTGGGTTGCGTGCCCGACCGCGAACGCATCGCTCCACTCGACGATCCGCCCGAACATCAGCTCCCGTTCGGCCTCGGTCAGCATCTTGGAGTCGCGGACCTTGGTGAGCCGCCTGCCCTTGGGGATGACGACCGCGCCGAGCGTCAACGGTCCGGCCCAGGCGCCACGGCCGACCTCGTCGATCCCGACGACGATGTCGTGGCCGGCCTCCCACAGATCACGCTCGTTGCGGGTACCGGGCGCCTTGCGTTTCAGGCTCGGACGCAGCGTTCCCGGTCGAAGGGCGGCGCCGGGCGGGGACATCACCGGCGACGCTACCGTCAGCGCGATGAGCTGGACCGAAACGCTCGACTGCGTCGACTCGGTGCTGTCGCTCCGCTCGCATCACTCCGAGCTCAGCGTGCTGTCGTCGCGGAGCATGTTGTCCGCTGCCTCGGTGGGCAGCATCCTCTCGTTCGGATCCGCGGGCAGCATCCTCTCCTTCGCCAGCGCCGGGAGCATCCTGTCGATCGGTTCCGCGGGCAGCGTGCTGTCACTCGGATCTGCCGGCAGCTTGATGTCGCGCTGGTCCCTCCTGTCCGTCGGCGGCCGCAAGGAGCGGTTCGTGCGGCGGGCCGGCAACCGCGCTGCTGTGGGACTCACCACGGTCGCGGTCCTGGCCGCAGTCGCAAGGCGCTGACTCACCAGCCTGCGTCCCAGGTCGTAGGTTCGCCGGCGTGAACCGTCATCGCATCGACCCGGGCACCGTCGTCGACCTGTCGAGCATCGACACCCGGGCCACTCCCGAGTTCGACGGGAACAAGGACGACTCGCTCCCGGTGTTCGCCCAGCGCCGGAAACGTCTGGCCGAACTCCAGGACGTCCTCTACGCCCAGGGAGAACACCGGCTCCTGTTCGTGCTCCAGGCGATGGACACCGGCGGCAAGGATGGCACCATCCGGCACGTCTTCGGTGCGGTCGATCCGATCGGCGTCCGGATGCGCAGTTTCAAGAAGCCGTCGGAGGTCGAACTCGCCCACGACTACCTGTGGCGCGTCCACCCGCACGTGCCCGGCGACGGCGAGCTGGTCGTGTTCAACCGCAGCCACTACGAGGACGTCCTCGTGGTGCGGGTGCACGGGTGGGTCGACGACGACCACGCCCAGATGCGATTCCGTCACATCCGGGACTTCGAGCAGATGCTCGTCGACGAGGGCACCACGATCGTCAAGGTGTTCCTCCACATCTCCGAGGACGAGCAGGCCGAGCGACTCCAGGCGCGCCTCGACGAGCCCGACAAGATCTGGAAGTTCTCCACGGCCGATCTCGAGGAGCGGAAGCACTGGGACGAGTACCAGCGGGTCTACGAGGAGGCCATCACCGAGACGTCGACCACTGTCGCGCCGTGGTACGTGGTCCCCGCCGACCGGAAGTGGTACCGCAACCTCGCGGTGTCGCAGATCCTGATCGACACCTTGGAGAGCCTGGACCTTCGCTACCCCGATCCCGAGGACGGCATCGACGACATCGTGATCGAGTAGCGATCACTCCGACTCGTCGCTGGTGTCGTCGCCGGCGGGCATGATGCCCTGGGCCATCTCGGCGACGCGGGCGCGGCGCCGCTCCCGACGCTCGCGCCGATGCTGGTCCTCCCCACCGGCCTCGCGCAGGACGTGCAGTCGGACCAGGCCGATGTGCTTGAGCCGGCGGGGCAGCATCGACCGGAACGAGAACTGGTCGTTGTCCCGCAGCAGGTCGTGGAGCGCCTCGTCCACCAGGACCGAGCCGGGATAGGCGATGGACGTCATGCGGCTCGCGAGGTTGACGGGTGGTCCGAAGAGGTCTCCCTCCCGATCGATCACCGTTCCGTGGGCCACGCCGACCCGGACGTCGGAGAGATCGTCGGCATCGTGATACGACTCGGCCAGGTCGAGTGCGCACTGCGCCGCCGCTGCGGGATCGTCGACCGTGAACATGACCTCGTCGCCGATCATCTTCACGACACGCCCGCCGTGCCCGCTGACGGTGGCATAGGCGACCGACTCGAAGCGGTCGACGACCGCGGCGAGCGCTCCACTGTCGAGCTGTTGCGACAGTGCCGTGAAGCCGACGAGGTCGGCGAAGCCCACGGCCTGGACCGGCGCCTCGGGGCCCATCGGGGCACTGAGCCGGGCACGGGCGGCAGCCTGGACGTGCCGCCGCCACACCTGCTCGAGCACCTGACCGAACCGGTCGCCGAACCAGGTGAGCGCGGTGTCGGCGTCGAAGTCACGCGCCCGGCCGCGCGAGAGCACCAGTTCGGCCTGGAGGGCGGCGATGCGCGCCATGGATGCACCCAGCATCCTCGTCATCTGGACGATGATCTCGGGGTCGGCGAAGCCGGAGTCGACCAGCTCGGCGACGGCGCGGAGGTGTTCGACGTCGGTCGGATTGAAGATCCGTTCACCGGGCCGCGGTGTTGCGAAACCCAGCGCACCCCAGAAGATCGCGATCCGGTCGGCGCTGATACCCGTCTCCGTCTGGACATCGTCGATGTCGAACTGCTGGTCGGTGAGGATCATGGCCTCGACCGCGAGCAACGGCAGGGTGCCGGCGGCCGACGCCCGGTCGATCTCCTCCTGGCTCACGCCCGCCAGTGCGAGCACTGCCGCGATGTCTTCCGCGGTGACCGCGGATCCATCGGCTGGTGGCTCGCTCATCCGAACGAGTCGCCCTGGTCGGGCCCGGGCGCCGCAGGAGCGCCGGCAGGGGCTTCGAGCAGTGCCTCACCTCGATCCTCGGTGGTCCGCCAGGAGCGATCGATTCCCGGGCACGTCAGCGCGACCGGGATCGACGAGTCATGTCGGTCGAGCTCCCACAGCAGCGCCGGCCGGGCGCCGTGCCAGCGGAGCGCGAACGAGATGGTCCCGAACCGGGTGGGGGCGTCGTGGATCTCGATGCCCTGGCCGTACCAGCTCTCGGGGATCATGGAGAGGAGCGCGAGTCCGTCGGTCGTCTCCCGCACCAACATCGACCGGACGAACGAGAGGAACTCCGCTGCCGCCCAGCCGTGGTGGCCGTCGCCCATGCAGCCGCCCGTCACACGCGGATGGATGGCCTCGGGCCAGGTCCACGTCGAGGTGGCATTGGCGAGCATCCACTCCAGGCGATCGAGCGCCCGCCGGTCGCCGGTCTGGAGCTCAGCGAAGGCGATCTGGAGCGTGAGATACGTGCCGAGACCGGTGTGCGAGATGCCCTGGTAGAACGCGCCATTGATGCAGAAACGGTCGCGGACCACGTCGAGTGTCGCGGCCATGGCCTTGTCGTCGGCCGGGAGCAGGTCGAGCGGCCAGACCGCAGCGAGTGAGCCGATCGCCCCGGCGTCGATGCGACGCCGCGGTCCAGCGGGAACCGCGAGCGTGTCCAGACGGTCGGCGGTGATCTCCATCGAACGGCGGACGTCGGCGGTCATCGAGGCGTGGAACTCCTCGGCTCGTGTGGCCGCCTGGTGTTCGCCGGCAGCAGCCAGCAGACGGGCGCCGTCGCGCAGACCGGCGAGGGCCCAGAAGTCGTCCCAGTAGAAGTAGTCGTGCGGACCGAGGTGCTCGGCCGACACGCCGGCGGGCAACAGACCTCGCAACTCGGGCTCGCTCCGTCGTCCGCCCCGCTTCTTCTCGATCCACTCGACGGCGCCCGCCACCATCGGGGCCAATTGCCGGGCGAGCTCGTCGTTGCGGGTCAGGTCCCAGTGGTGGGCCAGTGACCAGAGGGCGGCGCCGTTCGCATCCCACTCGAGGCGTTGGGAGAACAGGAAGCCGTCGCCCCGCTGACGGTCGGGATACGACACCAGCACTTCGCCGACCTCACGGTGGAACCCGTACCGATCGAGCGCGGCGAGCAGGTACGCCGCATCCCGGAACCAGAACCGGTGGTACGTCCTCGGCCCGGGGGTGATGTCGTCGCCGTCGTGGAGCAGCAGCAGGTAGCGGCGATTGGCGTCCACGGCCGACTGCAGCCGTTCGTCCGGGAGCACGAGGCGCATCCCGCGGTCGGTCTGCACCTTCCACCCATTCGCCACCTGCTCGGCGCTGGGCACCGCGGCCGGATAGCCCTGGGAACTGGCCACCCGCCGGCGAGCCAGGCGGCCCCTGCGGGTGCGCGGTTCGGGGTCGATCGGGATGGCGACGCGGATCGTGGCATGGTGCGGCAGCGGGTACACGAACGCCGCCTGGGCCATGCCGGCGTCGCACCGCAGATCGGTGGGGAACCTCGTGGTGGCTTCGCCGGCGAACACCGTGGCCGACGAATCTCCGTCGTGGAACGTCGATGCTGCGACCTCGTTCGGTTCCTTCGGGAGCAGCAGCGCGACCCGACCGTCGACCGTCACGGTCGTGCCGTGCAGTTCGATCCGCTCGATCACCGACAGACCCTCGATGTCATAGGGCCGGACGCCAAAGGCGAGCGCGACGGGAACGGCGGAGTCGTTCTCGATCTCGACGATCGCCAGGTCGCGCCCTCCGTCGGCCGCGGTCGCGTTGATGGCGTACGCACGGTGGATCATGTCGCCACCGGGGACTCGCATGCGCGTCTCGACCACCGGCGAGTCGCCGATCAGCGTCTGGCGGACGTTGGCGCTCTCGGACGGCACGTGCCACCTGTCCTCGGCGCCGACCCACCAGTCGAGCGACCACCCGTCGAACCACGGCGAGACGAGCCCCCGGGGGTCGACGACCGCCTCGCGCTTCGACCCCAGGTTGCCGATGGTCGTCCAGTTGCGGCCGGTCATGTTGCTGAGGAACGGCAGCTGTCCTCGCGGGACGAACGCCGGCGACGAAGGATCGATCTGGCGATGCAGCCACCACGGCCACACCCACCCAGCACCCACCTGACTGGCCGACTGGGTGCGAACGGCCCGGAACACCGTGCGCGCGCCAACCGGGAGCATCTCGCCGGGAGGCTGGATCTCGAGGTGTTCGCCGAGGCGCTGGAACGTCGACAGGTGGCGGATGGTGTCGTCGTCGATGCGCATCCGGCCGAGCAGCCCGCGCAGCATCCATGCCCGGATGCTCACGCGCCTTCGAGACCGTGCATCTCGTGGCGGTTCTCGCGATCGATGAGCCCGGCATACGCGTCGAGCGCAGTCGCCCCCTCGTGGCAGACGGCGACGACCCAATCGGTGATCGGCGTCTGGACGTCGAGCTCGCGGGCCTTGGCCTGCACGATGCGGCAGCTCCTGACGCCCTCGGCCACCTGGTTCATCTCCGCGATGGCCTCGTCGATGGTCTTGCCCTCGCCGAGCATCTTGCCGACGGTCCGGTTCCTGGACTGGGGGGAGATGCACGTGGCGATGAGATCGCCCATGCCCGCCAGGCCTGCGAACGTGAGCGGATTTCCCCCCATCGCGACGCCGAGCCGCGTGATCTCGTTCAGACCGCGGGTGATCACCGCGGCGCGTGTGTTGTCCCCGGCGCCGAGACCATCGGCCATCCCGGACGCGATGGCGACGACGTTCTTGAGCGCGCCGCCCAACTCGCACCCGATCAGGTCCTCGTTGGTGTACACGCGGAACAGGTTCGAGTGGAAGACGTCCTGCAGCGAATCGGCGACGGCGAGATCGGCCATGGCGACGACGGAGGCGGCCGCCGCTCCCGCAAGGATCTCCTTGGCCAGGTTGGGGCCGGTGAGGACGCCGACGGGGTGACCGGGCATCTCGTCGTGGACCACTTCGGTCATCCGCATGCCGGTGTCGAGCTCGAAGCCCTTGGTCAGGCTGACGACGGGAATCCATGGTCGGACCGACGACGTCGCGGCCCTGAGCGTCTCGCGGAACGCACTGGACGGCACGCCCATGACGAGCAGGTCCGCCTGTTCGAGTGCCTCGTTCATGTCGGTGGTGGCCGTGAGCGACTCGTCGAGGTCGTAACCCGCCAGGTACTTCTTGTTCTGGTGTTCGCCGTTGATCTCCGCCGCGGTCTCCTCCGAACGACACCACAGCACGGTGGGAGCGTTGTGGGCGCACAGGTGGGCGACGGTCGTGCCCCACGATCCGCCTCCGAGGACGGCAACTCTGATCGACGACATGGGCGCACCCTAGTGACGTGCCCCGGACCGGCGACACGGTTCGTACACTGCGGACGCATGTCTGGCCCGCCCCTCGCCGTCGTGATCCCGGTGAAGGACTTCACGCGCGCCAAGGTGCGTCTCGCCGCGGAACTCGATCCGGACGAACGCGAAGCACTTGCGCGGCGAATGGCGACCGTGGTCGTCAACGCCGCGGCACCCTTGCCGGCCGTCATCGTGTGCGACAGCGAGCCAGTCCGCGACTGGGCCGAAGACGTCGGCGCACGCGTGATCTGGACGCCGGGCCTCGGATTGAACGGCGCGGTGCAGGCCGGCGTCGCACAGCTCAGCGGGGAGGGCTGCGACACCGCGATCGTCGCCCACTCGGACCTCCCGCTCGCCCGCCACCTGGACTGGGTCGCCGCCACCCCGGGCGTGACCCTGGTTCCCGACCGCAAGCTCGACGGCACCAACGTCCTGGCCGTGCCCACCGACATCGGGTTCCGGTTCGCCTACGGCGCCGGCTCGTTCTCTGCCCACCGGGCCGAGGCGACCCGGCTCGGCCAGCAGGTCCGCATCGTGAACGACGCCCGTCTGAGCTGGGACGTCGACCTGCCAGCCGACCTCGCGCTGCCGGCCTGCCCGTGAGCGCGGCCACGTACGACGGGGACACGCCGGCAC
>JBBKVY010000257.1:0-17809 GCA_037968675.1 Acidimicrobiales bacterium | reverse complement strand
CACTCGCTGTGCGGCCTCGGCGCCGACAACCGGCTCCCCGAGCCCGCACAGCGAGTGGTGAGCTCGGTCGCCGACGCCGTGGGCGTCGACGTGCCCGACGGATCCCAACGCTCGAATGCGACCGATGACGAGACACCGTCGGACGAGTCCGACGGGAAGACCTCGGGGCGGAGTGGGACGACGCCGGCGACACCGGCAGATCCCAATGGCCCGGGCGAACCCGCCACGCCGGCGACGCCCGCAGATCCCGGCAACGGCAACCAGGGGACCAACGGGACCGGGAACGAGACGAACGGGAACGGGAACACCGGCACCCCGGGCGCCCCGACGCCGGCCACACCCGCCGATCCGGGGGGACCTGGCCAGCCGGCCACGCCCGCCACGCCTCCCGCGGGCAACAACAGCGGGAACAACGGAACGAACGGAAACGGGAACGGAAGCGGGCCGCCCGCCGAGCCGCCCGGCGGGTCCAAGGCCGACCCGAAGGGCAAGGCCAACGGGCCCGACGAGGACGGGGTACCGGGCTAGCCGAGAAATTTCCGGTCGGCCCGTATCTCGTCCCGGCCCGGGGCGATGACACCACTGCAGGCCCGTTGGTTGCCTACCGCCAGGGACGACCACGGAGTACCCGCAGTTCGAGCCGCTTTCGAGCGGCTCGAACTCTTTTTTGGCTCCACCGCCGCCGGTGGAGCGGATCGCGCACCTGGACCGATGGGGCAACAAGGCGGGCTGAGCCATCGGCCGATGGCCGGGCGGAAATACACTGGCCCATCGGCACACGTCGGCTCACCCGTCGCCAGGCCCTGACCGCGATCGGCGGTGTCGGCGGCGCGGGAGCGGTGCTCGGGACGATGGTCGCGCTCGACCTGTTCGACGATGGCGGACCCAACGCTTCAGCGAGGGCGTGTGGATGTCGTGGGCCAGGTACGGCACTGAATTCGACCGCCTGCTCGAACCCGCAGGGCGTTGGTGGTTCGCAGGCGACTGGCTCAGCAGGGCCATCGGCTGGCAGCACGGTGCGTCCGAGTCGGCGCGCCACACGGTGACCGCGCTGCACCGGTCGGTCCTGGCGGGCTGACCTCGTACCCTCGTGCCCATGGCCCTCGATGACGAACTACGCAACAAGGTCACGTGGAAGATTCCCAACGCGCTGGCGTTGGTGGGGTCCCGCGCCGGCGACGAACGGAACGCCATGACCACCAGTTGGATCACCCAGTTGTCGATGGAACCGGTCCTGATCGGCGTGGGTGTGGACAACACGGCGGTCACCCACCGACTGATCTCCGACGGCGGGTCGTTCACCGTCAACCTGTGGTCGGCCGACGACACGCGGGTGTTCGTCAAGTTCTCGAAGCCGGCGACGTACGAGGACGGAGCGCTGAACGGCCGAGCCGTGCGCGACGGGTCGACCGGTGCTCCCGTGTTCGAGGAGGCGATCGCGCATCTCGAATGCGAGGTCCGCCAGTCGCACGACCTCGGTACGCACACGCTCTTCATCGGTGAGGTCGTCGATGCCGGGATCCGCGACGACGACGCGACGTCCGCTTCGATGAACGACACACGCATGAAGTACGGCGGCGTGAAGCGCCACTGACGACGATGCCCGACGTCACGCTGTCCAAGCCGGACAAGATCCTCTTCCCCGCCACACCGCACGACGAGGCGATCACCAAAGCGGACCTGTTCGACTACGCCCGCCGCATCGCCGACCGGATGGTGCCGTTGATCCGTGACCGTCCAGCGGTCCTCCAGCGGTTCCCCGACGGGATCCAGGGCGACGGCTGGTACCAGAAGCACACGCCCAAGCACTTCCCGGACTGGATCCCCACGGTGACACTGCCAAAACGCGGCGGCGGAACCGTCCGTCACCCCGTCGTCGACTCCGCCGACGCGCTGCTCTACGTGATCAACCAGGGCACCGTCTCGCTGCACGTGCTCGGCGGCACCGTCGAGCGACCCGACGTGGCCACGGAGTTGCTCATCGACCTCGATCCCTCGATCGACGACCCGGCCCAGGTGGTCGAGGCGACCGCGGCGGTCCGAGCGCTGCTCGACGACGTCGACGTCACCGGATTCGTGAAGACCACCGGCTCTCGCGGCGTCCATGTCCACGTCCCGCTGCGCGGTGACGCCGGGTTCGACGCCGTCGGCGCGCTCGGACATCACCTGGGCTCGTTGCTGTCTCGGCGCCATCCCGACCTCCTGACAGTGGAGTTCTCGAAGGTGGACCGCGGCGATCGCCTCTTCGTCGACACGCTCCGCAACGCGCCGGCACAGCACGCGGTGGCGCCCTACACCCTGCGACCGCGCCCCGGCGCGCCGGTCGCCGTTCCGCTCCGGTGGGACGAGATCGGCCCGGGCTGGAAGCCAGACTCCACGCCGCTACGCAGCCTGTTCCGTCGTCTGGGCTCACTCGGTGCCGATCCATGGGCGGGCATCGACGACCACCGGGTGGAGGCGGCCACGCTGGCCACCCGCGTGTCGGACCTGCCGGACTCCTGACGTCAGCGCGCCGGCGTCGCCACCCGCCCCTGCGAGATCGTCACCGGTTCACCGACGACACCGGTGGTCAGCGCGCGGTCGATGAGTCGAGCGTCGTCGCCGCGAGCGATGGCTCGGTGGCCGTCGTCGAGGTCGACGATGGCCACCAGCTCCGTCGGCGTCTGCCCCTCGTGGGTCACGGTGTAGGACGCGATGACGCCGGTTCCCGTGGCGACACGGGTCACCGGGACCCTCGACGTCGCCGACTCGACCTGCTGGCCGAGATCGGCGACGAGGGGTGGACGCCCGTCGGTCGTCGCGCTCCAGACGCCGAGGCCCGGCTTGGTGAGCAGGCCACTGACGCTGGTGACGAGCCCGACCCCGCCCGCCGTTCGCAGCCGGCGGACCATGGCCGCGAGTGCATGGAACACAAAGCTGTTGAACGGTCCGCCGGCGAACGCCATGCCCCCGGTGACGGTCGGCGTCGCGTCGACCGGAAGTCCGAGCTCTCGTTGCTGGACCCGAACTGCCACCGGGAAGCACGAGTACAGCTCGACGTGGTCGATCTCGGTCAGCGGGTAGCCGAGATGAGCCTCGGCAGCGGTTCCGAGGACGGCCATCGCCGGCCACCGGTGGAGATCGGCTCGCTGGGTGAGCGGCACCATGTGCGAGGAACTCAGGCCCACCAGCGGGAAGACCCAGCGGTCCCGGGGCACGCCAGCCCGCTCGGCCGCCTCGACCGTGCAGAAGAGGAGCGCGGCGGCCTGGTCGACGGTCCACTGGGTGACGTGCCACTTGGCGTAGGGGAAGGACAAGGGACGGTTGGTCGGCGAGAACGTGGCCAGTTCGGCGGCGGTCATCGACGCCCGGAACGCCGCCTCCGGATTGTCGACCGCGACCGCGTTGAACCGCTGGTACAGCGCCGCGATGTCGTCACGCAACACGGCCGGGGCGACGCCCTCCTCGGCGGCAAGTGCGTTCTCGATGAGCGCGTACTGGTCGACCGGTGCCCAGAGACCCGCATCGAGTTCGGCAGGATCGACGAGATCGCCCGCGGGGCTCTGGTGGACGTCAGGCGACACGTCGCCCTGGTCGGTCTCGGTCGCGCCGCCTTCGCGCCGGTAGACGCTCGCGATCCCGTCGGCGTCGGCCTGGGTGCTCCGGGCCCGGAGCCGAGCATCGCGTGCCTTGGCTTCGCCGCCGACGACGAGGGCGGCTTCGACCTCGCCGTCGAGCAGCGCCGACACCGTCTCGTCGATCACCGTCTGTTGTGGGATGCCCACGTCGACCAACACGGTTCGCGCCTCCGGGGAGCCGATGCGGTCCCCGATGATGCGGGCGGGGTCGGGGTACGACCACGTGCCTCGGGTGACCGCGATCTGCTGGACCATCGCCAGCAGTTCCGACGACGAGTCGTCCCCAGCCGCGAGCGCGGCCCGACACATGAGTTCCACGGCCTCGCAGTCGTCGAGGCAGGTCCCCACCCCGACGAGGACGGGTGTTCGGGGATCGAGATCGGTCACGAACCGATCATGGTCGGCCGGCGCCTACGAGACACGCTTCGCCGGCAGCCGGTCGTTCAGCGAACCAGCCTGCCCGAAGAGCTCTTCTCGCCATTCCGCGACCAGCGTGTCGGTCGGGTGGTCGTCGGGGTGGAAGTCCTCTCGCTGATAGTCGTGCAGGCGACCGATGATCTCGCGGCTCACGAACGGCGTTCGGCGCAGGCGCTTCAGGCTCTGCCACACCCGGCCGGGACGCCGACGCACCACAGGGTCGCCGAGCATGGAGAGGAACGTCATGACGGCGATGCCAATCGGGAATCCGACGTTGAAGAGCGTCATCGTCACCGTGCGCATCCGCTCGGTGCCGCCGACGTACCGGTACGCGTCGAACGCAACCGCCTTGTGTTCCGATTCCTCGAGCGCATGCCACAGGAACAGGTGTCGGACCTCGTCGTGGGCGATCATGTCTCGCGCCTGCGGCTTGGTGAGAAGCGTGTGCGCCAGGGTCGCCGTGTAGTGCTCGAGCGCGGCGGTGGCTGCCAGGTTCGCCTTGACGGGCAGGATCCTCTCTCGGAACTTGAGACCGACGTCCACGAAGTGATCGATGCGCTTCGACGGGTACCCGAGCTCAGCGAGCCGGTCGTTGAACACCCGGTGTTCGCGGCCGTGGATGGCCTCTTGGCCGATGAATCCCTTCACCTGCTCTCGTAGCACGGGGTCGTCGATCTGGTCACGGACGTTGCGCACCGACCGGACGAAGAAGTCCTCACCGTTGGGAAACACCGACGACAACACGGCGACGACGTGACTCATGATCAGGTCCCCGTCGGCCGCGAAGTGCTTCGGGAGGTCGGCGAGCGGATACTCGAACGACACACGGCGGGTGGGGACCGTGCGGGCGGAGTCGTCGGTGGCGGTCATGGCTGCGTCCCTGCTACTCGTCGAGGTCGAAGGGATCCGAACGGTCGAGCGGGGTGGACACCACGCGCGCGGAGCCGTCGAGGTTGGCGACGATTCGCTTGAGGTAGCGGGCCAGCATCGCTCGGGGCACACCGTACGACGAGGGCTGATCTCCGGCGAGGAGTTGGTTCACCCGGTCGTCGTAGATCGTCATGCGTGCCTCGGCTCGCCGTGTGTAGTCGGCGATGGCCGGCTTGTCGCGAGCGGCGAGCACCTCGACCGCCTCGCCGAAGAGCCCCGAGACGACTCGTCGGTCTTCCTCGAACTCCTCACGGTCGGATTCCGGGACCCGGACACCCTTGTCGGCGAGGTCGAAGATGTTCTTGCACTGGTCGCCCACACGTTCGAGCTTCTTCACGACGAGGAGGCTCGAGAGCACGATCCCGATGTCGGTCCCACCCTGGACGGCGGCGTGTACGACGAGCTCGCGTCGCACGTCCTCCTCGAGCTGGTTGACCACGAGATCGGTGGCGCGCACGTCCACTCCGACCGCGTCGACGTCGCTCCCTGCGAGGAGCGCGCCCGACGCGAGATCGAACGCGTGGCGGCACGCGCCGAGCATCTCGGTCACCTGTCGATCGACCGTGTCGAAGACACCGTCGTCACCACGGAAAAAGCTGAGCACCATGTCGAATCACCTCAAGAGGATGACCCCGAGAGCCGGGGTCAGGACGAAGACCACCACGATGTACGCGATCACGGCCGACGCTCGCCGGGACGCGAGTTCGCCGGTGCGCTGCGCCATCCGGATGGGCAGCGCCCGCAACGCGGGGACGGGATAGAAGAGCAGGATGCCGGCGATGTTGAAGAGCGTGTGCACGAGGGCGATCGTGAGCGCCTCGGGCCGACCCGTCGCGAGTGATGCCAGCAGGGCGGTGATCGTCGTACCGACGTTGGCCCCCAGCGTCACCGGATAGATGTTCGCGAGGGTCACCACTCCTGATGCTGCGAGCGGGATCATCACCGACGTCGTGATGCTGGAGGACTGCACGGCGATCGTGATCACGAGGCCCAACGCCATGGCGGTCACGCCGCCGCCCCGCGACAGGAATGCATTGATCGACGCCTCCACCCGATCGGCCACCAGCGCCCGCATGTTCTTGGTAATGAACGCCAACGCCAGGAAGATGCATGCCAGCCCGCTGATGAGGAGGAGCACACCGAGGATCGTGCCGGACGCGCCGACCGCCTCCCAGGCCGACTCGACCCACGACGCCGGCTCCTTCACCGCTTGTTTGATCGGGCTCTCGAACGTGGCACCGCTGCCACCGAGGAAGAGATCGGTCATCGCTTCTGCGGTCTTCGACAGGACCCCGGTCGCCAACTCGAGCGGGAGCAGGGTCGAGACCGCGAGGAGGTTGAAGTAGTCGTGCACCGTGGCCGCGGCGAAGGCGTCCTTGAACTCGTTGCTGCGGCGCACGTGTCCGAGCGAGGCAAGCGTGTTGGTGACCGTGGTGCCGATGTTGGCGCCCATGATCATCGGGACCGCTGCGTCCACCCCGAGGAGGCCGGTGCCCACCAGTCCCACGATCGTCGAGGTCGTGACCGAGGACGACTGCGCGAGCACGGTGGCGAGGATGCCGACGCACAGACCGGCGACCGGGTTGGTGACGCTCGAGAACAGCTCTTCCTGGATGTCGCTGCCGAGCGAGTTGATGCCGCTCTCGAGCAGCGAGACGCCGATGAGGAAGAGATAGAGCAGGCCGACGACGACGACGCCACGGGCGAGTGCGGGGATGGCCCGCGGGGCGTCGTCCGTCGGTTCGCTGTGGGCCACGGGTAGCGAGTCTGGCTGATGGACCCACGGTCAACGCGAATCGAAGCGGCCGTGGACACACGGGTGGTCAGAGCCCCCTGCCGGCGCCCCACGCGAGCGCACCCTGGTACGTGCCCGGCGGGAGCTTCGACATCAGGCTGACCGCCCACGCATCGGGACCGATGAGGAGGCGCCGCTTGTCCTTCTCGACCGCGCGGATGATTGCCCTGGCGGCTCGTTCGGGCGACGTGATGAACAGCTTCTCGAACTGGCTCATCGTCTCGTCGACATCCAGACCGATATCGCTGATGCTCGCGTCCACACGGGCACTCCGCGCGATGTTGGTCTTGATGCCGCCGGGATGCACGGTGGTGGCGGAGACGCCGCAGTCCTCGATGTCGAGTTCGACCCGCAAGGCCTCGGTGAATCCCCGGACCGCGAACTTGGCGGCGTTGTAGGCCGACTGCGAGGGGATCCCCACGAGGCCGAACACGCTCGAGACGTTCACGACGTGTCCCTCTCCCGCCGCCTTGAGGTGGGGCAGGAATGCCTTGGTGCCGGCGACGACACCCTGGAGGTTGATTCCCATGAGCCAGTCGAAGTCGTCGTACGACATGCCATCGACGGTGGCGCCGAGGGCGACGCCGGCGTTGTTCACGATCAGGTTCACCTGTCCGTGGTCGGAGACGACCTCGTCGGCCCAGGCATGCACGGCGCCACGATCGGCGACGTCGACGCGCTGCGCGGTCACCTTCCGGCCGGACCGCGTTGCGAGGTCAACCGTCTCGGCCAGGCCCACCTCGTCGACGTCGGACACGGCGAGATCTGCACCCTTCGCGGCGAGCGCGATCGCCAACCCGCGTCCGATCCCCGATGCGGCACCGGTGACCGCCGCGACCCGTCCATGCAGTTCCATGGAACGAGTCTCCTCGTTGCCTGCGGAAGGCGCCAGACGGACCCGACCACGCCGACGAGCGCCGTCCTCCGAGCCGTTGTTGGCGGGCGGCGCATGGGGTCGCAGCAGCGCAGTAGCGTCGCTCGCCATGCCCATCGGCACACCACTCCGCTCTCGGATCGACGCCCGATCCGAGGATCATCAGGCCAACGTCCGCGCCATGGAAGCGCTGTGGGACGAGGTCGGGACGGAGCTCGCCTCGGTGCCGACGGTGGGTGGGCAGCGGTACGTCGACCGTCACCGCAAGCGCGGCAAGATGCTCGTACGGGAGCGGGTCGAGGCGTTGGTCGACCCCGACACGCCCTTCCTCGAGCTGTCGCCGCTGGCCGGTTGGGGCACGCAGGATGCAGTCGGCGTCGGGATCGTGACCGGGCTCGGCGTCGTCAACGGCGTGGAGTGCGCGATCTGGGGTTCCGACATGACCTACAAGGGCGGGTCCTCGAACCCGACCTCGTGGTTCAAGATCGAACGGTTGCTCGACGTGGCCCGCCGCAACCGCCTCCCCCTCATCGCCCTCAACGAGTCGGCCGGCGCCGACCTCCCACGCCAGGCCGACCTGTTCGTCAACGCCGGTAGCCAGTTCAAGCTGCTGACCCAACTGTCGAAGCTCGGCATCCCGACCATCACGGTCGCGTTCGGTCCGAACACCGCCGGCGGCGCCTACGTGCCCGGCATGAGCGACTACACGATCTTCGTCAAGGATCAGGGCACGGCGTACCTCGGTGGGCCACCGCTCGTGAAGATGGCGATCGACGAGATCGTCGACGAAGAGACCCTCGGCGGCGCCGACATGCACTCGCGCACCAGCGGCCTGTCCGACCACCTGGCGGTGGACGAGCTCGATGCCATCCGCAAGGTACGAGAGATCGTGGCCCACCTGGGGTGGCGCAAACTCGGTCCGGGCGCCACCGAACCGGACGACGAACCGCTCTACGACCCCGCCGAGCTCATCGGGTGCGCGTCGGCTGACGTCCGCATCCCGTTCGAGATCCGTGAGATCCATGCCCGCCTCCTCGACGGCAGCCGGTTCGAGGAGTTCAAGCCGCTCTACGGCAGCACGCTCGTCTGCGGCTGGGGCTCGATCCACGGCTTCCCCGTCGGGGTCCTCGGCAACAACGGGATCCTGTTCTCCGACGAGGCGCGCAAGGGGGCCCAGTTCGTCCAACTCTGCAACCGCACCGACACCCCGCTGCTGTTCCTCCACAACATCACCGGCTTCATGGTCGGGTCGAAGGCCGAACAGGAGGGCATCATCCGCAACGGCGCCAAGTTGATCAACGCGGTGTCGAACTCGACGGTCCCGCACCTCAACCTGATGGTCGGGGCGAGCTACGGCGCCGGCAACTACGGCATGGCCGGTCGGGCCTACGATCCTCGATTGGTCTTTTCGTGGCCGAACCACCGGATCGCCGTCATGGGACCGAAGCAGCTCGCGGGGGTGATGGACATCGTCGCCCGCAACGCGGCCGCCGGCCGTGGCATCGAGATCGACGACGAGATGGAGGCACAGCTCCAGGCCCAGTCGAAGGCCCTCGAGGACCAGATCGAGGAGGAGTCCACGGCGCTCTATTCGACCGGGCGGGTGTGGGACGACGGGATCATCCATCCTGCCGACAGCCGGACGGTGCTGGGCATGGCGCTGTCGGCCATCCACAGCAACGTGGTCGAGGGCGCCACCGAGTATGGCGTGTGGCGGCACTGATGGAGCGGCTGCTGATCGCCAATCGCGGCGAGATCGCCGTGCGCATCGCCCGCAGCGCCCACCGCATGGGCATCGCCACCGTCGGCGTGTATTCCGACTCCGACGCCGGCGCGCTGCACGTCGACTCGGTCGACATCGCCGTCGCACTCGGTGGCACCACGCCGGCGACGTCGTATCTCCGCGCCGATGCGGTGATCGCTGCTGCGCTCGACACACGATGCGATGCGATCCACCCCGGCTACGGGTTCCTGGCCGAGAACGCCGCGTTCGCACAGCAGGTGATCGACGCTGGGCTCTCCTGGGTCGGCCCGACGCCGGAGCAGATCCGACTCCTCGGCGACAAGGTCGCGGCCAAACGCGCCGCGATCGACGCCGGGGTGCCGACGACGACGATCATCGAGATCGCCGGGACCGACGTCCCCTCCGACGTCCCGATGCCCGCGCTCGTCAAGGCCGCGGCCGGGGGCGGCGGTCGAGGCATGCGCATCGTCCGCTCGTCGGAAGACCTCGCAGACGCCGTTGCCGCAGCATCACGCGAGGCCGAATCTGCGTTCGGTGACGGCACGGTCTTCATCGAGCCGTATCTCGAACGCGGGCGCCACGTCGAGGTCCAGATCCTCGGCGACACGCACGGCAACGTGATCCACCTCGGCGAACGCGAGTGCTCGATCCAACGGCGCAACCAGAAGGTCGTCGAGGAGTCTCCGTCGGCCGGCATCACCGCTGCGCAGCGCACGGCCCTGTGTGATGGCGCCCTCGCGCTTGCCCGACACGTCGGATACGCCAACGCCGGCACGGTCGAGTTCCTCGTCGGCACCGGGCAGGGCGACGACGGCGGGACGGTGACGTTCCTCGAGGTCAACACCCGGCTCCAGGTCGAACACCCCGTGACCGAAGCGGTGACCGGGCTCGATCTCGTCGAGCTCCAACTGCGTGTGGCCGACGGCGAGCCACTGCCGATCACCCAGGACGACGTTCGGATCGACGGCCACGCCATCGAGGTCCGACTCGTGGCGGAGGATCCGTCGGCCGGCTGGTTGCCGTCCACCGGCACGCTCGCCCGGTTCGAGATGTCCGATGACGTCCGGGTCGACACCGGAGTACGGGCTGGGACCGAGGTGACCACCGACTACGACTCGCTGCTCGCGAAGGTGATCGTCCACGCCCCGACCCGGACCGACGCCGCTCGCCGACTGGCCCGGGCCCTCCGCTCGTCGTGGATCGCCGGCGTCGACACCGACACCCCCGCCCTCGTCGCCATCCTCGGCGAGTCCGACTTCCTGGCCGCCGAGACACCGACGTCGTACCTCGACGAGCACCCTGACGTGGTCGCGAGCACCGGCGCCGCCGGCGACGACCGCGTGGCCCTGCTGCTCGCAGCGGTGTTCGCTCGCGAGCACGCGTCTCGGGCCTCCGACCGCGCGACGCCCTTCGCTCCGTCGGGATGGCGAAACCTCCGGACCCAGGGTCAGCGACAGGTGTGGCACACCGGCGAGACGGTCGAACACGTCGAGTACCGGATGCTGGGCCGCGCTGCCGCCGAGGTACGTGTCGGCGCGTGGCCCGCGGCGTCCGACGACGGTTCGCTCACCGAGGACGAACGCCGCATGGTGCAGGTCCGTCTGTTCGGCCGCAGCGAAGATCGCCAGATCGTCGAGCTCGACGGCGTGCGCCATCGGGTCGACGTCCTCCACCTCGACCACACGGTGCACACCCGAAGCGCCGCCGGGTCGGTCACCTGGACGCTCGAACCACGCTTCGTCGATCACGACCACGTCGACGCCGGCGGCGGTCCCACCAGCCCGCTCCCCGGCACCGTGCTGTCGGTCCAGGTGACGGCCGGCGACACCGTGTCGGACGGGGACGTACTCGTGGTGGTGGAGGCCATGAAGATGGAGCACAAGATCTGCGCCGTGGGCGACGCAACCGTGGCCGAGGTGCTCTTCGCCGCCGGCGACCGGGTCGACGCCGGCGATCTGTTGGTCCGGCTGGAGACCGAGGAGTGACCGGAGCGTGACCGAACCCGCCGCCCCGATCCGGATCGCCAACTGTTCCGGGTTCTTCGGCGACAGACCGAGCGGCGCCTCGGAGATGGTCGAGGGTGGCACCATCGACGTCCTCACCGGCGACTGGCTGGCCGAGCTCACGATGCTCATCCTCAGTCGGATCCGGGCCGGTAACCGCACCAGGGGGCGGCCGGGGCAGGGGTTCGCTCGAACGTTCGTCGATCAGACGGAACAGGTCATGGGCACGTGCCTCGACGCCGGCATCAAGGTCGTGTCCAACGCCGGCGGCCTCGACCCTCGCGGATGCGCCGACGCGGTCGCCGAGGTCGCCGACCGACTCGGTCTGTCGCCCACCATCGCCTGCGTCGACGGCGACGATCTCCTCCCCCGCCTCCCCGACCTCCTCGCCTCGGACGCGCTCCGGCCGTTCGTGGACGGTGACGAGTTTAACCCCGGCGACGCCTATGTGACCGCGAACGCGTACCTCGGATGCTTCGGCATCGTCGACGCGCTCGAACGGGGCGCCGACATCGTCATCACCGGTCGGGTCACGGATGCCGCCGTGACCTGTGGGCCGGCTGCGTGGCACCACGGGTGGGGCCGCAACGACCTCGACGCGCTGGCCGGAGGCGTCGTGGCTGGTCACGTGATCGAGTGCAGCGCCCAGGCAACCGGAGGCAACTACTCGTTCTTCCACGAGATCGACGGCATCGACACCAACCCGCGCCTCGGATTTCCCTGGGCCGACGTTGCCGCCGACGGGACCTCGGTGATCGGCAAACACGACGGAACCGGTGGCGCCGTGACCGTCGGGACGGTGACATCGCAGCTGCTCTACGAAATCGGTGGACCCGAGTACCTCGGCCCCGACGTCACGGCACGGTTCGACACCATCGCGGTCGAGCAGGTCGCGCCCGACCGCGTCCGTCTCAGCGGTGTCCGGGGCCAAGCACCTCCAGAGACGCTGAAGGTCGCCATGAACCGGATGGGCGGCTACCGGAACTCGTTCTCCGTCGCGCTCACCGGGCTCGACATCGATGCCAAGGCGTCGTTCGCCGAGGCCGGCTTCTGGGACGCCTGTCCATCGGGCCCTGACGACTTCGAGTCGATCACGAGCGAGGTCATCCGTACCGACAAGGTGGACCCCTCGTCCCAGGAGGAGGCGACCGCGATCTGGCGCGTGACCGTGAAGGACACCGACGAAGAGAAGGTCGGCCGGGCGTTCAACGACGCCATGGTGCACACCGTGCTCGCCGGCATCCCCGGCATGTATGGCCTCGGCGGAGGGCCTTCGGGCGCATCGCCGTTCGGGGTCTACGAGCCGGCGGTCGTCTCGTCCGAGCTCGTCCCCCAGTACGTCCACCTGCTCGGCGGCGAGACCCGGCAGGTCGGCTCGGTCGCGCCGACCGGGGCGTCGATCTCGGTCGACACCGCTGTGCCCCTCGAGCCGCCGGAGGGACCGACCACGCTGGCCGAGCTCGGCCGAGTGATCGGCACACGGTCGGGGGACAAGGGTGGCGACGCCAATCTCGGCGTGTTCGCTCGCACCACGGAGGGATGGGCGTGGATCGACCACACGCTCACGGTCGATCGGCTCCGCGCACTCCTCCCCGAGGCTGGGGACCTACCGATCGAGCGCCACCGCTTCCCCAAGCTGCGTTCGCTGAACTTCGTGATCCACGGACTGCTGCAGGAGGGTGTCGCGGCCTCGACCCGTCAGGACGCGCAGGCCAAGGCTGTGGGCGAGTGGCTCCGGGCACGCGTCGTCCCGGTTCCGGACTCACTGCTCAGCTGACCACCAGTTCGGCGACCATCCCGGCCGAGCGGTGACCGGGGATGTCGCAGAACAGCGTGTAGGTACCGGACTCGAGATCGACCGCGCCCTGGTCGACGTCCCCGTTCTTGTCGACCGAGAGCTCGAAACCGTCGACGCCTTCCACGACGAGCGTGTGGCGGATGTTGCCCACGTTCTCGTAGACGAACCCCACGCGCCCGGCCGCGGTCTCATAGACATCGTCGGGAAAGCTGATGTCCTCGGCATCGACCACGATCGTGTCGTCGGTCTCGCCGAGATCGGCCGGTGGAGCGGCGTCGTCGTCGCCACAGGCAGCGACGAGGATGGCGGCGGTGGTGGAGGCGAGCAGCAGAGTCAGTCGTGAACGCACAGTCCGACGCTATGGCCCTCGGACGACGCCGGAAGAACCTCAGGTACGGGGCAGTGCCCGCACCACGGCCGCATCCTGCGAGCTGATCCCCGGGCCGAACACGGTCGAGTAGAGGCCCCTGGCACCACACGCACAGCGCAGGGCGAGCAACAACGACTCGTCTCCAGGGTCGGACTCACCCTCGAACCGGACCTGTTCGTCGATGGTCATCGCGGGCGGGTCGTGGGTCGAGTGACACACCGGACAGCGCAGCTGGCCCGACTCGGTCGGAACGAAGTCGGCGTCGTAGCCGGCCTCGCGCAGTCGTCGGATGGCTTCGGTGAGCGTCTCCACGGGATCCTCCTGGTCGGACCCCCCCATGGTGGCCGATCGGGGCGCGTTCCGTCCGCAACGTCTCTACCCTTGGGCCATGGCCGGTGATGTCCTCCAGACCGTTCCCCTCGACTTCCGGTGGCCGACGCTCGATCCGTTCCTGTTCTGCGTGCATCACGTCGACGACTACCCCGAGGCCAACGACCTCCTCGGGCCCAACGCACCCCTGACCGGTCGGCAGATGGGCTCGGACTTCGACGGCGTGGACGGATGGCGGATGTACCACGGAACGACGGTGCCCGGCTTTCCGCAGCACCCGCACCGAGGCTTCGAGACCGTCACCTACGTTCGGCGCGGACTGATCGACCACGCCGACTCGATGGGTGCGGCGGCGCGCTATGGCCGCGGCGACGTGCAGTGGCTCACCGCAGGCGCGGGCATCCAGCACGCCGAGATGTTCCCATTGCTCGACCGTGGCGGTCGCAATCCGGTCGAACTGTTCCAGATCTGGGTGAACCTGCCGGCAGCCGACAAGATGTCGGACCCCTACTTCGCCATGCTCTGGGACACCGACATCCCGAGACACGCGGCCGAAGGGGTCACGGTGACGGTCATCGCCGGGTCGCTGAGCGGCAACAGTCCGCCGTCGCCACCACCGGACTCGTATGCATCGAAGGCCGACGCCGAGGTCGCCATCTGGCACATCGTCCTCGATGCCGGTGCCGAGTGGACGCTGCCGCGCACCACCGGCGACGGCATCGGTCGGGTGCTCTACCTGTTCGAGGGAGACGGCCTGGCAATCGGCGATTCCGCCGTCACCTCCCGGACCGGCGCCGTGCTCGAACCGTCGCGCGACCTCGCACTCCGGGCCACGGATGGGCCGATCGAAGCGCTGGTGCTCCAAGGCCGACCGATCGCCGAACCAGTGGCGCAGTACGGGCCGTTCGTGATGAACACCGAGGCCGAAATCCGACAGGCCATGGACGACTACCAGTCGACACAGTTCGGCGGCTGGCCCTGGAACGTGACCGACCCGACCCATGGGCGCGACGACCGACGCTTCGCTCGACGCCCGGACGGATCGGTCGAGGAAGCGACGGCCTAGGGCACGAGGAGGTCAGCGGTCGCACGCTGCTGCCCGCTCATCGGCGGTCACGAGGCGTACTCCTCGACGATTGGGACCAACTCGGTCGGTGACGCGCCGTGGAGGATCACTCCATCGCACCCGAGGGCGAGCTGATCTCGAACCGCCGCAACACACTGCGAAGGCGTGCCCGTGGCACTGGGCGCCAACCACTCGTCGGGCAACAACGTCGCGACGTGTTCGAGTTGCTCTGTCGTCGCGCTGGCATCGAGCGCGGGGGACGACTGCACGACCTCGTCGGCCCGAAACCGCTCGAGAACCGCCGGGTCCCAGTCATTGGTCCGCACCAACAGATCGCCGTACCCCTGGAGATAGGTGGCGAGCCGACCGACGGTCTTCATCAGGCGCCGGTCCTCGGCGATGTGATCGCCGATCGTGGCGAAGCACGACCACACCGTGACCTCGGCCGGATCGCGGCCCGCCCGTTCGGCTGCCGCCTTCACCGTCTCCACGCACCGGCGGGTCGTCTCCTCGGTGAAGAACGTGTGGAGCACGACCTCGTCGAAGCACCGGCCGGCGAGCTCCAGGGTGTTGGGCCCGAACGCGACCAGGCTCATGGGCAGGTGCTCGTCCAGACCCGAGTCGAGGTGCAGGATCGGGTACCGGCCCGCAGGCCCGTCGTGGCCGAGGACGACCTCGCCGCGGAACAGCCGGCGCATGATGCCGGCGAAGTCCTCCATCTGGGCGGTGGTGATGTGATCGATGCCGAACGCGTCCTGCAGCGGTGTGATCCCACGACCGAGTCCGAGGACGAAGCGACCACCGGTGAGGCTCTGCATGGTGGACGCGAAGGCGGCGGTCACCATGGCGTGGCGCGTGTTGTGGTTGGTGGCCGCGGTCTGGATGCGGATCGAATCGGTGACGGCTCCGGCGGCCCCGCACAAGGTGGCCGCCTCCTTCTGCTTGTACCGCTCGGAGACGAACGCCGTGCCGAGTCCCATCGCCTCGCCGTCGACGACTTCTCGGACGATGTCGCGAGACGACTCCGGTTGGCCGGCCAACGCATAGAAGCCGAGTTCGGGGAACCGCTGCGGGGAGGTCGTCACTCCGCGGACGTTAGGACCCGGCGACGACGCGGCGGGCGAGGAAGGGCGTCGGAGTACTTGGCGGCGAGCGGTCCGACGATGGCGGTGAGGAGCACGTACGCGGCGGCCAGCCCACCGAGGTCGTCACCGTCGACGAGTCCGACGCCGAGTGACGCGATGACGATCGAGAACTCGCCACGAGCGATCAGTGCGGTGCCGGCGCGCATGCGACCGGCCGGGCCGATTCCTGCCCTGCCGGCCGAGACATGGCCGGAGAGGACCTTGGTGAACACGGTCACGACGGTGAGCGCGATGGCCGGGAGCAGCGCGTCCGCGACGGTCGACGGCTCGATCTGGAACGAGAAGAACAGGAAGAACGTCGCCGCGAACAGGTCACGGAGCGGGCCGATCAGCTCCTCGGCGCGGTCGCGCACCTGGCCGGTGAGCGCGAGTCCGACGAGGAATGCGCCGATGGCACTGGACACCTGCACCTGCTCGGCCAGACCGCCGACGAGGAGTGTCAGCCCGAACACCGTGAGCAGGAGCGACTCGTCACTGCCACCAGCGAGCATCGCGCTGAGCCGCGCACCGAATCGGACCGCGAGCACGAGGATGACGCCGACGGTCACGAGAGCGCCGAGAACGGTGAGCACCGTCGCCGCAGCGTCCTGTCCGGCGATCAGCGCAGCGACGACCGGGAGGTAGACCGCCATCGCCAGGTCCTCGATCACCAACAGGTTGAGGATCGACGGCGTCTCGCGGTTGCCGAGGCGCTTGAGGTCGCTCAGCACCTTCGAGACGACCCCGGACGAACTGATCCAGGTGACACCGCCGAGCAGGACCGCGGCTGTGGTCTCCCAGCCCAGCAACAGACCGAGTCCGAGACCGGGAACGAAGTTCGCGACGGCGTCGACGATGCCGGGCACGGTGCCGGTTCGGAGTCCGTGCTGGAGCTCCTCGCCCGAGTACTCGAGCCCGAGCGTGAGCAGGAGCAGCAGCACCCCGATCTGCGCGGCAAGGGAGATGAAGTCTTCTGAGACGTCGAGCGTCGCCACCCCGCCCTCGCCCACTGCCAGGCCGGCGAGCAGGTACAGCGGGATCGCGGTGATACCCAGTCGCCCTGCGAGACGAGCGAGGAGCGCGAGCGCGAGCGCGACAGCACCGATCTCGACGAACGCGAGTGCGACGTCACCCCCGGCGGCGGCGAGGACGCCGGTCACGACCGGAGAGCGACGCGAAGTTGCTCGAGCGCCTCGGACGAACCGACGGCGACCGCGACATCGCCGGCCTCGAGCATGAAGTCGGGCCCCGGAGCCGGTTCGGTCGTGTCGTCTCGGATCACGGCCACGATCGACGCGCCCGTCCGCGATCGCAGCTCGCCGTCGGCCAGGGTTCGACCGGCGAGTGACGACTGGGCGGTGACCTCGAGCCAGTCGAGCGCCAGCCCCTCGATCCGCTGCTCCATCGCCTGCATGGCCTCACTGACCTGACTGGCCCCGAGCAGATCGCTCAACGTGCGGCTGTCCTCGGCATCGAGCGACAGCATCGACTGCGCTCGATCCGGGTCATCACTCGCGTACACGACGACCTCGCGTCGCCCGCCGTGGTGGCAGACCACTCCGACATTCTCGCCGTCGGCGCTCGTGAACTCGTAGCGGACCCCGACGCCGGGGAGTTGGATCTCGGTGATGTCGGCCATGAACCCATTGTGGCTGGCGCCACTACCGTCGCGGTCCATGAAGCGAGCGGGTCGCCCGAGTTGCGGAATGCTGCCCACCGTCGCTGGGTTCCTCTCTCCGTG
>JBBKVY010000256.1:0-13561 GCA_037968675.1 Acidimicrobiales bacterium | reverse complement strand
GCACCAGCGTGTCCCAGATCGGCGTTGGTGGCGGCGAAGCTCTCGAAGGCGGTGACCACCTCTGCCGAACTGCGGCACGCCCCGGTCTGCAGGTACTCCATGGCACGCAGCGCAGCCTCGTGGGCGGCCATGCTCGAGCCGGCCACGACGTCGTCGACCACCCGGCAGACGTAGTCGTGCTGGTGAGCGTCGACGAAGGTGTAGTGGATGCAGACATCGGTGTGTCCGCCGATCAGGATCAAGGTCTGCGCGCCCAGACCCTTCAGGAGGATCTCCAAGTCGGTACCGAAGAAGCACGAGTATCGACGCTTCTGAATTCTGTAGTCCTCGGGACGGACGTCGAGCGACTCGCTGATCTCGGTACCCGAGTCTCCCTCGAGGAGGTGCACCCCCTCGGCTCCGTCCAGCTCCCTCCCGAAGTCGATCATGTCTCGCCGATGCGCCTCTTGGAAGAAGATCACCGGAATGCCGTGCGCGCGTGCCGCTTCGACGATCGCTGGTGCGCGAGCCATTCGCTCGCCATAGTGCGGCATGAAGGGCATGGTCGACGGAGCGGATTCGTCCGGAGGCCCGCCTTGGATGTCGACGACGACAAGTACGGGATTTCCCTCGATCAACGCATGCGGATCCATGCGGCGAGGCTACGCACCTCGAGAGCGCCAGTCTCCGGAACGTGGGGCGGTGTCGTCGACGTGCTCGCCGCTCCCGACCCCCTCACCCCGTGCCTGGGTCAAGAGGGCGGTGGACCACCCGCCCACGTACCCCTCGGACTCTCGTCGCCCGTCGACCTGCGACGGGTGGTACTTCACGTTGCGAGGAATCGGCGGCCTCCATCAGGCCGATAGGAGCGTCGCCCCGAGGAGCTAGACGGAATCTGGCGCCAGCAGGACGCACGCCTGCGTTGGGTCGATGAAGAAGCCCGGATGCGGTCCGGCGATCCGGAGATCGACCTCTTCCACGAAGATCCCACCGGGGACATCGTCGCCCAGCGTGTCGAACACGATGGTTTGTTTGACCGCTCCCCGGTCGCGGAGCAGGATCTCGCCATCCATGTCCCGCACCACGAACGGCTGACCGGCTTCCACGGAGGAGAACTCGAACAGAGTCCCGCCCAGGTGCACAGCGTTCGTCTCTTGGAACAACCCGTTGGCCGAGATGGTGAAGGACTTCCCGTTGGCCGAGTGTGTCTCTGTGTACCAGAACTTGTCGTGCAGGAAGAACGCGGAGTCGAGCTTGCCCTTGCCAACTCGTATGGAGGAAACGCCGTGGAACGTCACACCGACCTCGACGTCGAAGCCACAGAAGTCGTAGGAGAAGCTGTCGGTCCCCTCATACCTGTCTCGCTCCACGATCGTTGCACCCGCCGATGCCGGAAGGACCAAGGTCACCAGTAGACAGATCGCTGCCGCTGCTCCGAACATCGTCCTGCATCTGTGAGCTGTGTCGCTCGCGCGCACGACCCCACCTCCTCTTCGTGTTGGACACACCCGTCGGTGTCCGTTCGTACCAATGTTCGCCTCTCGGCGTTTGATGTCAAGGGTGTTCGCCACGCATTCACATCGCTCGCAGCCAGACCGACCTCACGGCGACCGCCGACCAGCGCGGGTCGTACGCCAGCCACACGAATTGATGATCGGCGCCGACCATCACCCGGGTCTCCCGCGACCATCGTGACTTCGCCGTCGAGACTCAGCGACACGCCGTAGGAGGAACTCTCCTTGCTTCGAGAGCATCTCCTGAGCGAACGGCAGCGCCTCGTTGACCAGCCCGTCGAGGTCGTCTTGGGCTCGGGCCGATGCCGGTCCCGCCATGAAGTCACCGTCGCATGCTGACCATCGCAGAGCCCTTCCACTCGGGTCAGCAAGTCCGGGTGAACGAGGTCGCTCCGACACCGCACCGAGAGACCGCCGACGTACGGCACACGGGCCAGGGCGGGAGGCCAAGGGTTGAGTTGAGGTAGAGGTCGAGGTCAGGTCTTGTCCGACTGCTCGAGCTGGCGATCGGATCTTCATCCGATGTGAGGGCGGTCCCTGCACGAGTCGCCTCGAAACGTTCCCCGCGCCTCGAGATCTCGGACCGCGGCGGTTCCTACGTGCTCCTGGACGACGGCTCCAGACACTGGTGGCACTACGTCTGGGCGCCTGCCCCATGAACGACCTCGCGGACGCCACACCGGTGGCGCCCAGCCGCTTCGAGACCGTCGGAGCGTATGGGTTGGTCAGCTGGCGATCGCCGCGATGGCGGCCTGCGGCCGGATTCCGGTTTCTGCGACGCCGGGACGCCTCTGGCGCTCGACTTCCGTGAAGCCCGCCCGCGACAGTCGGGCAGAGAGTTCGTCGGCCGGCCAGAAGAAGGCCGTCACGACCTTGTGCTCGAACGCCACGACCTCGTCGCCGTCGAAGAATCCGGCGACGAGCGCGCCGCCGGGGACGATCGACCGCCGCAGCTCGGCGAGCACGCCGTCGAGGTCGTCTGGGGGCACATGGATCAGTGAGAACCAGGCCAGGATGCCGGCGACGGAACGGTCGGGGAGCGGGAGCTGGTGCATCGAGCCGAGCTCGAATCGGCCGTCCGGGTGGGCGGCGCGAGCGTGGTCGATGAACTCGGGCACCAGATCGATGCCGATCGCGTCGACATCCAACGAGCGCAGGTGTGCGGTGAGGTGCCCGGGCCCGCAGCCCACGTCGAGCACGGCGCCGGGCCGGATCGACAGGTGCCGGGAAATCAGGGCCCGGTCGTCCGCGTGCACCTCGGCGCTGCCGCCGAACAGCTCGATGTACTGCTCCGCTACGGCTCCGTACGCCTGCCGAACCCGTTCCATGGTCGTGCACGGTAGGGGTGCGTAGATGCTTCGCGGCGGTCGAGGGCACCGACCGCCGCACCGGCTGGGCACCGGCCCATCCGCAAGGGCAAAATGCCCCCATGCGAGCGTGGGGCCGGTTGATGGCGTGGGACGAGCGAGTGAGCCGCAAGGTCGGGCTGCGTTTCGACGATCCGGAGAAGAGCCCAGAGGAGAACATCCGCCTCGCACAACGCCGCCGTACGTACTGGCTGCGGCCTCCGATCGTCGTCGAGGAGAGCGACTACCTGACCTCCGACGAGGCGAAGAAGATTCTTCGCAACAGGTCCGCGCCGCGTCCGAGCGTCAACATCCTGGTGGCCAGAGGAATCCTGCAGCCGTGTTTCGTCGAGGACGGACGACAGGGGGTCACTCGGACTTCGGTGGAACAGGAAATCGATTGGCACGGGTCCGCCAGCCGCTGGAAGAAGTTCACTCGTCGAGTTGGAGGAGTCCTCCACTGGATCTAGCACCGCTTCGATTGCCGGGCAGCGCGGACGGTGGTCCACCAGATCGAGATCGTCGGCGTCTCGATGATCAGGAAGTCGCAACGACGTGGCGCTTCTCGACCACCAACGAGCGACACAGGGGAAGCTCGGCTTCGGCTACGCCCGACGTTCGCTCCGGGTCTGACTTCTCGCCCGCCAGGCTGTGGCCGCAAACAACAAGAGGACACCGGCGCCAACGGCCATCGTGAACCACACGGCATCCTCACCGTTGTCGGTAGGGGCGGTGGCGGATTCGTCACTCGGAGGAGGCGGCGTCGGAGCATCCTCCATGGCGATCGGTGGTGTGCGCACCGCCCCAATGGACAGCTCCGCGTCGGCCTGTGCATGAGTTCCCGAGCACAGGCGCGAGTACAACGCGCCTTCTCCGGCGCCCGACGTCAGAGGGACTCGTTGAAGGCGAACACAAAGTAGGGACCGGGCCCGGGAGATCTCGAGTCCACAGCTGGCGCCGTCCCGGGACGTGACCACGACCCAGTCGGAGTGCAGGAGGCGTTGGCGGGAGCGGGATGGCCGGGTCCGGAGTTGCGGGTGCGGGTCGGCTTGCACCGTGGACGAGCTGACGAGCGCGGAGGGGACTTCTTCGGGTCGGTCGTGTCGATCGTTTCCCGGCGTTGCGGGTCGTGCCTCCCCAGCTGATACGGCTGCCCGCCCCGGCGAACCCGTTGGTGGGCCAGGGCCGCGTGGTGCGGTCGGTTCGAGCCGCCTTGCCGGCGGAGGTTGTGGTCCGGTTCGTCTCCGACGGCCGTGTCGTCAGTTGTCGCCGAGGTCCCCGAGGAGCGCTCGAAGGAAGAACGAGGCCAGAGACTTGTGGCCATCGAGAGCGACGAAGGCAACCGCGGCGAACAGGAACAAGAGCCCTGCGATGACGATCGGCAATGCCACCCGCCGTCCTCGCCGCCGACGCCGCTCCATCTCGCGCTCATAGGACTCGGACCACACGTCGTACACGGCCGACGGCTCGTCAGCGCTCATCCTCGACAATGGTGCGCAGAGTGAACGTCGCTTGTCGACAAGACAGCCGCGGGACCAACACCACAGTTGCTGCCGGGTGTCGCGGGCGTGCGTCACTCGATCAGGAGATCGCGTGGGGTCAGCGTTTGCGCGACCATCGTCTGGCCCCGTCGAGTAGCCGAGGTGCATGAGGGAACGGGCCGTGGGGGGAGTTCTTGAGTACAGGCGAATCGTCTCACTACATCCTCGGTGTGGATGGCCCTATCCGCATTTCCCTCCCTTGGATTCGACTCGGGCTGGTCGTCGGCATGGACCTCGTGACCGTTCTCGCCGTGACGTTGATGATGATCCTCATGCTCCGGCGGATGGCCGCATACGTGGAGAGCCGCCGGCCGAGGTGACAAGACGCGCCACTTGCGTGTCGAAGTCAGTCGACCGCATCGGTGATGATGCGCACGGTCTCGGGGATCTTCGACAGGAATGGCGAGTGGTCGGTGTCGAGCGTCACGACGGTTCCGGCCCTTCTCGCCATGCGGCGCTGGGCCTCGGAGTTGATGGCGCCATCCCTCTCGCAGATCACGTAGGTCGTCGGCACGTGTCTCCACGGCTCACCGAGGCAAGGGTGCATCGTCGAGGTCGGATCCATCGGTCGCAGTCGAGGGATGGCCGCCTCGGCGAGAGCCGAGGGACACTCGGCGTAGAACGCCGGGACGGCCCCAGAAGGGTCGATGTAGCTGCGGCCGTCGTCCGTCGTCCGCAGGGCATCGAACAGCTTGGGCGGCTCGAGGTCCATCAGGTTGTCGAGCACGCGTTCGCCCTTGTCGAGCAGGAACGCACACAGGTACACGAGGTGAGAGACGTCATCACGACCGTCCGCCGCCCCTGACGCGACGAGACCGCCGTAGCTGTGACTGACAGCGACCTTCGGCCCTGGCACCGCGTCGAGCGCAGCTGCAACCGCGGCGACATCGTCGGCGTGACCGGTGAGCGGGAGCTCGACTGCGTGGTTCTCCACGCCCAGGAGGTCCAATTCGGCAGCCACCTGCTCCCAACACCATGCTCCGTGCCAGGCCCCGTGAATCAAGACGACCGTCGCCATCGCCGAAACCGTATCTCTCCTACGTGCGCGTGTGCCGGGTCGCTCGGGCCATGTCCACCTTGGATCGGATGTTCCGCGTCAGAAGCGGCTGGGACGGCCGAGCCCTACCTCGCAGTGGGTAGCAGTGGTCTTTCGCGTTCTGGGAGTTGTGCCACTCGTGATCGCCCCAGTCCCGTGTGTGTCGATGACGGTCCCTTCCATGGCCATAGCCGGATGAGCGGCGGCCGCGCCACCAGCCATCTGGACGATCGGTGCGCCCGAGCTGGTCACAGCCGACGCGGTGTCGCCCGCCGGTCAACGGCACATCGCGCGGGGCGTTGCCCTCTGCCATGTTGGTGGCATACTTGTGCCATGGCACGAGAGCGTGTGAGTACAACCGTGGATGGCGCCCTCCTCGCCGAGGCCCGGACGCGTCGAGCGGGCGTGAACGACGCGAAGCTGTTCGACGCCGCACTGACCGCCCTGGTCAGGAGCAGTCGGGCCTCCGAGATCGACGCGGCATACGCCGCCTACGACGACCAGCCGTTGGACGAAGCCGACGCGTGGGGCAACCTCGCCTCCTTCCGGGATGCCGCTGCCACCTCATGACCGCGGTTCCTGAGCGGGGTGAGATCTGGTGGTGCGAGTTGCCAGAAGTCGGACGCCGACCGGGCGTTGTGCTGTCGCGAGACGCTGCGATTCCTCGCCTGAGGCGTGTGCTCATCGGGCCGTGTACGACGACGATCCGGGGCCTGCCGAGCGAGGTGGTCCTCGAGCCCGGCGACGACCCGGTGCCACTACGTTCCGCCGTCAATCTCGACGCTGTCGAGAGCGTCTCCATCGCAATGCTGGTCGAGCGGCTCGGACGGCTCAGCGACCGACGGATGGACCAGGTCTGCGAGGCGCTAGCCGTCGCGGTCGACTGTCAACGCTGACCGCACCGACCGCCGGATGCGAGGCGACCGCACTACCAGCTGTCTGGATGATCGGTGCCCCGGGTGGTCCTCGCGGAGGGGCGCCGGTTGCTCGACGATCTGGTCAGCCGGGACGAACACGCCCACTTCGTCCGCACCCTCGAAGACGATCCCGACCTCGCAACGACGTGAGCCGAGCCCTCCTCGACGACCACCTCCTACGAGACTTCCTGGCCGACGACTCACCCGACGAGCTCACAGACCTGCTCGCCGCCCATGAACCAGCAACAACGAACCTCTACCTCTACCGCCTCTCGAGGAGCGTGATCGCCGCTCGCGGTGGCACCTTGACCGCCACGTGGAGCGTTGAGCGCCGTCGAGCACTCGGGGCGAAGCTGCTCAGCTTGCCGGAGAACATCAAAGTCGTACCGGTCAGAACAATCTCGTACCGCATGGCCGAGATCGCCGCGGACCAACGGGTGTCGACACTCGGCGCCGAATGCGTTGCCGCGGCCGAATACCTCGACGCCCCACTCTGCGTCTGGGAGGGCGATGACGGCCCTGGCATCCGCTCCGCTGTGACCAGCCTCGGCCTCGATTACCGAACCATCAGACGCTGAGCGGACCTCGGCCAGACGCACGGTAGTGCCCGATCGCGCTGGCCGATGTCACGCAGAACTGGTCAGTAGGTTGGCGCTACTCCAGGTCGTCCCACCAGCGACCGACTGCTCTGACAACCGGTTTGCGCAGCGACGACGATCCGATCTGCGTCGTCAAACATCCTCCCAACATCCCCGCCCAGCGAACGGGGCCGGGGTCTGTCTGAACGACTGGGAGCGCCCGAGGGCCGATGACCCAGCCGTAGGGGTGCGCTCGAATCCGCCGCATTCGTCGATGTACAAGAGCCGCATGCCCGTGTTGCCTCGAGGGGCGAATCTTGGCGTTGCGGTAAACGGAAGGGGGGTTGGAGCACTGTGTGAGGTGTGGGCGACGATCACGGCTACGAGGTGTTCTTCGCCGACGAGTACCAGTCGGTCGTGTACGCGGTCGTGCCGATCGTCGGCGATCGGGCCGAGGCGGAGTCGATCGCGCAGGATGCCTTCGTGAAGGCGATGGCCCGATGGCGCCGGGTTCGCCGCTACGAGAAGCCAGGGGCCTGGGTCCGTCGGGTCGCCATTCGTGACGCGGTTCGCCACGCGGAGCGAGCCGGTCGGCACACGGCCTTGACCAACGTCGAGGGAGCCGCGGACCCGTGCTTCGTCGATGGCGACGGTGAACTCGATCGGGCGTTGGCCTCGCTGTCGCCGCGACAACGAGCGTGCGTCGTGTTGCGGCACGTCGACGGTTGGGCGGCCGACGAGATCGGCGAGGCGCTCGGGTGTGCACCTTCGACGGTTCGAGTTCACCTGCATCGCGGTCTGGCAGCACTGGCTCGCCAGCTCGACATCGCACACAAGGAGGAAGCCACCGATGGACGTTGAGCAGCGCTTGCGCGGCGCCGACACACGCCGGCCCGCGGTGGACGCCGATGCAGCACTCCGTCGCGTTCGGTGGGTGCACGGTCGGCGTCGGACCCGCATGCGAACCGTCGCATCCGTTGCGACTGCGCTCGTCGCAGTGATCGGGTTCGGACTCGTGTCTGGCAACGACCGGCCGACGGGCGTCGCCACCGGCGAGTCGGAGCCCGACGGGGCCCCGACGCCAGGAGCGCCGGCGGGTTGGGCAGCGATGTCGGACTCGCCCTTGTCGGCCCGAGTAGGCCCGGCTGCGGTGGCCACTGAGAACGAGTTCGTGATCTGGGGTGGGCGCGCCGTCGAACCGTTTGCCGACGGCGCCGCCTACGACTTCGAGTCGGACGAATGGCGAATGATGAGCGCGTCGCCGCTCCCGGCGCAGGCCGATGCCACCGCCGTGTGGACCGGTGCGGAAGTCGTGGTCTGGGGAGGAATCGGGCAGGGTGGAGAGAGCACTGGCGCGATCGCCGGCGCGGCGTGGGATCCGGTCACCGACGAGTGGCGAACGGTGCCGAACGAGCTCGGTCTGGGAGCGTCTCGGCCGCTCACCGGGGCGACGTGGATCCGTTCCGAGTTGATCCTCGCCGGGGTGAGTGGCCCTGCGAACGCCTTTCTCCCGTCCGACGTCTTCGCCATCGAGGTGACGACGGGCGTGGCCCGTGCGCTCGACCCCGTTCCACGACCGACCGAACCGGGCTACAGGCCACGAGGCCGTATCGCGTACTCGACCGGCAAGGAGGTGCTCCTCGTCACCGTGTCCGACGGCTTCCCGGTCACCATCGATCGACTGGACCTCGAGACGGAGACGTGGGCCGAGACCGTCCGGACAGAGATGCCAGGGCTCGATGTCTCGCCCGACGCCACTGCCTGGACGGGGTCCGAGCTGGTGATCGCCAATCATCTCGGTGCTGGTGTCGTGTTCGACCCCGCGACAGGCGCAGTTCGTGACATCCCCTCGTCCGACAGTCTCGACCGCTTCCCAGCGGTTGCCGTCACCTCGAACATCGTGAGCGTCGGCGACCGCGCGCTCGACGTGGCCGCCGGTGCGTGGACGGACGTGGACGCGGTCCCGGGTCTGGTCAGGGAGTTCCCGGTCACCGTGGGCTTCGGCGGGGCGATGTTCGTGTGGGGCGGCGACGCGTGCGGTGGGGGAGCAAGCTGCAGCGACATCGTCGATCCCGGTTCCGGGCTCATCTGGGGTTCGTCGATCCCGCGGTGACTTCAGCGAGCATTCAGGAACCGTCATCGACCATGCGGTCCAGACTGTGTCGAAACGGACTGGACGTCGTATGCGTGTACTGGTGGTCGAGGACGAGAAGCGACTGGCTGCCGGTCTCCGAAAGGGGCTGGAGGCCGACGGCTTCGCGGTCGACATCGCGAACGATGGAACCGACGGCTTGTGGATGGCCACGGAGAACCCGTACGACGTGATCGTGCTCGACATCATGTTGCCGGGCCTGAACGGCTTCAAGGTGTGCGAGTCGCTGCGCAACGCCGACAACTGGACCCCGATCCTCATGCTGACCGCCAAGGACGGCGAGCTCGACGAGGCGGAGGCGCTCGACACCGGCGCCGACGACTACCTCACGAAGCCGTTCTCGTACGTGGTCCTGGTGGCGCACATCCGGGCGCTGCTGCGTCGGGGCGCGCGTGCCCGCCCTGCGGTGCTGGCGGCCGGTGACCTCCGGATGGATCCGGCAGCCCGGAAGGCGTGGCGAGGCGAGCACGAGGTGGATCTGACGGCGCGGGAGCTCGCCTTGTTGGAGTTCTTGCTGCGCCGGTGCGGGGAGGTGGTCTCGAAGCGGGAGATCCTCGATCACGTGTGGGACTACGACTTCGAGGGTGATCCGAACATCATCGAGGTGTACGTCCGTCATCTGCGCAACAAGTTGGACCGCCCGTTCGACCGTGCGTCGATCGAGACGATCCGTGGCGCTGGCTACCGGATGGCAGCGAATGGCGGTTGATCGGCGGCCCGCCTGGCGACATGCCCGTTCGTTGCGGGTCCGGACCACAGCGGTGTCGGTCGCCATCGTCGGTGTCGCGCTCCTGGTGGGCGGGGTCACGTTGGTCGTGTTGCTCCGTGGGTCCCTGACCGACCAGGTGCGTACGGCGGCCGAGCTCCGTGCCCGTGACGTGGCCGGCGTGCTCGAATCGGGGACAGCGCCAGAGGATCTGGCGGTGGACGACGAGGACGATCTGCTGATCCAGGTGATCGATTCGTCCGGTGCCGTCGTGACGTCGAGCGGGAACGTCGACGGCGAACCTGCCCTGGCTGATCTCCGATCGGGGCAGTCGAAGGAGATCGGTTCGTCGCCGATCAATGACGAGAGTCATTCGTTCCTGCTCGTCGCCCAAGACGTGGATGCTCCGGCAAGGACGTTCACGGTGCTCGTCGGCCGCTCGACCGAACTCGTCACCGAGTCGACCGGACTGGTCATCACGGTCCTCGCCGGGGGCCTCCCGTTGCTCTTGTTGTTGGTCGGTGCCATCTCGTGGCGGGTCGTCGGGCGAACGCTCGCGCCGGTCGACTCGATTCGACGGGAGGTCGAAGAGATCTCCGCCAGCGAACTCCATCGGCGCGTCCCCGCCGCCGTGACCGACGACGAGATCGCGCGACTCGCGGCCACGATGAATCGGATGCTCGATCGATTGGAGTCGTCGCACGACCGGCAACGCCGTTTCGTCTCGGACGCGTCGCACGAGCTGCGGTCGCCGGTGGCGACGATCCGCCAGCACGCCGAGGTGGCCTTGGCGCATCCCGCGACGACGACGACCCGCGAGCTGGCGGAGATCGTGCTCGCCGAGGACCTGCGCGTGCAGCGGCTGGTCGAAGACCTCCTCGTCCTCGCTCGTGCCGACGAACGCACGCTCCGGGTCAAGCGTCGCCCGGTCGATCTCGACGACATGGTCTTCGAGGAGGCCGGTCGCCTGCGGTCCATCGGAGGCCTCCAGATCGATGTCGCCGCAGTCTCGGGCGGCCGGGTGGCCGGCGATCCCGTGCAGCTCCGTCGTGTCGTCCGGAACCTGTCGGACAACGCGCTTCGCCATGCGAGTGCCCTCATCCGCCTGTCGCTCACCGACGATGGTGGACACGTGGTGTTCACCATCGAGGACGACGGGCACGGCATCGGGGCGGGGACACACGAACGGATCTTCGAGCGCTTCGTTCGCCTCGACGATGCCCGAGCCCGCGACGACGGCGGCAGCGGGCTCGGCCTCGCCATCGTGGCCGAGATCGTCGCTGCCCACGAAGGGTCGGTGCTGGCATCGGACAGTGCGCTCGGCGGCGCGAAGTTCGTCGTGTCGCTGCCGACGCTCGCCGACGGCTGAACCCAGCCGGTCATCGGGCCGCCAGCGCGGGTCGATTCAGTGCTGTTTTCAGCACCTCGGGTGCATCGTCCGATCATGCACGAGGCCGACGGAGACGAGCCGTGACGGACACCGGCCCGACGATCGTCGACGCCCGCGGGTCCACCGCTGCGGCAGCTGCGACGCGGACGGGCACCGCCTGGATCGTCCTCGCTGCTCTCGCGGTGGTGGGCTCCACGGTCCTGCTCGGGGTCGAGCACGCCCGTTCCTGGCACTTCTTCGCCGACGCGGTGGATCTCGCGGGCCCACCGTGGGGCCATGACCGCGGTCTCGGCCTGTACCGCGCACATCCGGAGTTCCAGTTCGGGCCGCTGTCGGTTCTGGTCGCCAGCATGTTCTGGGTGCTTCCCGATCCGCTCCGAGTGTGGGCCGCCATGGTGGTTGGCTCGCTGGCGGGCGTCGGTGCGTTGGCGCTGTCGGCCGACGCCCTACGCCGTCGTCACCGGAGCTCGAGACGAAGGATCTCACCCGTGGCGTGCTGATCGTCGGTGTGCCGTTCCTGGCGGTGTGGCTGCGACTCTCGGCCTACAGCGCGCACATCGACGACGTGATCGCGCTGGTGGCGCTCGTGGCTGCAGGATCGCTCCTCGACCGTCGACGTTCGGGATGGGCGACGATTGCCTTGGTCGTTGCCGCGGCAGCCAAGCCATGGGCGATCATCTTCGCGCCGATGGCGGCGCTTGCTCCCGGACGGCTGCGGGCGCTGCGTCCACTGCTCGTCGCCGTCCTGAGCACCGCGATCTGGCTGCCCTTCCTGCTCGGCGCACCGGGCACCCTCGGCGCGTTGCGAGCGTTCACGATCGACGTCGACCCGAACTCGGGCCTCGTCGCGCTCGGCTTCCTCGACGCGTCCACGCCGAGCTGGCTCCGTGCCGCGCAGGTGCTCATGGGGCTCGTGGTCACTGCGCTGGTCGTGTGGCGTCGGGGTTCTTGGCCCGCGGCATTGGCCGCGGGGATCTGCGCCCGTCTCAGCCTCGATCCGGCCACGCACCACTACTACACCGCGGCGTTCGCGTTGACGGCGCTCACCTGGGAGGTCGATCGTCATCCCGGTCGGCTCCCGTGGCGCACGATGGTCGGCGTCGTCGTCCTCGAGGTGACAGCGACCGACGTCAGTCTCGGCGGATTCATGCCCTACGTGCGGCTCGGGCTCGTCGCGTCCGTGATCGTCGCTGCGCTGACGTCGCCGACGGGGGCGAAGGTTCCCGAAGCCAGGCTCGAACCCTCGGTGGTGTCCGTCGGCGCCCCTCGCGCCATCGCTGCGTTCAGCGTCTCTTCAGGTTCCGGTTCGTAGCCTCGTCTCACGTGGGGCCGGCCCACGGACGGCGCCCCCGCTCCCGCCGGCGGGGGCGCCGTCATCGCCGTCATCGTCGACAGCAGAGGTGATGCATGACCGGCGTCGCTGCTTCCTGAAGTCCTCTTCAGGGAGCTTCAGGTTCGCCTCAGCGGCGTCCTGCGATCGTGGGATCCATCAAGGAGGTCGATCAACCGGATCGGCCCGACGATGAGAGGAAATCACATCCCATGGCCATCAAGGATCGTTCCAAGCGAGTACTCGCAGGCGGTGCCGCGGCGGCCGGTCTGACGCTCGGCGTCGCAGCGCTGGCCGGCGCGGCGACCTCCCCCGACCAGACCGCCCCGACCGACCCCACAGTCGATTCGACGGCCGGTGAGCAGGACGAGAGTCAGGACCCGGCGCTCAACGGGTCGATCCAGTCGCCCGAGGACGAGTCGGTCTCCGAGGCCGACGAAGCCAAGTCGCTCGAGGGGCTGGCGAAGATCTCGCCCGCCGATGCCGAACAGGCTGCGCTCGCCGTCGTGCCCGGTGGCACGGTCAACGGCGCCGCCGCACTCGAGAACGAGAACGGCAGCGTCGTCTACGAGGTCGACGTGACCGGTTCCGATGGCACCCAGCACGAGGTCAAGGTCGACGCGGGCACCGGCGACGTCCTGGCCCAGGACAACGGCGACTCGGAGGGTGACGAGGGCACAGAGTCCGAAGCCGACGAAGCCAACGAAGGCCCCGAGGCGAATGAGGCCCCTGAGGCCACGGAGGCTGCGCCGGTGGGCTGAACCAACTCCCTTGCACATACGTGGGTGACTCCCACAGGAGAGTGCCGGACCCACCAGGGGGTCCGGCACTCTTTCGCGCGCCACCGTCAGACTGCGGCGGCGGGGGTGGTGCGACGGTAGGAGGCGAACCCGGGCGTCCAGTGAGTGGTCCGGTCGTGGGTGATGATGTAGCCGTCGTAGCCCGGATGATGGTCCAGCCACTGGAGGCCCTCGAGGCCGAGGACGAACACGATGGTGGCGTAGCTGTCGGCGAGGGCGAGATCGGGTCCGACGACCGTGGCGCTGGCCAGCGCGGTCGTCGGGTGACCGAC
>JBBKVY010000255.1:0-6369 GCA_037968675.1 Acidimicrobiales bacterium | reverse complement strand
GTGGTCCGCTGCCGACGGCCAGCCCGCGACCCTGGAAGTCGGCGACATCGAGATATAGCGCGGCGAGGGCCCGGTCGCCCGCCTCCGCGTCGATCGCGAGCGAATCGACATCCGCCTCGCCACGACCCTCGCGGGCGAGGTGCTCGCCGAGCTCGACAACATCCGCCTCCGAGCCGAGGTCGCCGCCCAGCTCGAAGAGGTGCGGGAATCACGCGCCAGGATCGTCGCCGCCCAGGCCGCCGAGCGGCACCGCATCGAACGCAACCTCCACGACGGCGCCCAGCAACGGCTCCTTGGCCTCGCGATGCACCTGCGAGCCACCGAGCTCCGCGACGGAACCCACGACCAGCTGCTCATCGACCACGCCGTCGACGAACTCGGGGCCGCCGTCCGCGACCTACGCGACCTGGCCAACGGGCTCCACCCTGCTGTCCTCGCCGACGGCGGGCTGGCGGCCGCCCTCGACGAACTCGCCGGCCGAGCGCCCCTTCCGGTCGCCCTCGACGTGCCACCGATCCGACTCCCCACGCTCGTCGAGGAGACCCTGTGGTTCGTGGCCTGCGAGGCACTCGCCAACACGGTCAAGCACGCCGCAGCCCACACCATGCGCATCGAGGTCAGGGCCGAGGACGGCGTCGTGTGCTTGCGTTGCAGCGACGACGGTCGAGGCGGGGCCGACCCCTCCGGTACCGGTCTTCGCGGGATCGCCGATCGAACCGAAGCCGCCGGCGGCCGGTTCCACCTCCACAGCGCCGCCGCACATGGCACGACGATCGAAGCCGAGCTGCCATGCGGATCGTGATCGCCGACGACTCCGTGCTACTCCGCGAGGGCCTCGCAGCACTCCTCGTCAACGCCGGCCACGAACCAGTCGCGGTCGTCGGCGACGGCGACGCGCTCCTCGAAGCCATCGACCACCACCAGCCCGACGTCGCCCTCGTCGACATCCGGATGCCACCGACCTACACCCACGAAGGCGCCGTCGCTGCCACCGAAGCGCGCCGACGATGGCCGGACCTCGCCATCCTGCTGCTGTCCCAGAGCATCGAGGGCCGACACGCGCTCGAGCTGGCGCGATCGCATCCCGAGCGCTTCGGCTACCTGCTCAAGGACCACATCCTCGACGTCGCCTTCCTCACCGACGCCATCACCACCGTCGCTGCCGGCGGCACCGTCCTGGACCCCGACGTCGTCGCCCAATTCCTCGGCCGGCGCAGCACCCGAGATCGGATCGCAGCCCTCACCGCCCGCGAACAGGACATCCTCGCCGCCATGGCCGAGGGCCGATCCAACCGGGCCATCGCGGCGCGGTACACGCTCACGGCGAAGACCGTCGAAACCCACATCGGCAACATCCTCATGAAACTCGATCTGCCGCCCGAGCCCGACGATCACCGGAGGGTGCTCGCGGTACGCGCCTGGCTCCAGCAGTCTCCGGGCCAACCCTGACGGACATGCGCCGGGGTGGCCCCGATGCAATCAGGCCCACTTCGTTGGAAGGTGTGAAGGACCACCCAACAGGAGGACCACCGTGTCTCACATCTTCACTCGCATCCCCATCGTGCTTGCGCTCGGCGCCAGCGTTGCGCTCGCCGCCTGCGGCGATGACAGCGACAACGCAGGCGGCGGCGACGTCGCCGCCTTCTGCGCCGCCGGGCAGAGCATCGAGTCCGCGACCGCGAACATCGACAGCCAGGAGGCAGCCCTGGTCGCCTTCAGCGACCTCGGACCTGTCATCGAGGATCTGGTCGACAACGCCCCCGACGACATCGCCGACGATGCCACCGCCTTCGCCGACCACGTCAACGAAGCCGTCGAAACAGGCGACTTCACTGCCTTCGAAGACGACACCATCGTCGCCCGCTTCGACGCCCTCTGCACCGAAGGCTGAGCCGAACCGTCGCTGCTCGTCGCCCGGACCCGCTCCACGGCACAGCTCTGCAAGACGCCCTCGACAAAGTCGGCGACCGATGGGCCCTACGCTGCGTACCTTGACCTCTGCATTCCAACGTTCACAGACCATCTCGCGTCGCCCTCGCCCTACCCCTCGAACGAGCCGTTCCAGTCGCCGGGTCGTCCCCAAGCATTGGTCCACGATCGCGAATGGGCAGGTCGGAGGGGCAGAAACGCCCTGGCGGACGTAGAAGCGGGTTTCGCCTGGGCAGCCCGGCACCACCTCGTCGGCCGCACCACCAGCGTCGCTCACCGTCCGCGCGCGGGATGGACGCGGGATGGCGTCCCCGAAAGACCGGATTCGTGCGATCGAAATATGCCCTCTGAGCAGGGCTTTTATAGTCGGGTGGGGGAGATTTGAACTCCCGGCCTCTGCGTCCCGAACTCTTTTCGGCCAGATCCGTACGAACGACGACGGACGTCCACGGCCGGAATCTCGGGGTTTCCGGTCATCGGCGGACGGTGGCGGACGTGCACGTCCGCGGGATGGAAGCGGGATGGAGGTGCGACGAGGCGCGCTCCGACACTCTCACCGCATCCGGTCGCCCCAAACGCCTTCGTTCCATCGGCCAGCGCACACGCTGAGGAGGTACCTCAAGACATGGTTGAGGTTTCGAGTGGCGAGTTCATCCGCTCGTCACCGCGCCGCTTGATCGTCGACTCCTGACGACGTTTCGCTCACCTTCCACGGTCGGCGCCTCGGCTCCCAGGCCGGCCGTGCTCGTATGGTGGGCCGGGGTCGAGCCGCTCATCGACGGTCGGTTCTTCAACTGGCCAATCGCTCTCGTTCTGGTCACCCCACGTTGGCAGCATGGACCTTTGCCGTCACGGCATCGACGCTCTCGACGAGATCGGCCGATCGGAAGAGCTTCTGCACGTCGTCAAGTCCGGCCCGGCTCACCAGCCGCTTCTCGTTCAGCGCCCACTCGCGCCGCTGCGCGAGGACACCATGACCGGCGCAGAGGATCGCCTGAGTCGCGTTGGCGAGGCAGGCGGTTGCATCGCCTCGCCGCCCGTGGACCTCAGCGGAGCGCAACGCGGCACCCGCGATGTGGAACCAGAAGTTCGACGCCGTCTCGCTGAGCACAGATGAGAACGTGGGGCGAGGCAGATCTCCCACGAGAACCTCGCCCAGCGCGAGCTCCCCCGCCAGCACGTAGGTGGGGATGCCTGCGACGTACCCGACCTCTCGATGGACCTCGAATTGGCCCCGTTCTGCCGCACCGGCCCAATGCAACACATCGTAGAGATCGCGGTAGATGAGGTCGACCTTGACACCATCGATCGTGAGCCACGCTCCGCCATTGACGATCCGTCCCCAGTCGCCAACGCCGAAGACCTGTCCGGGCCAGCCGAGTGCCTCGATGTCTCGCTTGTCGATCGGCCGTTCGTAGTACAGACCGAAGTCCCAGTCGGAGTCTCGCTCCGAGGTGCCAGTCGCTCGCGAGCCTCCAAGCGTGACAGCGACAACCCCCGGGACTTCAGCGAGACGGCCGGCGATCTCCCTCATCCCCCGAGCCTGCCAGCAGTGGAGCGAAGGTCCCAGCGCATTGCGTGTCCAGACACGATCAGCCCCGACGGATTCGTCTGGCGCTTCCCGACGTGTTGGCCAACGCTGCGGTGCACCCTCGGCAGGAAGCGAAGAGCGTCGTCGCACCGCCTTAGCTCATCTGAACAGCAAGCATCGACGGTCGCACAACCCAATGCGCGGTGCGCAGAACCTGCGGTTCGTGTCATCGAACGCCGGTTCGCGGGGCCTGAGCTTCGGGCACTCGCTGACGGCACCGTCTTCAGCGGGTCTCGGAGGACTGGTCCGCACTTTGGTGGATTCGCGTCGACGGTGTCGCCAAGGTTCTCGAGGCTGGCGTGGCCCAGCATGAGGCTGGCACCCGGTTGCTCGCGTCCAAGTACGCGCAGTATGTCGGGGTGTCACTCGATGGGCCGCTGATCGCGATGCAGATCACCCGGTGGAGGGCGTGGCCCTGACCGCTGTGCGCTTCGTTCGGGGTACGCTCCTGTCCTGCGTATGCACCGATGAGGGGTGAAGCGTTATGTCTCGTGGCGCGGTAGTGGGTCCGTCGTCTGAGTTGACTCCGGGCACGGTGACGGGCGCCGGTCGGTATGCCGTCGGGAACGCCGACGGTGACCTTTTCGCGGTCACGCGGCGTTGCCGGCACCTGCGCGCTGACCTCGCCGAGGGCAGCATCGACGAGGCTGGCTGTCTGGTATGCCCTTGGCACGGCTCGAAGTACGACGTGTCCACGGGCCGGATGGTGCTCGGCCCGCAGGGTTTGTTCGCCAAGATTCCAGGCCTGGGCGCTGCGTTCAAGGCGTTGAGTTCGGTCGTGCCGCTTGGGCGAGGCCGGGTCGTCGAGCGCGACGACACCCTCTACGTGGAGTAGACGCTCCAGAGGCCGAAAGTTGATCTCCGGCGGCACGATGCTGGCGCTGCGGGCTCGGCACGGCTTGGTCGAACAATGACTTCACCTTCTGCGCAGAGATGTCGATGATGGATCGTTGGCCACGGGAGGCGGCGACATGGGGAAGAACTGGGAGGTTGAGGAGCTCAGGGATCTGGTGCGTGGCGCGCAGATCGTGGCTCGCGACGTTCACGCCCGGCCGGTCCGCATCCCGTCGGACCTGTTGGAACATGCGGAGCTCGATCGCCGTCGGTGGGACCTGGAGCTGAATCGGATCTACTCCGGAGATGTCGCGGCGCTGGTCGGAGCCTGGTGGTACGCGTTGGCCCGCCCTGGTGAACCGACCAGCGTGGTCGGGCGCCGCCGCGAGGAAGATGGCTGGTACAAGTCGGAGCTGACCTACCTGAACTTGTTGCATCAGCCCGAACTCGGATGTGTCCTGGTCGCCATCCGCGGTCTGGGTGCGGTCGATGACCCGACGCCCACTGACCGCGTCGATGGGGCCGCCTACACGGCCCCGTTGTCGGTGGTGCAGCATCTCGACTCGCTGAGTGTGATCCTCAGCTCCGATGGCGACGTCAAAGAATTGTTCGAGAGGACCGGCGACGAGATGCAGGGGGACCGGCTCGTCAACCATCTTCATCCTGATGACCGCGACGAAGCCGTGGCCATGTGGATCGAGGTGCTCGGCGCGCCGGGCGGTTCAAGGACACTCCAGGAGCGCATCGTCCGCCCGGACGGCAGCTCCGTGTGGGTCAGCTCGACAGTTACGAACCAGTTGGACCGTCACGGCTGGATCCTGGCCGTGTCGCATGACATCACCCCACAGCGCACCCAGGTCGCAACGCTGCGCGCATCAGAGCAGGAACTCCGCTTCCTCACCGAAGAAGTGCCAGTCGGCGTCTTTCGTGCCTCCAAGACCGGTGACATCAGGATGACCAACCCCCGGTGGTCCGAGTTGCTCGGCGATGTATCGACGCTGCCTTCCCTGATCAACCTCGTCCACGTCGATGACCGAGACACCCTGGAAGCCGCCATCGACGAGGCCTTCGAACGTCGGACCGCTCGAGTCAAAGTACGCATCGGACTCGACCGGCACGTCGAGTTCAGACTCCGTGGAGTTCTCGACCCCTTCGCCGCCGAGGAAGCGGTCGATCTGATTGGCACCGTCGACGACATCACCGCAACGGTCCTTCAGACCATGAAGCTCGAAGCATCCGCAGAACTCGACCCGCTCACCGGTCTCACCAACCGTCGAGGAATTACCCGCGGACTCGAAGCGGCACTCGCCTCTTCCGCTGATCCAATTGTGGTGTTCGGTGACCTCAACGAGTTCAAGTCGGTCAACGACACCTGGGGCCACGACGCCGGCGACCGGGTGCTCGTCGCCATCGCCAAGCGACTACGTGCCGCGGTGCGGCCCGGCGACATCGTCGGCCGATGGGGCGGCGACGAGTTCGTGGTCATCTGCACCGACATCGCTGACGACGACGACGATCACGTCATCGCCCGACTCAACCACGCCATGAAAGGACCCATCAGCGTTGCCGGGGTCGACTATGTCGCCACCATGTCACTCGGCGCCGTTCGTCCACGACCCAGCGAGACGGCCGAACGGATCCTCTGTCGAGCCGACGCAGCCATGTACGACGCCAAACCCCTCCCTCACCAGCCCTGACCGCCCGAGACGGCCCTTGGGACTGCCGCACGCGGGGGTGGACGGGAGACGCCCAACGGTGCCTGAGACCTCTGCCCTCGCAACGTTTGCCTCGAACGAAGTCGTCAGCACGGTGACGTTCGGGAACTCCGAGAGGTTCGACCGGGCCCGATCTGCAAGCTGCGCGCCGAGCTCCACGCCAGGATTCGCAGTCCATGTTTTGGCAGCATGCGTGTCGCCTGGCCGTGTGGGTGCCGGAAACTCGGTCGTGGCTGGTCAGGCGGCATGTTGGTACTCGTTGATGAGTCCGTTGCATCGGGTCGATTCCACGAGGCGGAG
>JBBKVY010000254.1:0-16300 GCA_037968675.1 Acidimicrobiales bacterium | reverse complement strand
GGGCCGCCGAGGTCGAGATCGCAGTCGAGACCGTCCCACAGTTCAGCGGCGAGGTCGTCGGGCCGGCCGAAGGCGACGAGGGTGCCCCGGTCGAGCACGGCCATGCGATCGGCCAGCCGTCCGGCCTCGCCGAGGAAATGGGTGGCGAGGACGATGGTCCGACCGTGCGTCGACGCGAGCGAGCCGATGAGATCGACCACGTCGCGCGTCGCCGAGGGGTCGAGACCAGAGGTCGGCTCGTCGAGGAACAGCACCTCTGGGTCGTGGAGCAGCGCTCGGGCGAGCGCCAGCCGCTTCCGTTGTCCGGTCGATGCGCCGCGCACCAGCTGGTCGGCGCGCTCGGTCATGCCGAAGCGTCGGAGCAGTTCGTCGATGCGCGTCTCGATCGCCGTTCCTCGCAGACGACGGACCATGGCGGCGTACCGGAGGTTCTCGCGCGCGGTGAGCCGATCGTCGAGGCCGGCGTGCTCGGTGAGGACACCGGTACGGGCCCGCAGCTCGTCGCCCTGGGTGGTCGGGTCGAGCCCGAGAACACGCGCAGAACCGCCGTCGGGTGTCAACACGCCGTTGAGCAGCCGGACCGTGGTGGTCTTGCCTGCGCCGTTCGGTCCGAGCAGCGCCAGGACCTCGCCGGGGGCCACGTCGATCGACAACGAGTCGAGGCCCACGTCGCCGGGAAATCGGCGGCTCAGGCCGTCCGTGATGATCCCCCGCTCGAGGGCGCCGTCGTGCACCGTCTCAGTCTGCCGTGTCCAGCATCTGCGCCCGGTGGCGGGTTCGTGCTCAACTGTGCGCCGTCCGCCCCGGGGAACCCACTGGAGAGCACGTTTGAACCTCGCCGCCATCTGCGCCGACCATCCCGACGACGCCGTCGCCCTGATCTCCCGAGGTCGGACCACCACCTACGGTGAGTTGCGCAACCAGGTGGGTCGCCTTCGCGGCGGTCTGGTGGCCAACGGCATCGAACAAGGCGACCGCGTGGCGATCGTTGCGGCGAACAACTGGTACTTCGTCGTCAGCTACCTCGCCGTGCTCGGCGTCGGCGCTGTCGCCGTCCCCCTCAACCCGTCGAGCCCCGCCCCCGAACTCGTGCGTGAGCTCGCGGACATCGAGGCTGCCGCAGCCATCGTCGGGCCGACGGGACGCCGGTCGTTCGCCGACATCGACCGGTCGCAGATCCCGTCGTTGCGGCTGTTGATCCGCGCCACCGGCGAGGAGAGCGATCTCGCCGGCTCGGTGGATCTCGACACTCTGCTGCACGCGGAACCCGTACCGATCGTGGCCCGCGACGCCGACGACCTCGCAGTGTTGATGTTCACCAGCGGCACGGCAGGCTTTCCCAAGGCGGCCATGCTCAGCCACGGAAACCTGCTCGCGAACGTGGAGCAGATGCAGGCGCACCCACACCGCTCCCAGACCGCCGACGACGTGTCGTTGGGCGTCCTGCCGTTCTTCCACATCTTCGGGCTCAACGTCGTCCTCGGGTTGTCGCTCCACGCCGGTGGGTCCATCCTGACCGTCGAGCGATTCGATCCCGAGTCCGCTCTCGACGCGATCGCCAAGCACGGGGTCACGATGATCGCTGGTGCGCCGGCCATGTGGGCCGGCTGGGCCCACCTCCCCAGCGCAGCGGGCGACGCGTTCGCCACGGTCCGGGTCGCCGGGTCCGGGGCCTCCAAACTCGAGAACGCCGTCCGCACCACGATCATGGAGCGGTTCGGGCTCGAGCTGAAGGAGGGTTACGGGCTGACCGAGGCGTCGCCGGTCGTGACCACTGCGTCGGGGCTGCCTGCGCCGCCGGAGAGCATCGGAGCGCCGATCCCCGGTGTCCGGATCCGTCTCATCGACGCCGACGGCGAAGACGTGCTCGTCGGTGACGCCGGCGAGATCCGCGTCCAGGGTCCGAACGTGTTCCAGGGGTATTGGAAGGACCCGGAGGCCACCGCCGACGCACTCACCGACGACGGCTGGCTCAAGACCGGCGACCTCGCCGTGGTCGACGACTCCGGCTTCTTGTTCCTGGTCGATCGCATGAAGGACCTGATCATCGTCTCCGGGTTCAACGTGTACCCCGGCGAGGTCGAGTCGGCACTCGCCGAGCATCCCGCCATCGCCCAGGCCGCCGTCGTCGGCGTGCAGCACCCGCACTCCGGCGAGGCCGTCAAGGCCTACGTCGTGGTCGAAGCGGGCTCGGCCGTCGAGGAGGACGACGTCGTCGCCTTCTGCGAGCAGCGCCTGGCCCGTTACAAGTGCCCGCAGAAGATCATCTTCGTCGACGAGATCCCCGTGGGCTTGGGTGGAAAGGTGCTCAAGCGGGAGCTTCGGGCCAGCGGCTGACCACTTTGTGAGCGACCGCACGAGCGCCGGTACCCTCGTCGGGAATGACGGAGCGTCCCGACAAGGACCGTGTGGACACCGAGCCCGCAGCCAAGGATCCCGCGAAGCGGATCCCGGACGCGACCGTCGCTCGGCTCCCGATCTACCTGCGAAGCCTGCTCGAACTCTCGTCCGACACGCTCACCGTCAGCTCCGAACAGCTCGCTGATTCTGCCGGGGTGAACGCGGCGAAGGTCCGCAAGGATCTGTCGTACCTCGGGAGCTACGGAACCCGGGGCGTCGGGTACGACGTCGAATACCTCCAAGGCCAGATGCGCCGGGCACTCGGGCTCACCCACGACTGGCCCGTCGTCATCGTCGGCATCGGCAACCTGGGCGCTGCGCTCGCCAACTACGGCGGATTCGGCGACCGCGGCTACCCGGTCGCCGCGCTCGTCGACGCCGATCCCGAGGTCGTCGGGACCGAGTACGGCGGGCTCGTGGTCCGGGCGGCGTCCTCGCTGGGCGACGTGGTGCGTGAACACGCGATCGGCATCGGCGTCATAACCACCCCTGCCGCGGCGGCCCAGGTCGTCGCCGACGGCCTCATCGACGCCGGCGTGCGGTCGATCCTCAACTTCGCCCCCACGGTGGTCAACGTTCCCGAGGGCGTGTCGCTCCGCAAGGTCGACCTCGCGGTCGAGATGCAGATCCTCTCCTTCTACCAACAACGCCGTGAGGCCTGACCCAGCAACCACCCGCGAGTTCGTTCTGGTACGTGATCGACACCACCAGATGACCGAATCGGTCACCAGAACGAATGGTTCGTAGCCTGGGTCGCATGCCCGTCGACGGTCCGCAGTACCCGGTGAACTTGGTGCTGCGTGGGCGGTCGGTGCTGGTGGTCGGCGGCGGAGGCGTGGCGGTCGGCAAGGTCGAGGGGTTGCTCGTCGGCGGCGCCGACACGGTGACGGTGGTGGCCCCGACGATCGCGGACGAGATCCGTGCCATGCCGGTGGCGATCGTCGAGCGGCCCTACGCCTCGCCCGAGGCCGCACAGCACCGACTCGTGGTCACCGCCACCGACGATCCTGCGGTCAACCACCAGGTGTTCATCGACGCCGACGCGGCCGGCGTCTGGGTCAACTCCGCCGACGATCCGGCCAACTGCACGTTCACCCTGCCGGCTCGCGTGCGTCGTGGGCCGATCCTGCTCACGATCGCGACCGGCGGACACAGCCCCGCTCTGGCAACCTGGTTGCGTCGTCGATTCGAAGCCGAGTTCGGCCCCGAATACGATGACCTGTTGGAGATCCTCTCGGCCGAGAGGGAACGAATCAAGGCCGATGGGCGTTCCACCGAAGGACTGCCATGGCAGGAAGCACTCGATTCCGGGATGCTCGACCTGCTGCGAACCAACCGCACCGCTGAAGCACGGGAAGTGCTGAGATCATGCCTGTCGTCGTCATCGGCCTGAACCACCGGACCGCGCCGCTCGCGGTCCGCGAGGCGATGACCGTCGGCCCCGACGCCGTGGCCAAGACGCTCCACGGCCTGCTCACCCGCGAGTACCTGTCCGAGGCGATCGTGCTGTCGACGTGCAACCGCACCGAGATCTACGCGGTGGCCGAGAAGTTCCACGGCGGCTACGCCGACATCCGCTCGGTTCTCGGCGAGGTCGCGTTCCTCGATCCCGAGGACTTCACCGATCACCTCTACGTGCATCACGACTCGGCCGCCGCGGCGCATCTGTTCGAGGTCGTGTCCGGCCTCGACTCCGCCGTCCTCGGCGAGCACGAGATCCAGGGCCAGGTGAAGACGGCGTGGGAGGCCAGTCGCACCGCCGATGCCGTCGGCCCGAACCTCAACCTGTTGTTCCGTCACGCGCTCGAGGCGGGCAAGCGGGTCCGCAACGAGACCGGGATCGGCCAGGGCACTGCGTCGGTGTCGTACGCGGCCGTCGCGCTCGCCGCCGAGCACCTGTCGGCACACGGGCGCGACGGGCTGCGAGGCGCCCGGGCCATGGTGCTGGGTGTCGGCGACATGGGGGCCTCCATGGCAGCGTCGCTCGCCGATGCCGACGTCGCGGACCTCGTCATCGCCAACCGCAGCTTCGATCGGGCCGAGTCCGTCGCCAAGTCGCTCGACGCCCGCTCTGCCCATTTCGCCGCGCTGGCCGACGAACTGGTCGATGCCGACGTGCTGCTCACCTCCACCGGCGCGGCATCGGTCCTGCTCACTCGGGACGAGGTCGCCGCCGTCGTCGAACGCCGAGAGGGTCGTCCGCTGCTGCTCGTCGACATCGCCGTGCCCCGCGACATCGAACCCTCGGTCGCCGACCTGCCCGGCGTCACCGTGCTCGACATGGACGACCTCACCGCCTTCGCCGATGCCGGTCTCGCCGACCGTCGGCGTGAGGTCGACGCCGTCCGCACGTTGCTCGACGAGGAACTCGATCGCTTCCGGTCGGCCACCTCGGCCCGCACCGTGGCACCCGTCATCGTTGCACTCCGGTCCGCGGCCGAGAAGGCTCGCTCCGCCGAGATCCAGCGCGCCGGCCGATCGGGCATGGACGCCGAACAGCTCGCGGCGTTCGACGCCCACAGCAAGAGCCTCGTCGCCAAGATGCTGCACCAGCCGACCGTCGCCCTCCGCGACGCCGCCGGCACCGCCAAGGGTGACCGTCTCATCCAGGCACTGCGCGAGCTGTTCGACATCGACACGGAATGAAGCTGCTCGCGGCCACGCGGCAATCGCCGCTGGCCCTGTGGCAGACCGAGCACGTCAAGGCGTTGCTCGAGTCGGCGCACCCCGGCCTCGACATCGGCCTGGTACCGATGACGTCCGCGCCCGACACCGACCTCACGCAGCCGATCTCCGACATCGGCGGCAAGGGTGCCTTCGCCAAGGAGGTCCAGCAGGCCGTGCTCGACGGGCGGGCCGACTTCGCCGTGCACTCGGCGAAGGATCTCCCGTCGACGACGGTGCCCGGGTTGGTCCTGGCCTCTGTGCCCGAACGAGGCGACGCCCGCGACGTCCTGGTGGGCTCGGCCCTCGTCGACCTGCCGGTCGGGTCGATCGTCGCCACCGGCTCCAACCGCCGTCGCACACAGCTCCAGGACCTCCGGCCCGATCTCCGCTTCGTCGAACTTCGCGGCAACGTCCAACGACGGGTCGCCCAGGTCGGGATGCCGGCAGTCGACGATGACGGGGAGCGCCGGATCACCGCGATCATCGCTGCGGGCGCCGGCCTGCTCCGCCAGGACATGGAGGACCGGATCAGCGACTGGCTCCCGACCTACGTGATGACCCCGCAGGTTGGTCAGGGGGCGCTCGCCATCGAGTGCCGCGAGGACGACGCCAGGACGGCCGAGGTCGTTGCCGCGGTCGAGCACGCCCCGAGCCGGCGACAGGTCGACGCCGAACGGTCGTTCCTCGTCGCCCTCGGCGGCGACTGCGACCTCCCCGCCGGCGCCCACGCCACCCTCGAGGACGGCGGCATGATCGCGCTCCGCGCCGTTGTCGCCGACATGGACGGCACACGGGTCGAACGGTGCGTCGTCCGCTCGACCGATCCCTCGACCATCGGCCCCCTCGCCATCGCGAGCCTCCCCGTCACCGACCTTCTCGGCTGACCCCACACGGGATCTTGCGGCCGTTGTGGCGACTCCTCAACAGAATCGGCCGCAAGATCCCGTTTCAGGGGGTGAGTCGGCGGCGGATCTCGACGGCGACCTCGGCGCCGACGAGGGCTTCGATCTCGTCCGACAGCGAATCGATGACGGGCGCATCGCCGTCATAGGCGAGTGCGCCCCCCGGTTCTGAGGTCTCGGTGCAGCACCAGTGCATCGTGGTGCCGTCGGTGCCCCAGTCGGCTCGTGACCACCGCCGGAGCGTTGCGGTGTCGCCGTCGCGGTCGATGCGGAGCGGGAGTTGCCAGCAGACCTCGGGCTTCCAGTCCATCGGCCGCTCACCGGCGTCGACCGCGGCGATGTGCAGCGCACATCCGACACCGCCGGCGAACCCCGGCCGGTTGAAGAAGATACAGGCGCCATCGATGACGCGGGTGTTCGTCCGGCTGTCGTCGGCGAAGACCCGATCCGCCGCCTCGGCGTGGAACTGGAACTTCTCGGGGTCGAGGGTCGGAGCGAGGGCAGCCGTGAGCATCGCCTCGTCCGTGTCGAGCATCTCGGCCCCGACCGAACAGCACCCCTGCATCAAGTCCTCGGCCGGTTCGTCGAGGATGCCGAGACAGCCGTCGCCCCACTTGCACCGCCAGTTGGACGAGAGGAAGTCGACGTCGATGGTCCACCGGGTCCCGTCGGCTGGGTCGGTGATCTCCTCCATCACCACATCTTGCGTCCGTTTCGGTGGAGGGGTCGCCACAACGGCCGCAAGATTCAGTTTTGGGGTTCGTTGCCGTAGATGCCGACGAAGCTCACCATCTCGCCGGGATAGCCACCCAGGTTGTGGGTGAGACCCAGCGTGCGCCCCTGGAGGTCGATCTGGCGCTCGCCGGCCTCGCCTCGGAGCTGGAGCCACTGTTCGTAGACCATCCGGAGACCCGAGGCGCCGACGGGATGACCGAACGCCTTGAGGCCCCCGTCGGTGTTGACGGGGAGCGCACCGTCGAGATCGAACGTGCCGTCCATGACCGCCTTCCACGCGGTGCCCCGCTCGACGAACCCGAGGTCTTCCATCAGCACGAGCTCGGTCGGCGTGAAGCAGTCGTGGACCGACGCCAGCGCGAGCTGCGCCATCGGGTCGGTGATGCCGGCCTGGGCGTACGCGTCGTCGGCGGCCCACTGGCACTCGGGCAGTGTCGTGTAGTCGTAGTCGGGATCGAGCGACCCGGCGCCGGTCCCGGCGACGAACGACAGCGCCTTGATGAACAGCGGCTTGTCGGAATAGCGGTGCGCGTCCTCGGCCCTGCACAAGATGACGGCTGCGGCGCCGTCGGCGACGCCAGCGCAGTCGAACACGCTCAGACCGCCGGCGACGGCCGGCATGCCGCAGATCGTGTCGGCCGACATCTCGCGGCGGAACTGGGCCAGCGGATTCTTCACGCCGTTGGCGTGGTTCTTCGACGCGATCTGGGCGCAGGCGTAACGCACTTCATCGTGGCTGATGCCGTAGCGGTCGGCGTAGGCCGGCATGAGCAGCGAGAACATCGCGGCCGCCGTGAGCGTGCGGTTCGTGCCGTCGGTGGGGACCGGGTAGGCGTTGAGGCCGGCGAACCCCGAGTCCTTCACCTTCTCGGCTCCCAGCGCCATCACGACGTCGTACGCCCCGGACGCGACCGCGTACGCGGCCTGACGCATGGCCTCGGATCCGGTGGCGCAGTAGTTCTCGACCCGGGTCACCGGCTTGCCGTGGATCTTGAGTGGTCCGGCCATGGTGATGCCCGACATCCCCGACTGGGCGGTGCCGAACCAGAAGGCGTCGACATCGTCCTGGGCGACGCCGGCCGAGGCGTAGGTCTGCTGGGCTGCGTCGACGATCATGTCGTCGAGGCTGTCGTTCCACCGCTCGCCGAAGGGGATGCACCCGGCGCCGATGATCGCGACCTGGTCCGTGATTCCGTGACTACCCATGTTTCTGAACCTCCCTCGGGGGTCTCAGCATGGTCGGACCTTCCAGAAGTAGTTGTGGATGCCGTCGGCGGTGGAGAGGCGCCGGAAGGTCGGTTCGACGCGATCGCCCACCGTCACGAGAGCAGGATCAGCGATGTCGGTCAGTTCCAACGGGGCTCGTCCACCGCCGTCGAAGTCGATGACCGCGAACACGACGGGCGGGCTGGGGGAGTAGGCGAGGCGGTCGATGGTGACGGCTGCGATCGTGCCCGGGACATCGGCCATGACCACGGGTTCCATGTCGTCGACGCTGCCGCCCTTCTCCGAGACGCGTGCGGGTGGGAGGTGCAGCATGCCGGTCTCGCGGTCGCGGGTGCCGGTGAAGCGGAACTTCCAGTCCTGTCGCCGATGCGCCGCCGACGCCGACACCCGTGCCGGGCCCGGCCGGTTGGGGGGCTCGACCTCCACCACGCCGCGCCAGGCGAGGAACTGGCCGTAGGAGATCCGCGCACCGGTTTCGACCTGCGAATCGACCGACCGTCGCGGCGACCAGTCAGCGACGTGTTCGGTCGTCCGGAGGATGACCACGTCGCAGCCGTCAGCGAGGTGCACCATGGCGATCGTCTGGTCCGGCTGGGCGTTCTCGAGCACCGATGCCAGGGTCACGAACGGTTGCGCCACGCCGCTGTTGCCGACGGTCGCATCGAGGTTGTCGGCGACGTTCTCGAGGCCGAGCTTCTTCGTCGCCCGACCGATGGCGCGGCCGTGCATCCCGGTCACGATCAGGACGTCGATCTCGTCGGCGGTGAGGTCAGCCCGATCCAGTGCTCGGCCGAACGTGTCGACGGCGAGGTCGACATAGGTCGACTCGGCGAATCGTTCCTCCCACGCCCGTGACCGGTCGTCGCCTGGCGCGCGCCAACGGTCGAGGATCTCCTCGGTCGCCGACGCATCGACCACGAACGTGGCGAGCAGCGGCCCGTCGGTCTCGTCGCCGACCCGCACCGCCCCCGCAGCGTCGCCGCCGGTGGTCTCGTCGGCGCTGGTCGGCAGACCGCTGCGCCGGTCGGAGGCGGCCACGATGATGTCGCCGGTCGCCCGCAGCGCAGCGTCCAGCGCGCCGATACCGGAGCGGAGTCCGCCGCCGAAGTCGAGGGCCGGACACCCCCGTCGCACACCCAGCGCGGCGTGGATCGCGCTGGCGTTGGTCTTGTCGAGGTACGCGGGGTCCGTCGTGACGAACCACAGCGCCATGAGCGTTGGAGCGCCGGCACAGAGGTCGCCGGCGCGGCAGGCCTCGACGGCCATCGTCGTGGTGTCCTCGTCGAACGATGCAACCGCTCTCGTGCCCGTGCCCCCGCCCGTGCCGAAGGTGGCAGCGATCTCGGCTCGGTCGAGGCGGCGGTGCGGGACGTGGGCACCGATCGAGCGGATGCCCCGTGTCGAGGAGGACGCGGTCATGGGTCGATTCTCGCAGAAACCTGACGCGGCGTCAGAAGGCGTGGTGATCGTTCAGCCGATGGCCCCGGTCGAACGCAGTTCGGCGAGGCGTTCGTCGGTCAGACCCAATTCGTCACGCAGGACAGCGTCGGTGTGCTGCCCCAGGGTGGGCGGCGGGGTCGCGGCCGAGTCGTCGAAGCCGGCGATCTTCACCGGATTCCCCGGCGTCAGCACCGGCTGGTCGACGCCGTCGGTCCGAGGGATCGCCGTCAGCATGTGCCGACCGCGCACGTGCGGGTCGTCGACCAGGTCGGCTCCTTCGAAGATCGGCGCGGCGGCGATGCCGGCGGCGGCGAGCAACTCGGCCACCTCGGTCGTCGAACGGTGGCCGGCCCACATTGCCAGCGCTTCGCGGAGCAGGTCGAGGTGGTCGACCCACCCTTGCGCCGTGGCGAAGCGATCGTCGTCGGCCCACTCGGGGTGCCCGATCGTCTCGACCAGTCGGGCGAACTGGTGTGGTCGCCCCACCTGGATCACGACCTCACCCGAGTCGATGGCGAATCCATGGTTGATGAGCGGCGGGACGGCTCTCGGGTCGCGGCCCATCGAGAAGTAGTTGGGCACGATGTCGGCGAACGCGACCATGGAATCGAACATCGAGATGTCGACGTAGCTCCCCTCGCCCGTCCGGTCCCGGTGACGGAGTGCGGCGAGCAACCCGATGGCCGCGAAGAGACCGCTCCCGGTGTCGCCCAGCGCACCGACCGGCGACACCTTCACCGGCACGTCGGCCGGCCGGTTGAACGCGTACATCCCCGACATCGCCTCGGCGATCGGTGCGAACGCTGGCCAGTTGCGGTAGGGGGAGACCTCGTCGTTGCCGAAACCGGGGGTGTTCCCGAACCCGGACACCGACACGTAGACGACTCCTGGATGGACCGCCGACACCGATTCGAAGTCGAGCCCGAACTTGGTCATGCCGCCGGGCTTGAAGTTCTCGGCCACGACGTCGAAGTGGGGGACGAGGTCGAGGAAGATCGCCGTGGCCTCCGGATGCCCGAGGTCCAGACCGATGGAACGCTTCGCCAGGTTGTTGCGGAGATAGGTGGCCCCGACCGATGCCCCCGTCTCGTCGGTGACGGCCGGCTGCGAGCCGCGTCCGAGGTCGCCGCGAGTCGGGTGCTCGACCTTCACCACGTCGGCGCCGAGCCGGGCGAGGAGTTGCGTGGCGTAGGGGAGCGCCTGCATCTGTTCGACCGCGAGGATCCGGATGCCGTCGAGGGGAGCCTGCATGGCGCCATCTTGCACCGTCGTAGGGTCTCGTCTGTGATGTCGGGATGACCGTGTACCTCGTCGGCGCCGGCCCAGGCGATCCCGGGCTGATGACGATGCGCGGCGCCGAGGTCCTCGGGACGGCCGACGTCGTCGTGCACGATCGGCTCTCGGCGGCCGAGTTGCTCGACCTCGCCCCGGCGTCGGCCGAGCGCATCGACGTCGGGAAGGCGCCGGGTCAGGCCCGCTACTCGCAGGAGGAGATCTCCGCCCTGTTGGTCGAACGGGGCACGCTCGGCGAGACGGTCGTCCGACTCAAGGGTGGTGATCCGACGGTCTTCGCCCGTGGAGGCGAGGAGGCGATGGCGCTCCGAGACGCCGGCGTCCCGTTCGAGTTCGTCCCCGGCGTCACGTCGGCCATCGCCGTTCCGGCGTACGCCGGCATCCCGGTCACCCAGCGATTCTCGTCCACCAGCTTCACCGTCGTCACCGGCCACGAGGACCCGTCGATCGGTGAGGACGGATCGGTCGACTGGGATGCCGTCGCCAACGTCGGCGGCACGATCATCGTCCTCATGGGCGTGGGTCGCGTGGCCACGATCTGCCGACGCCTCATCGCTGCCGGTCGGGACCCCGACACCCCGGCCGCTGCCGTGATCTGGGGGACGAGACCGCAACAGCGCACCGTCCGCGCCACGCTCGCCACCCTGCCCGACCAGGACCTCGAACCGCCGGCGACGATCGTCGTCGGCGCGGTCGCTGGGCTCGACCTCACGTGGTTCGAGAACCGCGCGCTGTTCGGGAAGACCGTCGTCGTCACGCGCGCGCGAGCCCAGTCGTCCTCCCTGCTGGCGAAGCTGCGCGAGCTGGGCGCCGACACGGTCGAGATCCCCGCCATCCGGATCGACGGACCCTCCGACGGGGGCGTCGCGTTGCGGTCAGCAGTCGCCGACCTGGCCTCGTACGACTGGGTGGTGGTCACGTCGCCGAACGGCGCCCGTCGACTGCTGGCCGAGTGCCGCGACGCTCGAGTCTTCGGCGACGCCCAGGTGGCAGCGATCGGTCCCGGCACTGCGGACGCGTTGGCTTCGGGCAACGTCGTCGCCGATCTCGTGCCCGATCGCTTCGTGGCCGAGGGACTGCTCGAGGTGTTCCCGCACGGCCCCGGACGGGTGCTGATCCCTCGCGCCGCCGACGCGCGCGACGTGTTGCCCGAGGGGCTGGGGGACACGGGATGGGACGTCGACGTCGTCGAGGCCTACCGCACCGTCCAGGGCCGACCGTCCGACGCCGATCTGGCGCGTGCCGCCGCCGCCGACATCGTCACCTTCACGTCCTCGTCCACCGTCCGGAACTTCCTGGCCGTCTGCGACACCGTTCCCCCGCTCGTCGCCTGCATCGGTCCGATCACCGCCGACACCGCACGCGAGCTCGGCCTGACCGTCGACATCGAGGCCGACGTCCACACCGTCGACGGCCTCCTCGAGGCTCTGGTCCGATGACACTCGCCGGCCTGCTGTTCGACTTCGACGGCCTCATCCTCGACACCGAGACGTCGGAGTACCTGTCGGTTGCTGAGTCGTTCGACGCCCACGGCCTGGAGCTGTCGCGTGCCGAGTGGGTGTCGATGATCGGCACCACCAACCATCCGCACTGGACGGAGATGCTCGAGACGGCGCTCGGTCGGCCGCTGGCGAACAGGGAGGAGATCCTCGAGACCCGCCGGGCTCGGCACTACGCCCGCATCTCGCAGGAGACGATCCGTCCCGGCGTGGTCGACCTCGCGAAGGCAGCGCAGGACGCTGGGGTGAAGGTGGCGGTGGCATCGTCGAGTCCGCTCGACTGGGTCCTGGGTCACTTGACTCGTCTCGGTGTCGACCACCTGTTCCCTGTCCGGGCGACCCGGGACGACGTCGGTCGCGAGCGGACGAAACCCCATCCGGACCTCTTCCTCCTGGCCGCCGAGCGCCTGGGCGTCGAGCCCACGGCCTGTGTCGTGCTCGAGGACTCCGAACCCGGCGTCACTGCGGCCAACGCTGCCGGTTGTGCGACCGTCGGCGTCCCAGCCGGCATGACGGCGCACCTCGCGTTCGCCCATGCCGACCTCGTCGTCCCGTCCATCGCGGAGCTCGACCTCGCTGGGCTCGGCGCGCTCCTGCGCTCGTAGGCTCGGTCCGTGAGCTATCCCGAGCGACGTCTCCGCCGTCTCCGCCGCACGCCGGCGCTGCGCCGCATGGTCGCCGAGACCCGTGTCGGGATCGACGACCTGATCGCGCCGCTGTTCGTACGTGCGGGCATCGACTCGGCGCAGCCGATCGAGAGTCTTCCCGGCGTCGTCCAGCACACGGTCGCCAGTCTGAAGCAGGAGGTGCGCGAGCTGCGCGACCTCGGGGTCCCGAGCGTGATCCTCTTCGGCATCCCCGAGACGAAGGACGCGACCGGCAGCGGCGCGTCCGATCCGGACGGCATCGTCCAGGTCGCGCTGCGTGAACTCCGAGACGACGTCGGCGACGACGTCGTGCTCATCGCTGATCTCTGCGTGGACGAGTACACCGACCACGGCCACTGCGGCATCGTCCGCGACGACGGCACGGTCGACAACGACGCGACGCTCGACCTCTATGCCGCCGCGGCCGTCGCCCAGGCACGGGCCGGCGCCGACATCACGGCGCCCAGCGGGATGATGGACGGCCAGGTCGGAGCGATCCGCGCCGCGCTCGACGGTGACGGTCACACCGAGATGCCGATCCTCGCCTACGCCGCCAAGTACGCCAGCGCGCTGTACGGCCCGTTCCGCGACGCAGTCGACGTCACCATCGTGGACGGTGGCGACCGGAAGGGGTACCAGCAGGACCCGTCCAACGCTCGCGAAGCGATGGCCGAGATCCAGGCCGACCTCGACGAGGGCGCCGACATGATCATGGTGAAGCCGGCGTTGGCGTACCTCGACGTCATCTCCCAGGCCCGTGCCCGGGTCGACGTGCCCATCGCGGCGTACCACGTGTCCGGCGAGTACGCGATGGTCAAGGCCGCGCACGAGCGCGGCTGGATCGACGGCGACGCTGTGATGGCCGAGCACCTGCTGTCGATCAAGCGGGCGGGTGCCGATGTGATCCTGACCTACGCATCCCGAGCGATCGCCGAGGGCTTGCAGTGACCACGGACCGCCCCTCACGCACCAACGAGGAGTTGCAACGGCGCGCAGAAGCCCGGATCCCCGGCGGCGTCAACTCGCCGATCCGAGCATTCCGCGCCGTCGGTGGGACGCCCTACTTCGTGCAGCGGGCCGAGGGCGCCCGGCTCTGGGACGTCGAGGGCAACGAGTACCTCGACCTCGTCCAGAGCTACGGGGCGGTCATCGCCGGCCACGCCCACCCGGCGATCGTGCACGCGGTGCAGGAAGCGGCGACGCGGGGCACGAGCTATGGCGCGACGACCGAGGGCGAGGTGCGGATCGCCGAGGAGATCTGCACGCGCGTCGCGTCGGTCGACAAGGTCCGACTGGTGTCGTCGGGCACCGAGGCGACCATGTCGGCGATCCGCCTGGCCCGTGGGCACACAGGTCGCACCACGCTCGTGAAGTTCGCCGGCAACTACCACGGCCACGGCGATGCGTTGCTGGCACAGTCCGGGTCCGCGCTCGCGGTCTTCGGCCTCCCGGACTCGGTCGGGGTGACGCCGGCGACCGTCGCCGACACGCATGTCGTCCCGTACAACGACGTCCCGACGCTCGACGACGGGGTGGCCGCAGTCATCGTCGAACCCGCGGCCGCCAACATGGGCTTGGTCGCTCCGGCCGACGGCTTCCTCCACGCGCTGCGCGACGAGTGCGACCGGGTGGGGGCGCTGCTGATCCTCGACGAGGTGATCACCGGCTTCCGGGTGGCCCGAGGCGGTGCCCAGGAGTTGTTCGGGGTCGAGGCCGACATCACGTGCTTCGGCAAGGTCATCGGTGGGGGTCTCAACATCGGCGCCTACGGCGGCCGGAGCGAGATCATGGACTCGATGGCGCCCGACGGTCCGGTCTTCCAGGCCGGCACGCTGTCGGGCAATCCGCTCGCCACGGCGGCCGGACTCGCCGCACTCGAGTTGCTCGACGATGCCGCCTACGAGCGACTGCGGGCGAGCGCGACCCGCCTCGCCGCCCATCTCGAGAAGGCGTTCGCCGGTGCCGGCGTCGACGCGGTCGTCCCCCAGGTGTCGAGCCTCGTCGGAATCCACTTCGGCACCGGCGACGTGCGCACCTACGACGACGCCAAGACGACCGACGAGGCGTTCTTCGGCCGCTTCTTCCACGCCATGCTCGAGCGTGGAGTGGCCATGGCCCCGGGCGCCTACGAAGTGTTGTTCCCCGGGCTGGCCCACACCGACGAGATCATCGACGCCATCGGCGCCGTCGCCACCGAGGCTGCCAACGCGGCGGTGGTCTGAGGGCTAGTCGACCTCGTCGTCGATGACCTCGGGCAGGCGTTCGTCGAGCGCGGCCTCGGCCTTGTCGCCCGACACGCCCAACGACAACGCGAGTTCGGCGACCAGCAGGCCGCGAGCGTGGAGGTAGAGCGTCTTCTCGGACGGGGAGAGATGCTTGCGATGACGCCGGACGGCGAGGTTGCGGACGACCTCGGCCAGTTGCCAGACGTCGCCGTCGTTCATGCGCCGCTGGTTGTTCTTCATGCGGCGGGAGAAGTTGGACGGGATCCTCACGTCGTGGTCGGCGAGCAACTCGAAGAGATCTTCGAGCTCATCCTTCGCCGTGGGTTCGCGCACGCCGATCTCCTCGGCTTCATCGACGGGCACCCAGACCCGTAGCTCCTGCAGTTCGAGGTCGACCACGAAGTAGTCGCGCTCGACGTCACCGACCGTCTTGGTGACCACATCGACGATCGTGCCTGCGCCGTGTTGGGGATAGATCACCGAATCGCCCTTGGCGAAGGGGGTGGCAACTGCTGGCATGAGCGACTCCTGTCCCGACACTGGTGGACGTTCCACCCTGCCGCGTGAGATCCCGATTGCCAACGTCGGCCATAGGGTGAGGCCGTGCAGATCGGGATGATCGGACTCGGACGGATGGGCGCCAACATGGCGGAGCGCCTTCGCCGTGGCGGACACGAGGTGGTGGGGTACGACCCCTTCAGCGATGCCTCCGACGTCGAAACGCTCGAGGATCTGTGCGAGGCGCTGACCCCACCTCGGTCGGTGTGGGTCATGGTGCCTGCGGGTGAGCCGACCAGCGAGACGATGGTGGTCCTGCAAGCCGTTCTGCATCCAGGCGACCTCGTGGTGAACGGCGGCAACACCCGATGGACCGAGTCGATCGGTCACGGCGCATCGTTCGGTGACTGCGAAGTCGGTTTCGTCGACGCCGGTGTGTCCGGCGGTGTCTGGGGCCTCGACAACGGCTATGCCCTGATGGTGGGCGGTGCCGATGACGACGTGGCGCGGATCTGGCCTGCGCTGGAGACCCTGGCACCGCCGGCCCCCGATGGGAAGGGGCTGGCGCACGTCGGTCCGGTCGGCACCGGACACTTCACGAAGATGGTCCACACCGGCATCGAGTACGCCGTGATGCAGGCGTTCGCCGAGGGCTACGAGTTGATGGCGCGCGCCGATCTCGACATCGACCTGCCCGCGACCATGCGTTCGTGGCAGGAGGGCTCGGTCATCCGCTCGTGGCTGCTCGACCTCTTCGTGCGAGCCCT
>JBBKVY010000253.1:0-15445 GCA_037968675.1 Acidimicrobiales bacterium | reverse complement strand
GCGCGCGGTGCGACGGGTGCCGCGCCGACCGGGACGGAGCCGCCGAGGACGGCGGCCCCGATCCCGAGGAGCCCGATCCCGAGGAGCCCGATCCCGAGAAGGTGACCGGTGATGGCTGCGAGTCGTGCCGGACGGGCCACGTCAGCCGGCGAAGGACGGTGTGGCCCGGACCGGGGTTGCCGGGCGCGCCTGTCCGGTTCCCTCGACTGCGCCGGCGGACGGTGGCGACGTGGTCGGCGTCGTCGGTTCGGTGGCCTCCGGGCAGGCGAACCGGGGTTGCGTCGCCATCGCACCGGCCGACGACGCGCCGACGTATCCGGCGCCGCTCAGCCCGAAGATGGCCTGGGCAGTGGCCCGCGGTGCGGTGGCGACGTCGAAGCCCGACGCGTCGAACGCGATGCCGCCACGGTCGGTCTCGGGGTCATCGCAGTCCTGTTGCAGGGCGAGGAGGAAGCTCGCGCCGGCCTCGGCGGCCGCTGTCTCACCGGCGAGGGCGAGTACGTAGGTGGCGAGTCCGCTGCTGTTGGTGTTGGCGTCACCGCCGCCCGAGGTGGCGAAGCCGCCTCCGGCCTGCTGGAGACCGAGGAGCGAGGCGACTGCGTCGTCGATCTCGTCGGCGTCCGCCGCTCGATCGGCGGCGATCAGGGCCATCAGCGCGGTTGCCGTCGAATCGATACCGCTCTCGCACGTCGCCGGGTCGAGGTCACCGGAGAACCCGCCGTCCGCGCACTGGCTGCCCAGGAGCAGGTCGATCGAGGCGTCGGACGGGCTCACACCGCTCTGACGTACCAGGGCGAGGATCGCGAACGCATGCCCGAACGTCTTGAACCCGTCGCCGAAGTTGGGGTTGTCGGTGAATCGGCCCGATCCGTCCTCGATGTCGAGGAGACGTTGGATGAGATCGACCCCGTCCTCGCCCCAGTCGCGGGCGTCGAGGCCCCGCGTCTGCGCGACGATGGCCAGCTTCGCCAGTCCACCCGACGACGTCGATGTGGTGCCGTCGCCGGCATAGCCCTCCGTCTGGGCGGTCGCACCGAGCCATGCGGTGGCGGCCGCCGCGACATTGTCGGCGACACCGGCCGCACCCAGCGCGACCACAGTGTCTGCGGTGAGACCGAAGTCGGAGAAGATCGTGCCGTCGAACTCGGTCTCGAAGCGCTCGCCCTCGACCAGTTGATCGGCGAGCCACGAACCGGCGGCCTGAGGCGCCGTGGTGCCGTCGGCCTGCGCCCCGGCACTCGTGGGTGCCAGACCGAGACCGGCGACGGCGAGGGCGCCGCCGGCCACGAGCGATGCGGCACGGACGCGGCACGACCGCCCGAAGGGGACGTCGGTGATTGCCATGAGTTCCTCCCGGGGAGTTCTCGCTCCCACTGGTGTCGGAAGGACGGCGTGGCGAGTCTCCTGACTCCCGGATCGATGCTCGCCGACCCCTTCCAGCATCACGCCGTGGGATCCCGTCGACTCACTCCCCGGTCACAGTGGCGGAACCGTCCCGGGATCGCACCGGGTTCCTCTCCATCACCGTCCGTTCGGTTGTTGGTCGAGAACCGTAGACGCCCGGGGACGTCGATGGCGAAGGAGGCGACGCCGCTCGGCGACGAGGCGTCGGCGATCAGACGTCGACGATGTCCGGGGTGGGGGGGACGCCGAGCAGCGGTGCGTAGTCGGCCGCGAGACGGTCGAAGTCGAGATCACGGAGGAAGCGACTGAATGCCACCTGGGCGGCCAGTGCATTCACGTCGCGGAAGACCTCGGGCAGGAACTCCGGCGGCTCGATCAAGCCCTCGTCGTAGAGGTCGTTGATGGCACCCATGTTGTTGATGTCGACCTTGCCGCAGAACAGCACGGGGATGCGATCGAGGCGACCGGTACGGATGGCCACCCGCATGTACGCGTAGGTCAGGACCAGCCCTTTGCCGTAGCCGAGGTCCTTGGTGAACGGGAGGCCGGTGGGGGTCGATCCGCGGAAGACGCGCATGGCGGTCTGCCAGCACAGGTCTTCGTCCATGCCCTCGGTGCGGAAGTGTTCGACGACCTCGACGAAGCTCGCCCCGCTGGTGACGAGGGCGATGGCGTCGATGCGGTCGGCGATTCGCAGGAGTCGCGCCGGGTGCGACGTGAGCGACAGGATCTCGGTGAGGGTCGCGAGACCTTCCTGCGTGACGTTCACCGGCGGGGGTGCCTTGCCGAGGAAGGTGCAGACCGGCTGCGCGAGTCCGTTGGCCGACGTTCCCACGTGGACCCAACCCTCGTGCGACTCGAGCTGTTCGAGTTGGCGCTCGGAGAACATCGCGTCGGCCCGCAGCTTGATGTAGCTCGAACCGGCGGCAGCATCGGCGACGATGCCGTCGTCGGCCACCACGTCGACCTTTCCGGGACCCATCGAGCGATCGAGTTTCTCCTGGAGGAGCTTCACGGCGTCGTCGCCGCCGATCGTCTTCTCGTCCCGGTCGTCGATCGGCAGTTCCGACACCCAGGAGAGCGCCTCCCGGAACTGTCCGGCGAGGTCGGCCACGGTGGGCCCACCGGCATGGAACACGTCGTCGGTGGTGCCGTACAACTGGGCCGAGATCGACCCGAACTGCTCGGTGCCCCGGGCCTCGAGCAGGTCGAGGGTCAGCCGGTACTGCTCGCAGGTTCGCTTCAGGAGCTGGGCGACCCCGGACGTGGTCCCGAGCGAGCCGTTGATCTGGAGCTCGATGTCGAGGAAGCGGTCGCGGGTCTCGTCGATGTCGAGGCCGATCTCACGGTCGAGGTACCAATCGGCATCCACTGACGGCTGCTCACGACAATTCGAGGCAAAGAACGTGTCTCGCACCTCGTCGTCCCACTTGATGGCGTTGAGGATCCGGACCGGGCCCTGGGCCTCGACGATCGCGTCGGAGAGCGACCGTACCGTCGCCTCATAGCTCTCCTCGTCGAATGTGAACATACGACAGGATGGCGCATCGACCACCGAAACGCCGCTCCGCCCGCGAGCCGGTTGATCAGAACGTGGCGTCCGTGGGGAGCCCGGAGTCGACCTGATCGTCGTCGACTCGGCGCCGGTACTGATCGTTCTCGAGGATCGAGTTCTTGGTCAGCTTGAGCCCGCCGGCCATCACTGCGCCGTACACCGTGAGGGCGAACACAACGCTGCCGATCGCGAAGAGCACAAAGGTACTCATGACGTCACCTCGGTCCGTTCGGGACGGACACCGACGTCGACCGGCGTCAGCATCAGCGCACCGAGCGAATGGATCGACGGGACCCAGAGGCCGACGAAGATTCCGGCAGTTCGCTCGTCCAGCACGAAGTACAGGAAGACCGACAGCAGGAACGAGGCGAACCCGGCCACCACGAAGGGCAAGCGGATCTTGAGGTGTTGCGGGATACGTGTCATGCCCGTCTTTAGCCTGACTCAGTGCGATTTATTCATCGCCTGTTCCCGGAGGTCCTCGAGCGTGGCGCCCGGCTCGTTCACGAGCACCCGCTTGCCCTGGTCCCGGAGCCGCTCAGCGAGTGTGTCGGCGACCGGCCTGGCGGTGTCGATCCCGACCGACAGCACGTGGAGATCGACCCCGGCCTCGTCGCTGAAGCGCTCGATCTCCTCTGGTGGGACGTCGGCGCCGAGATGTTCGACCCGCCAGTTGTCCTCCCGCAATGCGGTCGCGGCCAGGAGAGATGCGAGCCCGTGGCGGTCTCCGGACACCGAGGCGACCAGCACCGTCCCCCGCCGTCGACCACGGGGAGTCGGCGTCATGTCGGCCAGGATCCGCTCGGCGATCGCCGTCGCCCGGTGTTCGACCGACACCGAGACCTCGCCTCGCTCCCAGCCTTCGCCGATCCGTCGCAGCGCCGGAGCCAGGAGGTCGTCGGCGATCTGCGTGGCCCGGACGCCCTGGTCGACCAGTTCGCGCGCCATCGATCGGGCCTCGGAATCGTTGCCGCACACCAGTGCGTCGTGCATGCGGTCGGCCGCCGCGCCGATCCGAGGTCGCTTCGGCGGCGGTGGTGCGGGCCGTGCGCGTCGATCGGTGAGCGTTGCGACGTCGTCCGGATCGATCTCGTACGTTCGGCCCACCTGGACGGCGGGCAGAGTGCCGTTCCGCACCCACTTGTAGGCGGTCTGGTAGTGCACGTCGAGACGGTCGGCGGCCTCGGCGAGACCGATCGCTCTCGCCGCTGTCGGTTCCGGCACGCCGTGACGCTAACCGGGTCGGAGGAGCCCCACCGCAGTCGCGTCGTGGTCGGGGAATGCGGTTGCGGCATCGGTCCCGAGGGCACGGCCGGCAACCTCGGCGAGCACGTCGCGGAAGTCAGTCGTGACCGGCACGTCACCGCGTTCGCCGAGGACCTCGGGCGACAGTCCGCTCCAGTCGCCGGCCACCGCGCCGCGACGCAGCCCGGGGCCGAGCACGAACATCGTGGACCCCCATCCGTGGTCGGTGCCGCCGGATCCGTTCTGGCGGACGCGTCGACCGAATTCGGTCGAGACCACGGTGTGCACGTCATCGATGCCGCGCCGGTCGAGATCGTCGGCGAACCCACCGAGCACCTCGTCGAGGTGTGCGAGCAGCGCGCGCATCTCACCCTCCTCGGTGGTTCCCATCTGGTCGTGCGTGTCCCACCCGCCGAGGTCGACCGTGACCACCTCCGTTCCGAGACCCGCGTCGCGTCCCTCGTCGAGCAGGGTGGCGACGTCCGCCAATGCTCGGATGTCCTCGTCCTCGTCGGTCGATGCCGGCAGACCGACCACGGCGTCGGTCGCCTCGAGGGCCTGGCGGCCGACGCGCTCGGCGTCCCCACTCCCGGCGTAGGCGACACGGACCACAGCGTCGAGCTCCCAGGTGTCGGCCAGGGGTCCCAGACCGAACTGCTGGATCGACGGGAGGCCGAGCGCCGGGTAACCGCCCAGGCTCCGGTCGACGTTGGCGCCGACGGTGACCGCCCGGAGTGGTCGATCGTCCTCAGACGCGGTCGCCAGCAAGTGGCGGCCGAGCCAGCCACGGGCGTCGGTGCCCACGACGACGTCGCCGAGCGCGGCGAGATCCTGCGCGACGAAGTGACTGCGGTCGCCGGCCGGATTCCCGGTCGCGACGACGGGGACGAACGTCCCGCTGCGATGTCGCTCGTGCAGTCGGGGCATGGCCGGGTGGAGGCCGAACCGTCCGTCGAGGTCGAGACCGCCCTCCACTCCGATGGTCGGTCGTTCCCGGGCCAGGTCGGCGTCGTCGAGCGGGAAGACGGCAGAGAGGTGATCCATCCCGCCCCGCAAGAACACGGTCACGAGCCGGCCGGTCGCCGGAGGCGTCTCGGCGCCTGCTGCTGGGACGCCGACGGATTGGATCCCGGCAGCCGCCGTCGTGGCTGCGAAGCCGCGCAGGAGCTGCCGGCGGGAGGTGGTCAGAGGACGGGTCATCGGTACGAGGCCGCAGGGTCGGCGAGCACGGCGAAGAGCAGGCGGGCGGACGCGTCGGCGACGGCTGTCATGTCGACGGCGTCGTCCGGTGCCCACCCTGCGACGTCGAGCAGCTCGGCGGCTAGGTCATCGGTCGCCGTCTCGCCCCGGAGCATTCGGTGGATCTCGCGCACCACGCCGGCCGCATCGGTGGTCTCGGCCATCACGAACTCGGGTGTGGTGAGGTCGGTCGTCCGGAACGCCTCGCGGTTCGTCAGTGCCTCGCCGACGACGGCTGCGGTCACCCGCCATCGAGTCAGGATCCCGCCCGCGTCGTGCCATGCGCCCTCGACGTCGGGATAGCCGTTCGGGGCCGGCCAGCGATAGGGCGTCTGCCCCAGTTCCTGCGCGGCGGCGGTGAGGCGCCGGAGCGCCTTCGGGTCGGCGGTGAGATTCGGAATCGTGCCGAGGGCGCGAAGGGTCTGGACCAGGTGATCCCAGGGACGTTGGAACTTGGCGGGCGCGCCGTCGAACGACGGATGGTCGAACATCGTTCGGAGGACGGGCGCGATGGCCGAGTCCTGTGACTGCCACGTGGCAGCCATGGCATCGACGATGTCGGCGGGCGGATCGTCGGCGACGAACCGTCGGGCCAGCTTGCGGCAGAGATGCTGTGCGGTGGCGGGGTGGGTGGCGAGGTGGCGGAGGAACAGCTCCCCGTGGGCCCGGGGATCGCCGTCGGCCGGGCGCGTCCACCCGAGCACCTCAACCGGCCCAGGGTCGTGTCGCCGGTCGTCGAAACGGAACTCGACGGTTCCACGATCCACGGTCCAACCCGTCAGCAACCTTGCAACGGCGACGACATCGGTTTCGTCGTAGCCGCCATCGACTCCGACGGTGTGGAGCTCGAGGAGCTCGCGCGCATAGTTCTCGTTGATGGCGCCCCGGAACGACTGTGCGTTGTCGAGGTAGCGGAGCATCGCAGGACTCGTGGCCGAGGCGACCAGGAGGTCGTCGAAGCGCCCCAGTGCCAGCGCACGGGCGACGGTCCGATGGTCCACGATCTTGAGCGGGATCGAGAGTTGGTCCGTGACCGGGACGTGCAGGTGGTCGCTCCAGAACTCGACCATGCGCTCGTGGAGCTGGAACGGACTTGCCACCTGCCGGACGAGGGTGGCGAACACGAGCTGTCGCGCCAGCGACGCCGGCGCACCCTTGGCCTGCACGAGCGCGACGAGTTCGGGCGCAGGCAATGCCAACTCGGGCAGGGCGTCCAGCAACTCGTTCTCGAGGTCGAGGGTGCTCGGGTCGGCATGCAGTTGTTCGTCGAGCCAGGTGTCGCGCCCCAGACGCTCGACCTCGTCACGGAGGTCGGGTCGCGCGCCGAAGGTGGCACGTCGGAGCAGGTGCAGGACCGCGTCCTCGGTCACCGGCGCCACCGGCGTGGTCGTCGCGGCCGGCTCGGTGCCGTCGGGGCGGGCCTCGGGGAACGGGCCACCCGTGTCGGAGCGGCACGCGGTGAGTCCGACGGACACCGCCACGGCACCGAGCACGGCCCGACGGGGAACGGCCGTCGGTTGCGTAGTGGTCATCGTCCCGCCTCGAGGGTCTCGAGCACCCGGCTGGTCACCGGGTCATCCGCAGCGCGGTCCAACACGCTGTGCCCAGTGGACCCGATCTGCACGATGCGCCAGCGAGGGGCATCAGCATCCATGGCACGCACGGCGTCGAGGTACGTGGCAATCGTGGCCGGCCGCCGCTCGGTCGGGTCGCAACCAGTCCCGGGCAGGATCGGGAGGCGGCGGAGCACCGGATCGTCCCGGTGCACGACGACCACGAAGCGGGCGGCGGGCGTCGTCGAAGCGAGGTTCCCCTGCACCTTCGCAGCGGTCACTCCGTCGCCGGGAACCGTGGCGCCCCACGCCGTCGCTGCCGTTCGCAGGATGCACTCGTCGAACGTGTCGCGTCCCGGCACGACCATGCCGTCGATCAACACGACGATCGGTGTGCCTGGGAACGCCTCCGCGAGGGTCTCGGCATGGACGGCCGCACCGACACCACCACCGCCGATGCCGGCGATGACGATGCGGTCTGGAGCCGCGGTGCGTCGGTCCCGTGCGATGGCCCGAACGACACGTTCGACGTTGTGGGCACCGACGAACTGCTGGGGCGAGTCGAGGCCGTCCAGGGACACGTCGGTCGATCGCCCGACGTGGAGGTCGTCGTTCCACGACGGTACGAAGACTGCCGGTTCGTCACCGAGGGGACCGCGGCTCGCGAGGAACCCGAGGTCGCTGGGAAGCGACGGCCGTTCGACGCCGCACGTCGTGTGGTCGATGCACGGGATGCTCGGTCCGAGCACGAGAACGAGCCCGTCCCCGGAGCCGACGCGGCGGTACACGGGGGCCGCCCGGTCTGCGCGGTCCACGACACCTGCCACCTCCCACGGCTGCCACGCCTCCGGGGTGAAGACGGCAACGGTTCCCGGCGGCGCAGGGACGTCTGCGGTGTCCACGGCGAGGTCGTCCTGCTGGCCAGGCGCCACGATCGCCAGCAGGACGCCGCCGGCGATGGCGACGAACACGATGCTCGCCACGGCGGCGTGACGAACGTTGCGCCGACGTCGAGCGCGTCGATGGATCGCCGAGACGTCGGTCTGTGAACCGAGCGATGCCCCGCTCGCGAGCGCGCCGATCTGGGCGAGCGGATCGTCTCGTTCGTTCACGGGGCCTCCCCGAGCTCGTCGCGGAGCCGGGCGCGAGCGCGACTGAGGATCGATGACACGGTGCCGGGCCTGGTCCCGAACAGGTCGGCGATCTCCGGCTCGGTCATCCCGGCGACGTAGCGCAGTGCGATGACCTCGCGGGAGCGGCGGTCGAGGTCGGCGACGGCATCCCACAGGGCGATCGCCTCTCCGTCGGCACCGGCAGCGTGCTCCGCGGCCCCTGCCCGCAGACGCTCGACGGCGCGGTCCTCGGTGGCCCGACGCCGATGGCGGCGACGGAGCACGTTGAGCGCGACCCGATGCGTCCAACCGGCCGGCGAATCCATCGTTCGCACCCGGGGCCAGCGTTCGAGCGCCCGGACCAGGGCTTCGTCCGCCGCCTCGCTCGCGCTCGACAGATCGCCGCTCGCCACCACGAGCAACGATCGGACCAGTCCGGGACGAGTCTGCTCGTACCACTCGTCGAAGCCTCCGGCGCGGTCCATGTCGACCTCATGATCCCGGCTGCGAACAGGCAAGGCGAGGAGGGGCGTGATGATCGCTTCGATACCCCCATAAGTCACCGGCAGCTCGATCCCTTGCAATCATGATCGGCGGGTGCGCTGCGGAATTGCGGAATGTCCAGACCTCCCGCGACACTTGAACCACTTGACCGAACGGTCAACTCTCGACACCACCCCGACCTCCACCCAAGGGAGACCCCCATGACCACCGCCGTCATCGTCGACGCCGTCCGCACCGCTGGCGGCAAGCGCTTCGGTCAACTCTCCGGTTGGCACGCTGCCGACCTCGCCGCCGAGACCCTCAAGGCCGTGGCCGAACGCAACGACCTCGATCCCGCCCTCGTCGACGACGTCGTGATGGGCTGTGTCATGCAGGTCGGCAACCAGGGCCTCAACGTGGGTCGCAACGCCGTCCTCGGCGCCGGTTGGCCCGAAACCGTGCCCGCCACCACCGTCGACCGCCAGTGTGGTTCGTCCCAGCAGGCCGCCCACTTCGCCGCCCAGGGCGTCATCGCCGGTGCCTACGACATCGCCGTCGCCGCCGGGGTCGAGGTCATGACCACCACCCCGATGGGTGCGTCCATGACCCCCGGTTCGATCCCCTTCGGCCACGAGGCACTCGCCCGCTACGCCGACGTCGAGTACATCGAGGGCTGGAAGGGCCTCATCCCCCAGGGTGTGTCGGCCGAGATCATCGCCAACAAGTGGGATCTCTCACGCGAGGACCTCGACGCCCTCGGCCTCGCCTCGCAGGAGCGCGCTGCGGCCGCCAAGGCCGAGGGTCGTTTCGACAACGAGATCATCCCGGTCAAGGTCAAGAAGCTCGACAAGGAGACGGGTGAGCTCATCGACACCGGCGACGAGATGGCCACGGCCGACGAGGGCATCCGCGCCTCGACGCCGGAGTCGCTCGCCGGGCTCAAGCCCGCCTTCCTGCCCGACGGCAAGGTCACCGCCGGGAACTCGAGCCAGATCTGCGACGGCGCCTCGGCCGTGCTGATCATGAGCGAGGAGAAGGCCAAGGAGCTCGGCCTGAAGCCCCGCGCCAAGTTCCACACCTTCGCCCTCGCCGGCGTCGACCCGGTCACCATGCTCACCGGCCCCATCCCGGCCACGACCAAGGTGCTCGAGAAGTCCGGCCTGACGATGGACGACATCGACCTGTTCGAGGTCAACGAGGCGTTCGCCTCGGTCGTCGGTGCCTGGCAGAAGGAGCACAGCGCCGACATGAGCAAGGTCAACGTGAACGGTGGCGCCATCGCCCTCGGCCACCCGCTCGGTGGCTCCGGCGCCAAGCTCATGACCACACTGCTCAACGAGCTGGAGCGGACCGGCGGCCGCTACGGCCTCCAGACGATGTGCGAGGGCGGCGGTCTCGCCAACGCCACCATCATCGAGCGCTGCTGAGTTGTCTGGAGCGTCCTCGCTTCGCTGCGGGCGCTCCCACGTTGGCACGGAGCTGTTGGGCATCGTCGCGGTGACCAGTCGCTGGCGCTGCTGAGTTGTCTGGAGCGTCCTCGCTTCGCTGCGGGCGCTCCCACGTTGGCACGGAGCTGTTGGGCATCGTTCCGATGACCAGTCGCTGGCGCTCCTTCCGAGGGCGCCCGACGGCACTCCGCCGGTTGCTCCGGCGGGTGTGGCGCGTTCGGACGCCGATACGATCCGCCGGTGACCAACTCCTCGGACGACCGCAGCGTCACCTGCTCGATCGAGTTCTCGGTGGCCTCTCCGGCGGTGTTCGCGTTCCAGATCGCCGTTGCCAGGTCCGCCGGCGAAATCATGCACGAGGGCCTCGACGTGACCGTCGGAGGATCAACCGACGGTGTGACCGTCGACGAGATCGAGTCGGATCGGGCCGGACGCACGCACATCGTCCGTGCCCAGCCAGGTGCGCTGTCGGTGCAGTACTCGGCGACCGTCGGCACGCCGGACGTCATCGTCGCCGGTGGCGCCGACGTGGCGTACGACGACGAGGTGATCGTGGCGCTCCGTCAGAGCCGCTACTGCCCATCGGACGCCCTGGCCGGATTCGCCTCGGCCGAGTTCGCCGAGCAGCTCGGCAGCCCCGACCTGGCCCCGGCGGTCGCCGCCTGGGTCCACGAGCGGTTCGTCTACGTCCTGGGCGCCAGCGGCCCACTCGACACGGCGCTCGACACGCTCATCCGCCACGAGGGCGTGTGTCGCGACTTCGCCCATGTGACCATCGCGCTCTGCCGGGCCCTCGGAATCCCTGCCCGGCTGGTCGCCGTCTACGCGCCGGGTCTGTCGCCCATGGACTTCCACGCCGTGGCCGAGGTCCGCCTCGGCGAGTCGTGGGAGATCCTCGACTCCACTCGCCTGGCGCCGCGGTCATCGCTGGTCCGCATCGCCACCGGACGCGACGCCGCCGACACCGCGTTCGCCACCACGCTCGAGGGCGAAGCTGAGCTGGTCTCCATGTCGATCAGCGCCGTGACCGAGGGTCGGCTCCCGACCGACGACCACACGGGCTCCGTCGTCATCGGCTGACCCGGGTCAGGACTCGTGCCCGTGGCCTCCCCCGTGCATGGCTTCCATCCAGCACGGATCGGTCGGATCGGTGATCGGCCCGCCGCCCGGCAGGCACGGGTGATGGTTCTGGAACACGTCGAACTGCTGCTGCCAGTCGGGCATGATCCACGCGTGGGACATCCACCAGTCGTCGTTCGGCAGATGGATGCCGTTGCGAGCATCGCACTGCTGCTTCGACATGTTCTGGCCGATCCACGTGTAGTTCTGGGTCAGGCACACGTTCGGGTGCTGGTGCCACCAGTCGTTGTCGCCCCGGAAACCCGCCGGCGGGCCGTCGGCGCTCTGCACCCACCAGGCCATGCCGGTCAGTTCGGCGCCGGGTCCGTTGCCGTCGTACATCAGGTACTCGGGCTCCCAGCCCTTGAACGTGCCGTCGATGCTCGTGAAGCCGCCACGCACGTGATGGGTACCCATGCCGGCGGCGTAGGGCACGACCCGTTTCCAGCCGTCGGCCTCTGCGGCACCGGCGGTCGGCCACTGCTGGGCGTAGTCGACGGCGAGGTCGAACCAGATGGAGTTGACCACGCAGTCGTCCCAGGACAACTCGCCCTTGACGATGCCTTCGTAGGGATCGGGGTCCATGACGTGGTCGCCGTGACCGCCGCCGGTCGAGTCGCACCACCACGGACGGGTCTCGGGATCGTTCTCTTGATGCTCGACCGCGGCGTTGGTGTAGATGGGCTCGCACGCCGCCACCACCAACACCAGCGCGACCAGCGAGACCAGCAGACGAATGTGCCGTGTACGACTCATGGATCTTCCCCTCGTCATTGCTCCTTGGACGACCATAGGTCAACGCTCGCCGGACGTGACGGGAGTCACTCAGACCCGATCGACGTCGACGGAGACCTTCAGCTGGGTTCGACCGCCGCTGGTGTAGACGACGCCCTTCACCGGAGGAACGTCGCGGTAGTCGCGGCCCCAGGCGACGGTCACGTAGCGATCATCGACGAACTGGTCGTTGGTGGGGTCGATGTCGATCCAGCCGACGTCGGGCAGCAGCACGGATGCCCAGGCGTGCGACACGTCGGCGCCGGTGAGCTTCGTCTTGCCTGGCGGCGGGACCGTCTCGAGGTAGCCCGACACGTAGCGGCCGGGGAGGCCGATCGAACGCAGGCACGACACCAGGAGATGGGCGAAGTCCTGGCACACGCCGCCGCGCGCCTCGAACAGGTCGTCGATGGTGCTGGTCACGTCGGTGGCGTTGCGGTCGAAGTCGAAGTCGGCATGGATCCGGGACGACAGGTCTGCCACGGCATCGACGACGGGTCGTCCGGGCACGAACGACGTCTCGGCGTACGCCAGGGACACCGGTGCCGTCGGCGCACTGGCCGAGTCGAGCAGGTGATGGCGTGCGTCAGCTCCGACCGCCCCGCTGAGGGTTCGGCAGCGGTCGCGGATCTGCTCCCACGGCTCGCCGGTGTCGAGCGGGAGCGCGCCGCGATCGGCAGTGACGTCCACGATGCTCGAACCGGTGATCGTCAGTACGTCGTGGGGTTGCGAGACGGTGAAGAACGAGCGCCGGTTCCCGAAGAAGTCCGTTCGCTCCCGCTGGTCGGACGGCGCGGGATCGATGGTCAACGCAGCCTCGACGCACCGTTGCCCGCGGAGGTCCCGGGGCAACAGGCACGTCTGGCCGTACGAGGACGTGACCTGTGACGCGTACCGGTATTCGGTGCGATGGGTGACCTGGTAGCGGGTCACGACAGCTCCTCCGAGGAGCCTGACGTCATCTGCCGCTGCGGGAGCAGTTGGACGAAGTTCCTGCTCTGGAGCGCGTCGGAGATGTCGGCCAGGCTTCCGTCGACGTCGGCGAGGAACGCCTCGAGGTCGGGGCGCACGCCCGCCTCGTCGACCGTCGACACCGCGCTGGTGTCGAGCACCCGGAGGCGGGTCGACAGTTCGAGCACCAGCTTCTCCTCCGGTGTGGGCCGGCCGGGGACGTTGCCACCGGGGAGGAGCGTGACGTCGCTCGACAGCCGGTCGATCTGATGGCGCAACGACCGCGGGTTCCCGGGATCGGCGATGAGCAGGTCGAGCAGGGTCTCGATCTGGGCGTGGGATCGATAACGACGGCGGTAGGTGATGATGCTCTCACCCGCCACCAGCACCGACTCGAAGAGGAGCGAGTCGGTCGCGGTGTCGTGGGGCACCGTCACGGTTGCCCGGAGCAACGAGGCGAGCTGGGTCGCCCGCTCGATCCGGCGCCCGGCGTCCATGAAGTGCCAGCCGGCATCGCGCACCATTGAGTCGGCAGCCAGACCGTGCAGTGCCAGCAGATCCTGCAGGACTCTCCCGAGACGATCCTGGACGATCGAGGGCTGACCGGGGGTGGCGGTCCGCAGCGCTGCGAGCTCGGACTCCAGTGATCCGACGACCATCCACGTGTCCGGCGAGAGCTGGTCGCGGACCGCCTCGGCGGCGTGGAGCAGACGACGGACGCTGTGCGCGAGCGTGCCGGCGCGGTCAGCATCACAGGCCAGCGACAACAGTTCGGCCGCCGGAGCGTCGATCCGACCCTCGGCGCCGGTCCCCACGAAGCCGGGCGCGGTCGACGTCATGAGCGTGAGCGCGCCGAGCAGCGTCCGGACGCACTCGGCGCCTTCGGGACCCGAGCCTTCGCGCCGGTCGTGGACGGCGCGCAGCATCCTGGCGACCGACTCGGCCCGCTCGGCGTAGCGTCCGAGCCAGAAGAAGTTCTCGGCTGCGCGTGACGACAGTGAGGTCGGATCGGTCGCTGCGGTCGGCGGACCGGCCCGGAGCCAGAACTCGCTCAGGTGCTCCGGTTCCGATGCCAGCACCCAGGTGTCCTTGCTGGTCGCGCCCACCTGGTTCGAGATCCTCAGCGTGTCGGCGGTGGGGGCCACCCGGGTGAGCCCGCCGGCCATGACGACGTACGACTCGCCACGGGCGACGGCGAAGGTACGCAGCGTCGAGGGGCGCGGGCAGACGACACCGTCGATGAACGCGGGCACGGTCGAGAGTCGGAGTCGTTCCTGGCCGACCCAGGCATGGGGGTGCGCCTCGACTCGGCGCCGGAGGTCGTCGAGCTGGTCGGCCGACAGCTCGGCGCCGACGATCGACGTCGAGCCGCCGGAGTCACCGGTCGGCCGGCCGATCGGCTTCACCACCATCTGGGCCAGGTTGGCGAGCACGTGTGATCGGGCTCGGTCCTGGCCGCACCACCACGTCGCGACCGAGGGGAGGATCAGCTCCTGGCCGAGGAAGTGTTCCGAGATCCCGGGGAGGAACGGCAGGAGCGCCGGGTTCTCGAGCACCCCCGAACCGAGCGGGTTCACCACGGCGACGTTGCCCCGTCGCGTGACCTCGACGAGCCCGGGCACCCCGAGTTGGGAGTCGGGGCGGAGTTCGAGTGGGTCGCACCACTCGGCGTCGACCCGCCGGAGGATCACGTCGACTGGTTCGAGTCGGCCCAGCGCTCGGAGGTGGACGCGCCCGTCGCGCATCGTGAGGTCGCCGCCTTCGACCACGGGATAGCCGAGGTACGAGCCGACGTAGCTGTGCTCGAACGAGGTCTCGGCCTGCGAACCCGGGGTGAGCACGACGATGCGGGGGTCGTCGGTTCGGGCGGTGTCGGCGACCCGCTCGAGTGCGGCGCGGAGGCTCCGGAAGTACGGGGCGACGCGGTGGACCTGGCTGTCGCGATAGAGGCTCGGGAAGACCCGAGAGAGCATGGTCCGGTTGGCGAGGGCGTAGCCCGCGCCCGACGGGGCCTGGGCCCGGTCGGCGAGCACGACGGTCGTGCCGTCGGACGACTGACCGAGGTCGGCCGCATAGGTCACCAGTTGTTGGTCGACCGCGGTCGTGATCCCATCGCACGCTCGCAGGAAGCCCGGATGGGCGAAGACGACCTCGGGCGGCAACAACCCGCGTTCGAGGAGCTCGCGGGGCCCGTACAGGTCGCGCAGGATCAAGTCGAGCACGACCGCCCGTTGCACGACGCCCGACTCGATCTCGGTCCAGTGCGCCGACGGCACGAGCGTGGGGAGCGGGTCCAGTGGCCATCGGGTGGTGATGCCCCGCTGGACCAATCGGTAGCTGACACCCTCGTCGTCGAGCATCCGGTCGAGGACCGACTTGCGTCCGGCGAGCTCGGTCGCGCCCAGGCCATCGAGCGCGCCGACCGCGTGCATCCAGTGGTCACGCAGCGTGCCGTCGTCGCGGACCAGCGCGTCGTGGACGCCGGCCTCAGGTCGGTACCGCTCGAACAGCGACTGCGTGAGTTCCAGGGTCATCAGCGTGGGATGTCGCCTGCAGCGATCG
>JBBKVY010000252.1:0-3879 GCA_037968675.1 Acidimicrobiales bacterium | reverse complement strand
GCGGACGTCCACGGCCGCAGTCTCGGGATTTTCGGACCTCCGCGGACATCGGCGAACGTGAGCGACCGCGGGATGGACGCGGGATGGACCCTCGCTGGGTGTGGTGAGCGCTATCGCCTGCGGCGAGTCTGCCCCGACCTACGTCAGGGCAGGAGTCGGGCACCGTCGAGACCAGAGAGAATCGGTTCCGCGATCAAGCCGACGGCCAGGACCAGGCCAGTGGCGGTGGCGACTCCGACGGCTGCCCACTGGCCGAGCACGGCAACCGGGGTCGGGGTGGGATCGGGGTCGAAGTACATGGGTCCGATGACCCGGAGGTAGTAGAAGAGCGAGACGACGGTGTTGGCCACGGCGATGAGGGCGAGCCATGCGTAGCCACCGTCGATGGCGGCGGTGAAGATCGTGACCTTGCCGACGAATCCTCCGAGTGGGGGGACGCCGACGAGTGAGAGGAGCGCGACGACGAGGGCACCGGCGAGCAAGGGGTGTGACGCGCCGAGGCCGCGGTACTGGGCGAGGGTCGTGCGACCTCGGAGTTCGGTGACGACGGCGAATGCCGCGGTGTTGGCCGCGGCGTAGCCGGCGAGGAAGACGATCATCCCCGCGAGCGCAAGGTCGGCCCGGTCGACGACGACGATGGCCATGAGCACGTAGCCGGCCTGGGACACCGACGACCAGCCCAGGAGGCGCCGCAGGTCGTCCTGCCAGAGTGCGGCGAGGTTGCCGAGGGTCATGGTGGCGGCGGCGAGGAGGGCAACAAGGGGTCTCCAACCGACCACCGAGTCGGGAATCACCGACAGGATCCGGGCCATGGCCACGACGGCACCGACCTTGGGGACGACGGTGAGGAAGGCGGCCATGGGCGCCGGCGCCGCTTGCGCGACGTCGGGGAGCCAGACGTGGGCGGGGACTGCGCCGATCTCGAATGCGAGTCCGACAGCGATGCACACGACTGCGGCGACGAGGGCGATCCGATCGGGTTCGCCGGCGAGGGCTGCGGCGGTGCCGGCGAAGTTTGTGGTGCCGGTGATGCCGTAGAGGAGTACCACACCGAGGAGCAGTACGGCGTTGGTGAGGGCACCGATCAGGAAGTACTTGATCCCGGCCTCGACCGCGGCGGCAGATCCGCGGTGGTACGCCGCGAGCGTGTACCCGGTGACCGACACGAGCAACATGCCGACGACCACCTCCATGGTGTCGGCGGCGCCGGCCAGCAACATCGCTCCGGCGGCCGAGAACAGGACGACGGCGGGCAGTTCACCTCGACGGGGGTCAGTACGGAACCATTCGACACTGAGGAGGAGGCACACGATGGTGGAGGCACTGATGATCAGCTCGGCTCCCTGGGTGATGCCGTCGAGGGCCCAGGCACCGTCGAAGGTGAGTTGCTGGTCGGCGTCGGTGGCCAGTCGCAGCGTGAATCCAGCCGAGACAACGCATGCGGCCACGGCGATCGGGGCCGTGACCCACTGTGCGGCGTGTCGTGTGAACGCGGCGACCAGGATCACGACCACGGCGCCGATCACCAGGGAGATCTCGGGCGCGAGGTGACCGATCGACTGGGTCATGTCCATGGGTTGGCCTCCACGTCAGCCGCCGCCGAATGCGGCGACGAGCATCTCGCCGGTGGGGGCGATGAGGTCGAGGAGCCAGGTCGGCCAGACGCCGATCACGACCACGAGGCCGAGGAGTGGGACGAGTGCGACGAGCTCCCTTCGGCTGAGATCGGGGAAGTCGGCGAGTCGTTCGGGGAGATCACCGAAGAACAGCTTCTGGAGCATCTGGAGGAACAAGGCAGCGGTGATGAGGACACCGAGGAGGGCGATGGCAGCGACCACGGGATAGACGGCGAATGTTCCGACGAAGATCTGGAACTCGGCCACGAAGCCGGCGAGGCCGGGGAGTCCGAGGCTGGCGAACGCGACCAGGGTGAAGGCGCCGGTGAGTTTCCCGGCTCGGCCGGCGAGGCCGCCGTAGTGGTCGAGGTCGTAGTCCTCGGTGCGTGACCAGAAGGAACCGGCCAGCAGGAACAGCGTGCCGGTGATGAGTCCGTGGGCCACCATCTCGACCGTTGCGCCGGTGAGGGCCAGTTCCCGGCCGGCCTCCTCTCCCCCGGCGAGTGCACCGGCGACCGCGATCCCGAGCACGACGTAGCCCATGTGGTTGACCGACGTGTAGGCGATGCGCCGCTTGAGGTCGGTCTGGCCGAGGGCGACGAGTGCGCCGTAGACGATGCTGACCAACGCGAATCCAGCGAGGACCGGCGCATATGTCTGGAAGGTGTCGCGCATCATCGACAGCGGGATGCGGATCATCCCGAACGTGCCCATCTTCAGCAGCACCCCGGCGAGGATTGCCGACGCCGGACCGGGGGCATCCACGTGCGCTGGCGGAAGCCAGGTGTGGACGGGGACGAGCGGCGTCTTGACCGCGAGGCCGACGAGGATGGCGAGCAACGCCAGTCCGGCGGTGGCGCCCGCGCCGGCCAGTGGTTGCTGGGCGATGAGGTCGCGCATGTCGAAGGTGAGCGGATCGGTGCGGAGGTAGAGGGCGAGAAATCCGAGGAGCATCACCAGTGATCCGGCCAGCGTGTAGAGGAAGAACTTGAGGGCGGCTGCCTTGGCGTCGCCGTGTCCCCATCGGCCGATGAGGAAGTACATGCCGACCAGGCTGAGGTCGAAGAAGACGTAGAACACCAACAGGTCGAGGGTTAGGAAGACGCCGAGCGAGACCGCCTCGAGGAACAGGAACCACGCCCGGTACTGGCGATGGCGACCCTGGAGCTCGGTTGGGTACGAGATGGCCGCGACGAAGAGCAGCGCGCTGAGCAGGGAGAGTGCGAGTGAGATGCCGTCGACGCCCAGCTTCCATCCGACGCCCAGCGTCGGGATCCATTCTGCTTCTTCGGTCAATTGGAAGAGCACCAGGTCACCGGTGTCGAATCGCACCCAGGTCGCGACGAGCAACACGAGAGGAACAGCGGAGGCGACAGCAGCGAACCAGCGGGTGGTCTTCTCCGTCCAGTTCGGTCGTGCAACGAGCACGACGGCCGCCAGAGCGGGGAAGAGGATGGCGAGGGTCAGCACGGGGTCATCTCCAGAGGGTGGTGACGGTGGCGAGCACGGCGACACCAGCGGCGATACCGGCGTAGTAGCGGTGGGTCTGGCCACTCTGCAGTCGTCGGCTGTCACGGCCGACGACGCCGATGGCCCGGGCCAGGCCGTCGACGGCTCCGTCGAAGCCACGCTCACCGAAGCGTCGAGAGATCGAGGCTGACCATGTGGCGAGCCGGGCGACGCCCCGGACGCCAGCGTCGACCACGACGTCATCGCCCCGAGCGGCACGACGTGAGATCGACTGCGTCGCATGCGCCACGCTGCCGGCACCCCGGTCGATGACCGCATCGTCGAATCGGGCAGCAACGACAGCGAGTGCGAGTACGGGTCGGACGACGACGACCCGAGCGAGCGCGGGAAGTGCGAACCATTCCGCGATGTGCGCGGTCATCGGGCGGTCGGCGAAGGCGACGAGTCGACCGTTCCGAGCGAGTGTCCACGCGGCATAGGCGGCGACGGTGATGCCGACCAGGGAGGCGATCAACTCCCACGATGCACCCTCGGCCACCTCGCCGCCAACCACGTCGAGGAGCAGGCGCTCACCCCGCGGGAGCCAGAGCACGGCGAGCGCGACCGATCCGAATGCGAGTACTCCGAGGGCCACTCGAGGTTCCCACTCTGCCGCTTGGTCCGGGGTGGACGATTCTTGTGCGGAATCCTGCTCTTCGGGGTTGCGGCCGTAGACGGCGAGTTGGAACCGAGCGGCGTAGAAGGCGCTCATCGCACCGGCGCCGATGACGCCGGCGGCGAGCCAGGGCTGCAC
>JBBKVY010000251.1:0-20888 GCA_037968675.1 Acidimicrobiales bacterium | reverse complement strand
GGCTTCGAGACGTTGGCCTTGATGAACTCGGCCGCCTCTTCCTCGGCGCTGCCGCCGATCTCGCCGATCATCATGATCGCCTGGGTCTCGTCGTCGGCCTCGAACCGTTCGAGACAGTCGATGAAGCTGGTGCCGGGGACGGGGTCGCCGCCGATTCCGACGCAGGTCGACACGCCGATGTCCTTCAGCTTGAGCTCGTACAGCGCCTGGTAGGTGAGCGTGCCCGATCGGCTCACGATGCCGACGTTGGGGCCACCAGCAGTGGGCTCCTTGGCGATCTCGCCCGCGGTGATGCCGATGTTGCACTTGCCGGGGCTGATGATGCCGGGGCAGTTGGGGCCGAGCAGTTGCACGTCGGGGAAGTCGCGCTTCAATTTGTTGTAGAACCAGGCTTCGTCGTGGGCGGGCACACCCTCGGTGATGCAGACGATGAACTCGACGCCACCCTCGGCCGCCTCGATGACCGCATCGCGTACGCCGGGGGCGGGGATGAAGATGCACGACGCGGTCGCACCCGTCTCCTTCACGGCCTCGGCGACGCTGCCGAAGATCGGGACGCCGTTGACCTCGGTACCGGCCTTCTTGGGGTGGGTGCCCGCCACGACCTTGGTGCCGTACTCGGCGTTGCGGCCGCCGTAGAAGGAGCCCTGGCTCCCGGTGAGGCCCTGGTAGATGACCTTCGTGTTCTCGTCGACGAAGATGGCCATTACTCGGCGCCCCTTTCCCTGGCAAGGGCGACAACCGTCTCGGCCGCCTCGACCATCGTGGCCTTGCTCTGGAGCATGTCGCTCTCGTGTTCCTCGAGGATCGCCCGACCCTCGGCGGCGTTGGTGCCGTCGAGGCGGATGACGATGGGTGCGTCGATCGTGACACGACCGAGGGCTTCGACGATGCCGTTGGCGACCTCGTCACCCTTGGTGATGCCACCGAAGATGTTGATGAAGATGCTCTTGACCTTGGGGTCGTTGTTGATGGTCTCGAGCGCCCCGGCCATGACCTCGGCGTTGGCGCCGCCACCGATGTCCAGGAAGTTGGCCGGCGACCCGCCGACCTGGTTGACGATGTCGACCGTGCTCATGGCGAGACCGGCGCCGTTGGCGATCACGCCGACGTAGCCGTCGAGGCCGACGTACTGGAGACCCTTGGCGTGGGCGTCTTCCTCGCGCTCGTCGCGCACCTGGGTGGCGTCATAGGCGGCGTAGTCCTCGTGGCGGTAGGTCGAGTTGCCGTCGAGGGTGACCTTGGCGTCGAGGGCGTGTACCTCGCCGGTGGGCTTGAGGATCAGCGGGTTGATCTCGCAGAGGTCGGCGTCACCTTCGGAGTAGGCGGTGTAGAGCTTGGTCAAGATGTCGACCGCACCGTCGGTCGCCGCGTCGTCGAGCTTCGCTGCCAACACCCACGCACGCGCTGCCTGTTCCGTGAGCCCGTCCACCGGATCGATCCAGATCTTGGCGATGGCGTCCGGGTTCTCCTCGGCCACGGTCTCGATCTCCACGCCACCCTCGGCGCTGAGCATGCCGAGGTGCTTCTTGGCCGAACGGTCGAGGGTGAACGAGGCGTAGTACTCCTCGGCGATGTCGGAGGCGACCTCGACCCAGATGGTCTTCACGACGTGACCCTTGATGTCGAGTCCGAGGATGTTGCCGGCGTGCTCGCGCACCTCGTCGGTGTCGGCCGCGAGCTTCACCCCGCCGGCCTTGCCCCGTCCCCCGACGTGGACCTGGGCCTTGACGACGACCGGGTAGCCGACGCGGTCGGCGATCGCCACGGCCTCGTCGACGGTGGTGCAGGCCTCGCCATCGCTGACGGGGATGCCGTACTGGGCGAAGAACTGCTTGCCCTGGTATTCGAGGAGGTCCATGGATTCCCTTTGCGTCTCTGGTGCCGGCGCTTGGGTCGCGAGCGGGTCGGTGCCGGATACTAGGAGGATGCACTGGGGCGACGACCAATCTGCCAGCCGATCGGGGAGCCGTTCATGAGCCCGGTCGCACGCCGTCAGGGCGGCGCCCACACCGGACGAGCGGTCGTGGTCGCAGTCGTCGGGGTGGCCATCGCGCTCGGCGTCGCGTTCGGCGTCGCCACGCTGGCCGGTCGAGGCAACGTCGAGGTTCGCCTCGGCGACGATCGGTTCGAACCGGGCGACGCACGCGACATCCTCGACGACATCCAGGAGCGTGGCGCCCCGCTGGGATTCAACGATGTCGCCCGCTTCCAGCGCCCGATCTGGGTCGACAACGCCGGCGACGACCCGGACCTCGGGTGGATCGCGGTCGGCGCATTCGTGCCCGACCAGCCCGACTGCCTCGTGCAGTGGCAGGCCGACCGCGACCTCTACGTCGCGGAGTGCGACGACTCGATCACGTTCCCCCGGTCCGGCGCCGGCATGCGTCAGTTCCCCACCGAGGTCGCCGACGGCCGCCTGTTCGTCAACCTCCAGGACACCGATTCCCAGAACTGAGGCTTCCCAGGACTGCGGCGACGCCCCACCCGCGCCCCGGTTTCAGAACACGGCCGTTCAGAACAGGGCCGCGACCTCTCGACGCTGGATCTTGTTGGTGCCCGTACGGGGGAAGTCGTCGACCGCCAGGTAGTGGACCGGGATCTTGTAGTGGCTCAGGTGCTCGCGGATCCAGGCGTCGAGGTCGGCCTTCACCAGGTCGTAGCCCTCGGCGAGTCGGATGGCGGCCACGGGGACCTCACCGAGGCGATCGTCGGGGCGACCGACCACGGCCGCTTCGACCACGGCAGGGTGATCCTCGAGGACTGCCTCGACCTCGACCGCATAGACCGAGAAGCCACCCCGTTTGATGACGTCCTTCTTCCGGCCGGCGAACAGCACCGAGTTGAACGGGCCCTTCTTCGCCAGGTCGCCGGTGCGGAGCCAACCCTCTCCGTCGAGCACCGCCGCGGTGGCCTCCTCGTCGCCCCAGTACCCGCGCAGGACACCCGGGCCCTTCACCAACAGCTCGCCGGTCTCCCCGGCGGCGGTGACGTCGCCGTTGTCGTCGACCACCTTCATCCGATAGCCCGGAATCGCGAATCCGACCGACTCGCCCAGCCCCATCGGGAGATAGGGCGGGCTGATCTTGGCGGCCACACCGCCACCGGTCTCGACCATGCCGTATCCCTCGGCGAAGACCGCCTGGCCGATGTCGCCCACGCCGGGCACGTGAATCGATGCGCCGAAGCGCTTGAACTCACGGGCGAGCTCGGGCGGCATCACGTCGGCGCCGGACGCCCACACGCGAATGCTTCCGAGATCACGGTCGGCAGCGCCGGCCTCGAGGAGCAGCCGGTACATCGTGGGGACACCGATGAACAGCGATGCCCTCCGGGACTCGATGGCATCGAGGATCGCTCCGGCGTCGAACCGCTTCAGGAAGAAGGTCTCGATACCCGCACCGGCGAGGCCCAACAGCGTCGCAAACCCCATGATGTGGGCCACGGGCAAGCTGACGACGGCCTCGTCGTGGCGGATGGCGCTCGGGTAGGCCGCGCTGCCCTTCAGTGCGCCGACCAGTGCGTCGTGAGTGAGCGCCGCGCCCTTCGGCTTGCCCGTGGTGCCCGAGGTGTAGAACAACGCGCCGACATCGTGGCCAGCGGCGATCACCGACGTGGTCACGGGCTCGTGCCCGTCGACCTCGTGCGCCGACCGGATGACGAAGGTGGCGCCGGAGTCTGCGACCACGTGGTCGATCTCCTCGGCACGCATGGCATCGTTCACCGGTGCCGGAATGGCACCGGCGCGGGACACGGCCAGGCAGAGCAGCAGTTGCTCGTACCCGTTCGGCGTGGCCACCACGACGACGTCGCCGGGTCGTGTCCTGGCCGCAACGCCGCCGGCCCAGCGGGCGATCCGCTTGGCCGCCTGTCGATGGGTGAGGGCGAGCCCACCATCGGCTTCCGCCACCAGTCGGCGGTGGCCGTGGATCGCCGCGAGACGCTCCATGATGTTGCCCAGGGTGTGATCCCGGCGAACGAGGAACAGCAAACGCTCCGCGGTTCTCCTCATGACGGCACGTTTCGCATCGGCTCTGGTGTAGTGCACACACCTCGGCCGGAGCCAAACGCGAGCGCGACGACTACCAGCGGACCGCCAGGAGGTGGCGGGGTCGCGACACGCCCTTGAGACTGTGGATGCCACGATCCTCGGTCACGAATGAGCGCTCGAGATGGTCGGCCACGTGCTCCGTCACCACGATCTGGTCGGGATCGGCCGCTGCCGTGACGCGGGAGGCGACGTTGACCACGCTGCCGATCAGATCGTCGCCCTCCTCGACCACGTCGCCACTGTGGATGCCGATCCGAACCGAGGGCGCGAAACCCGTCTCGTCCCGCTGTCGCGCGAGCCGACGATTGATCTCGATGGCAGCGCTGACCGCCCGGCTTGGTGAATCGAACCGGGCGAGCACGCCGTCGCCGGCCGTGCTCACCTCCCAGCCGCTCTCGCGTTCGAAGCACTCACGGAGCAGCGAGCGGACACGCTCGCGAACCCGGACCCAGCCATCGTCGCCCAACGCCTCGTTCAGTCCGGTGGAACCGACGACATCGACGAACATGGCGACGACGAACCGGGTCCGGCGGCCGTGATCGCCGTCGACCGAGTTCGCGGGCGGCGACGGTGGTACGGCAGGCACGGGCGGGGTCGGCGGGACGCCGTGGCCAAGAGCGCGTCGATCGGCACGCTCGGCATGGCGTCCCGCGCGTCGGAGTTCCTGGTCGCGTCGTCGTTCGAGCCGTTCGCGGTCTCGATCCCCGCGGTTCTCGCCGTGTGCTCGCGGCCGATTCGTGGACATGAAGTGTGAGCCGAGCCCGATGCCCCAACCAGCGGCGGGATAGAACGGCCAGAAATGACCGAATCCCGCCAGGGCCCAGATCCCGATCAGCATGCCGATCGTCAGCACGTACACGGTCAGATGATGACGGAATCCGTCGTTCTGCAGCGCGGAGGGCTCGTGCTGGTGCGCTCGTGGTGGGGAGGTGGTCGCCTCCTCCTGGGCGGCGGGCAGGTCGCGGGTCAGGTCGGCCAGCTCGGGCAGGGTCCTCGACGCGTAGACGGCACCGACCCGCTCCTCGAGCTCGTCGAGATCGATGACGCCTCGGCCGGCCGCGTCGCGCAGCCGGGTGACCACACGCTGGCGGTCGTCGTCCGACGCGCGCTGCGCCGGCATCTCGGGGAGCGACCCCGTCCCCTCGTTCTCGCTCACGGTGACGAGTCTGGCATCGGGGACGTGCCGGTGGCCGACGATGTACCCGTGGTCACACCTTGGTCAGCGGCGCCCACGACAGGAGGAGCCGCTTCTCTCCGACGCCGGCGAACCGGATGGTGGCCTCGGCCTTGTCGCCCTGGCCCTCGATGTCGAGGATCACACCGTCGCCGAAGGTGGCATGGCTGACGTCGTCTCCGACAGACAGGCCAGCCGACTCGGCGCCGGTGGTCGGTGCCGGTCGATCGCGGGCGGCGAGCGCGTTCTCGACGATGCGGTCGCGACCGGCACTGACATCGGCACCGATGTCGCGATCGCCGCGACCGAATGTGCGGCCTTCGGTGTCGTCACGCCCCGCGCGCCGGCCGCGCTGACTCGAGCCGCCGCTCGCACCGTAGGTCGAGCCGCCCCGGCTGGCCCGGCGCCGGCCATTGATCTCGTGGATCAGATCCTGCGGGATCTCGTCGATGAACCGGCTCGGCGGGTTGTACTGCGTGCCCCCGAAGAGGGTTCTGCTCCAGGCATGCGTGAGGTGGAGCCGGTGCATCGCCCGAGTGATGCCGACGTAGGCGAGACGACGCTCCTCCTCCAGTTCGTCGGGCTCGGTGAGCGTCCGCATGTGCGGGAAGATCCCGTCCTCGAGGCCGATCAGGAAGACGATCGGGTACTCGAGTCCCTTGGCCGAGTGCAGGGTCATCAGCGTGACCTCCGACTGGTCGGGATCGAGATCGTCGGTGTCGGCCACCAGGCTCACTGATTCGAGGAACTCGGCGACCGCGTCGTACTCCTGCGCGTTGCCGATCAGCTCGGCCAGGTTCTCGAGCCGCCCCTCGGCCTCGATGGCCCGTCCTCCGGCTTCCGCTTCGTTGCGGAGCTCGTCGAGGTAGCCGCTCGTCTCCAACAGGTGCTCGAGGAGCGCGCCGGGTCCGTCGTCGACCCGGGGGCCGGCATCGTCGATCATCTCGACGAACCGGGCGATTCCCTTCACCGCGGTACCCGTCACCCCGGCGTCGCCGGCGTGACGCAGCCCGTCCAGGAAGGTCATTCCCCGGCCGGTGATGTACTGGTCGACCCGGGCGACGCTCGTGTCACCGACACCGCGTTTGGGCACGTTGACCACGCGCTTGATGCTGACCTCGTCGGAAGGGTTCACGACCGCCTTCACGTAGGCCAGCGCATCCTTGACCTCGCGCCGGTCGAAGAAGCGGGTTCCCCCGATGACCCGGTACGGGATCCCGCCTCTCGCCAGGTACTCCTCGATGACCCTGGCCTGCGCGTTGGTCCGGTAGAAGACCGCCATGTCGCCCCAGCGATGTTCACCGGAGTCGTGGAAGTTGGCGACCTGACGTGAGACCCACTGCGCCTCGTCGTGTTCGTCCTCGGCGTGGAACCGGACGATCAGTTCGCCAGCACTCTCCTCGGTCCACAGGTCCTTGGGCTTACGCCCGAGGTTGTTGGCGATGACCGCGTTGGCTGCATCGAGGACGTTCTGCGTGGACCGGTAGTTCTGGACCAGCGGGATGGTCGTGACGTCGGGGAACGCCTTCTCGAAGTCGAGGATGTTGGTGATGTCGGCCCCACGGAAGCCATAGACCGACTGGTCCCCGTCGCCCACGACCGTCACGTTGCGGTGTTCGGACGCCAGTTGGATGACCAGTTCGTTCTGAACCTTGTTGGTGTCTTGGTATTCGTCGACGAGCACGTGCTGGAACCGCTGGCGATAGTGGTCGAGCACGGCGGGATGGCGCCGGAACAGCTCGGCCGCCTGGAGCAGGATGTCGTCGAAGTCCATGGCACCGGCCTTGAGCAGGCGGGCCTGGTACTCGCGGTAGACGTCGGCCAGCTTCTGCTCGGTGAACCCCTTGGCCCGGTCGGCGTAGTCGTCGACGAGGACGTAGTCGTTCTTCGCGGCGGAGATCTGCGCGTGGACCGAGCGCGGCGGCATCTTCTTGGTGTCGAGGTTCATGTCGCGCAGCACGTAGCCGGTGAGACGACGGGCATCGGCCTGGTCGTAGATCGTGAACGACGATGGATATCCCAGCGCCTCGCCGTCGCGCCGCAGGATGCGGACGCACGCAGAGTGGAACGTCGACACCCACATCTTCCTCGCGACCGGGCCGACGAGATCGGCGACGCGACCCTTCATCTCGTCCGCTGCCTTGTTGGTGAACGTGATGGCGAGGATCTCGAACGGACTCACGTTGCGCTCGCGGATCAGCCAGCCGATGCGACGGGTGAGCACCCGGGTCTTGCCCGAGCCCGCACCGGCCAGGACCAGCAGCGGACCCCCTTCATGGGTCACCGCCTCCTCCTGCGCCTGGTTCAGCCCATCGAGCAGGGCTTCGCCGAACGGACCCGGCGTGGGTGGCGCGGCGGCGTCGGGGAACAGCTCGTCAGGCACCACGTCGACACTATCGGCGCGGTCCGACAGCGCTGCCGTGCCCGGCGCCGGCGGTCAGATCTCGATGTCCAGGTGGTGCGAGAGATCGCCCACCTGGTCGACGCCGAATCGCCGTTCGGTGAAGTACCACGCCGATCCATCGTCTCCGCCGGCCTCGAAGCGGTCGACGTACCCACCCGTGATGATCGGCTGGAGCGGGAGGTCATCGGTCGCCATCAAGACCACGTAGGACGACCGGGCGACCACCGATCCGTCGTCGGATGGTTCGAGCACGGTGTCGACGACGACGTGCTTCGTCCGGGGCGTCCCGTCGTCGTGACGTCGGGTCGTCGATGCGTAGAAGTCGCGCACGGCGTCGGCACCGCAGGCCAGCTCGTTGCCGTGTTCATCGGCCAGCACACCACGACGGAACAGCTGGCCGACCCCGTCGAAGTCACCGGCGTCGATCAAACGGCAGTAGGCGCCCAGGAGGTTGCGGATGCGGTCGCCGTCGGTGAGCTCCATGAGGGCAGCGTGCCAGACTCCCCGACCGTGAAGATCCACAAGCTCGAGTCCGCGGACGCCTTCATCGCCTTCGACCTCGACGATGCGCCGTCGGTCGGGATCACCCGCCTGGCACGCAAGGTCCTCCAGGACGGTGCCCAACTGCTCGCCCGCTCGACCACCTACTCCTTCGCCAGCTTCGAGGTGGAGATGGGCGGTGGCTCGGCCGGGATCAACGCCGAGGGTGACGACGTCGAACCCGCAGTGTCGAGCTTCGTCGACGAGACCGAGGAACTGGTGTCGAGCGGCCGTTGGGCCACCGATCCAGGGCTCGGACTCACCGAATCCGACCTCAGCGGGCTGCGCCTCGCCGACACGCGTCCGGCCGAGCTGTGGACCTCGGATCTGGCTGCGACCCTCACCGCCGACGGTGCCGTCGCTGGTGCGGGCGCGCTCCTCGAGTCGGGCCTGGACGGCGCGACCTGGTCGGCGGTGGGCACCGGCCCACTCGTCGAGGCGGCGAAGGTCGCGATGACCGGTGCGGGTGCGGTCACCGTGCCCGGCATCGGGGGCGTCGACGCCGAGTGCGACGTCCTGTTCCTCGCCGGCAAGGCAGGCATGCTCGACCACGAGTCCGCAGCGCAGGTGCACGCCCGACTGGTCGTGCCACTGACGCCGGTACCGATCACTGCCCGCGCCCACGCCGTGCTCTCCCAGGCCGGACGCATCCACGTGCCCGACTTCCTGTCGATCGCAGCACCGCTCCTCCATGCTCACGACCCCGACGCCGGCGATCCTGTCCAACGCGTCGGCGACGCGATCGGTGCGCTGGCCGGTGAGGGCACCGGGCTGTGGATGGCGGCGGTCACCAGGGCCGAGGCATTCCTGTCCTCCTGGCAGGACGAGCTCCCCTTCGGACGCCCGCTCGCCTGACCCACCACATGCTCGTTCTCGACGTCGTCGGCGTCGGGGGCCGACGCTCACGACGTCGAGTTCGGGGGTCAGGGGCAGGCGACCCGGACGGCGCCCTCCACCAGTTCCGGGGCGTCGATGCCGCCGCCCGGCGGTCCGAACAGGCCGCGTCCCTCGAACCCGCTCGGACCGACCACGAGCAGCGGGTCGTCGGCTGCCGGATCACGGAGGTCGCTCACCAGGCCGTCGACCTCGAATCGCTGGGCGACGAGCGCTCGATCCGGTGCATCCGGATCGCCGAACACGATCGTAACCGTGTCGGTGATCGTTGGAGACGCACCGACACTGCGGAACCGGCGGACGTCCACGTCGACACCGGTCCCGCCTTCCGTCGTCCCGCTCGCGCTGGCTGCGAGCAGCTCGGCCGGGACCTCGCCGTCGGCCTGCGCATCCGGGTCGATCACGCAGGTGTCCACGTCGAGACGCAGCTGCGTGAGAATCCCCGACTCGTCCGGGAGGAAGACGAACGCCGTCCCCGGGGCAGCGCCGATGTCGGGCACGGCACCGAGTGTGACCGGGGGCGTCGGTGTCGCGTCGTCCGAGCCGGTCGCGATCGGGCCGTCGGCCGCCGTCGGGCTGGCATCGTCCCCGCCACCGCAGGCCACCGTCGACAGACCGACGAACGCAACCAGCGCCACCCTCATCCGCATCGGACGAACCGTACAGTGAGGGCCATGGCCGGCGAAGACGACTCCAGGGCGCTCACCCCCACGTCGTACGTCGTGCTCGGACTCGTCCACACCCTGCAACCGTGCACCTCCTACGACATGAAGCAGTTGGTCAGGATCTCGATCGGCAACTTCTGGTCGTTCCCCCACAGTCAGCTCTACGCGGAACCGGCTCGGCTGGTCGAGGACGGACTACTGGTGGAGGATCAAGAGGACACCGGGCGCCGGCGTCGCCTCTACCGGCTCACCGACGCCGGCGAGGCCACGTTCCGGGAGTGGGCTCGCCTGCCGGCTCAGGAGATCGGCGAACTCCGTGACGAGGGCCTGCTGAAGTTGTTCTTCTCCGACGCCGCCGACACCGATGCCATCGTCGATCTCGCCCGTGCGCAGGTGAAGGTGCACGAAGAACGCATCAGGTCGCTCTCGCGCCTACGCGAGCAGGTGAGCGACGAGGCCGGTCCTGCGCAGATGGCAACCCTCGAACTCGGCGTGCGGTGGGACCGGACAGCAGCCGATTTCTGGGCCGAGGTCGCGGGGAACCCCCCGGGCGCCGTCCAGCGGGACAGCTAGCTCCGCAGCCGGCGCAGCCCCATCGCGCCGAGGCTGCGGGCGCACGCGAGGGCAACGTTGACGAAGTCGAAGTGGTCGCGCCACAGCGCGATCTTCCCGTCGCGCACCGCGAACGTCCCGCAGACCCAGAACTCGGGCCGGAACTCGCCCTTCCCGAGGAGATCCACCCGTTCAGTGAGCACGACGTCGCCGTTCACGGCGAGATGGTGGATCCGGCCCTCGAAGTCGTCGCAGTACTTCCCCAGGAAGCCCATCGACCGCTCGAACTGCGCCCGTCCCCGCACCGCAGGCAGACCCTTGTTCACGTAGACGATGTCGTCGGCGACCATGTCACAGGCGGCGTCGGTGTCGAGTCGTTCGAGCGCTTCGAGAAAGCCGCGGACGACGGTCTCCGGGTCCTGGTCAGCCATGGAGCGATCCTAGGTCCGCGCCGCTTCGTGGATCGTGACGAGCCGGCGCCCAGCTCGCGTCACGATCCGTGGGCCTACGGTGGCCTCATGATGGCGACGCGCCCGTTCGGTACCACCGGCCACGCGAGCACACGGGTGATCTTCGGTGCGGCGGCGCTGGGGGCGATGAGCCAGGAGCGCGCCGACGCCACCCTGGAACTGGTGGCCGACGCCGGCGTGAACCACATCGACACCGCCGCCAGCTACGGCGAATCGGAGGTCCGGCTCGCCCCGTGGCTGTCTGACCGTCGGTCGAGCGTCTTCCTCGCCACCAAGACCGGATCGCGCACCGGGCCCGGTGCGCGGGCCGAGCTCGAGCGGTCGCTCGCGCGCCTCGGCGTCGACCAGGTCGACCTCATCCAGATCCACAACCTGGTGGAAGAGGACGAGTGGCGCACGGCGTTCGCTCCCGGCGGCGTCGTCGAAGTCCTGACCGCAGCACGTGACGAGGGGCTGGTGCGCCACATCGGCGTGACCGGCCACGGCCTCCGGATCGCCGCCATGCACTCGCGCTCCATCGCGGAGTTCGACTTCGCCTCGGTGTTGTTGCCCTACAGCCCGGTCCTCCTGCGCAACGTCGGGTACCGATCCGACGTGTCGGTGCTCCGGGCGGCATGCGCCGGGCAAGGCGTGGCGGTACAGACGATCAAGGCCGTCGCTCGGCGGCGCTGGCGGGACGGCGACAACGCGAAGAAGTTCGCGTGGTACGAGCCGGTCCGCGACGCCGGCGTGATCGAGCGTGCGATGCGGTTCGTGCTCGCGGAGGACGATCTCTTCCTCAACACCAGCAGCGATGCCACGCTCCTGCCGACGGTGTTGGCGATCGCCGCCCGTCTGGACGAGCCGATCCGGGCCCCGACCACCGCCGAACTCGATGCCGACATCGACTCCGCCGGCATCGAACCCATCTTCGACGGCGGTGTCCTCGAGCGCATCGAGGACAGCGCATGAAGGACACGCCTCCCGAGGCCGTCCATCTCCCGAAGCCGTCCAGCTCCCGAGATCGGCGTGGCCGCTGCGGAGCGACGGCCACACGGCCAGTAGTGGATCGGGGCGGCCGACGCGACCTGGCCACCGGCGTGCACTGAAAGGCACGAAGAGTCGCCCGACCACGCTTCCGGTTCCTCTGATCAGACGTCAGGATCGGTTGAAGCGGGCACCTGCCGACCCCGCACGGTTTCCCATGATCGCCATCTCCGGGTCCTCCATCCCCCGCCATCTCGATGCGTTCGCACTGGCGGTGACCACGCTCGCCGTGATGGCCGCCGTCGTCGTCCCCGCCTCCTATGCCGTCGTGGTCGTGGCCGCCTGTACGACCGCTGCCGTCGCGGCGCCGGGCGGGCGGCGTGGGGTGGCGGCGCTCGCCGTCTGGGCCCCGATCTCCGTCGCCGTCGTGCTGGGGGTCGCCGTCGTCGGCTGAGCGATCCGAGGCCGATCCGCAGCTCTCAGCGCGTCGTCGGCTTGGGTTTCCGTGTCCCGACCCAGGCGACGCCACGCTCGAACCACGCGACCAGTTCGTCCGGACGGTCGAGGAGGTGGGCGGGCACCGCGACGAATTCCTTCATGATTTTGCCGTGCTGCTCGGCCAGCGATGCGCCGTACTGGTCGATGAATGCCTGGCGATCGTCCGGCGACAGGCGAAGGCCGACCGAACCGTCCGTGTCGATGAAACTCGACATGTGGCCGTTGCACGACGTGTACGGGTTGGCGGCGCCCTTGCGCTCGAACCCGTCGGCGGCCTCGATCATCGCCTCGTACGCCGCGAGGCGGTCAGCGGGTCCGGGGTACGACGCTCCCGTTCGTCGGGCGGCCATCGCTCATTCCCACTCGATGGTGCCCGGAGGCTTGGAGGTGATGTCGTAGGCAACCCGGTTGATGCCCGGGACCTCGTTGATGATCCGGGACGACATCTTCTCGAGCAGGTCGTACGGCAGCCGAGCCCAGTCCGCGGTCATGGCATCGTCGGAGGTCACGGCGCGGATGATGCACGGGTAGCCGTAGGTGCGCTCGTCGCCCATCACGCCGACGGCACGGATGTCGGGCAGCACGGCGAAGGCCTGCCAGATCTCGCGGTCGAGTCCGGCCTTGTGGAGTTCGGCCCGCACGATAGCGTCGGCTTCCTGGAGGAGTTCGACCTTGTCGGGCGTCACCTCGCCGATGATGCGCACACCGAGCCCGGGACCGGGGAACGGCTGACGCCAGACGATCTCCTCCGGGAGCCCGAGCTCCTCGCCCACCCGACGCACTTCGTCCTTGAACAGGTCGCGAAGGGGCTCGATGAGCTCGAAATCCATGTCCTCGGGCAGTCCCCCGACGTTGTGGTGCGACTTGATCGTCGCCGCCTTGGCGCCGCCGCCGGACTCGACGATGTCGGGATACAGCGTCCCCTGGACGAGGAAGTCGGCGTCGGTCAGTCCACCCTTGGCGTCCTCGAAGATGCGGATGAACAGCTCGCCGATCACCTTGCGCTTGGCCTCGGGCTCGGTCACGCCGGCCAGCGCCTCGAAGAACCGATCGCCGGCACGGACGTGGATCAGCTCGATGCCGAAGTTCCGCTTGAACGTCTCGACCACCTGATCGCCCTCGTCCTTGCGCATGAGGCCGGTGTCGACGAACACGCAGGTCAGCTGGGAGCCGATGGCCTTGTGGACCAACGCCGCGGCGACGGCCGAGTCGACGCCGCCGGAGAGGCCACAGATCGCTCGTCCCGATCCCACCTGCGCCTTCACTGCGGCGACCTCGGTCTCGATGACCGACGACATGGTCCAGTTGGGACGGCACCCGCAACCTTCGTAGAGGAAGCGTTTCAGCAACTCCTGGCCGTACGGGGTGTGCACCACCTCGGGATGGAACTGGACGCCGTAGACACCCGCTTCCGGCTTCTCGAACACCGCCACAGGGGTGTCCGGCGTTGCCCCGAGCACGTTGAAGCCATCGGGCGCTCGCGTGATCGTGTCGAAGTGGCTCATCCACACGACCTGTTCCTCGGGCGCGTCGACCCCGAACAGGATGCCGTCACCCGTCCGACGGAGGTCGGCCCGGCCGTACTCACCACGACCCGTCTTGGCGACCTCGCCGCCGAGGTCCCGGGCGATGAGCTGTCCGCCGTAGCAGATACCGAGGATGGGAACGCCGGTGTCGTAGATGCCCGTGTCGATGTCCGGCGCGCCGTCGGCGTGGACCGACGCGGGTCCGCCGGAGAAGATCACACCCTTGGGCTTGCGGCGGGCGATCTCCTCGGCCGTGACATCGTGCGGGACGATCTCCGAGTGGACGTGGGCCTCACGGATGCGGCGAGCGATCAGCTGCGCGTACTGCGCGCCGAAGTCGACGACCAGGACGGTGTCGAACTCGTCGGACAGATCTGTCGTCGCGGGGCTCATTGACCGGACACCCCCCGGGGAACCACCATCAACTCGGCCTTCTGGAAGTCCTTGAGCGTCTCGAATCCGCTGCTCGCCATCGCGGCGCGGAGCGAGCCCATCAGGTCGAGCCGACCATCGGACGAGTCCGACGGTCCGAGCAGGACCTCACGCTGGGTGCCACGTTGGGGCACGCGGACGCGGGCGGAGTGCGGCACGTCGGCACGGGCGGCGACGGGTGCCCAGTGACAACCGTGGCCGGGAGCATCGGTCGCGCCGGCCAGCGGAGAACCGAGCATGACGGCGTCGGCACCACAGGCGAGAGCCTTGGCCACATCGCCACCGGTGTCCATGCCGCCGTCGGCGATCAGATGGACATAGACCCCGGTCTCGTCCAGGTGACGCATGCGCGCCGCCCGCGCGTCGGCGATGGCCGTCGCGAGCGGGACGCCGACGCCGAAGGTGTCCGCAGTGGTCGCTCCGATCGAGGTCCCGACGCCGACGAGGATGCCCGCCGCACCGGTGCGCATCAGATGGAGCGCCGCCTGGTAGCTGGTGCACGAGCCCACCAACACCGGGATGTCGAGTTGACGGATGAAGGTCTTGAGGTTCAGCGGCTCGCCACCGGAGTCCGGTGAGTTCACGTCCGACGACTTCGTCACGTGCTCGGCCGACACGACCGTCGATCGGATGACGAGCAGGTCCAGTTCCGACTCGAGCACCTTGGGCAGGAGCGCTTCGATGCGGTGCGGGGTGACCGACCCGGCCGCAACGGCGCCGGTCTCGCGGATGGCGTGCACGCGGGCGACGATGAGGTCGGGATCGACGGGTTGCTTGTAGATCTCCTGGAGTCGAGCCGCGGCGACGTCGTCGTCGAGTTCGGCGATCTCGGCGAGGACCGGTGTCGGGTCGTCGTAGCGGGTCCAGAGTCCTTCGAGGTCGAGGACCGCGACGCCGCCCATCTCGTCGATGGCGCCAGCACTGGCCGGACTCACGACCGAATCGCACGGCGCGGCGAGGACCGGGAGGTCGAACCGGAAGCCTTGGAGCTCCCAGGACAGGTCGACGAGCTCGGCGTCGCGTGTGCGCCGGCTCGGCACGATGGTCAGCTCGTCCAACCCGAAGCCCCGACGAGCGGTCTTTCCGAGCCCGATCTCGATCTCCGCCACGGTGTGCGCCCTTCCTGGGAAAGAATCGAGTGTAGTGACGGTCGCGCGACAGTCCGTAGACGAGGGAGCAGCAGCGCGGGCGTCGAACGGAACCACGAACAGGTGTGCGCGAGGCCGACCCAGCGGCTAGGACCGGCGGATGGCGCTCCGGTTCGTCAATCGGCGGTGGCGACGAGCAGACACCACAGCGCCTCGACCTCGACCTCGGTCGTCCACGTCTGACCGACGCAGATCCGGATCGCCGGACGGTCGTCGAGCACCGTCGAGTTCAGCAGGGCTTTTCCGGATCGGTTCACCTCGCCGCACAACGCCGACGTCCGATGGTCGGCGTCATCACCTGTGAGCCGGAAGCAGACGAGGTTCAGCGCCGGAGGCGCCGCCAACTCGAAGCGGTCGTCGTCGAGGACGCGATCGGCGAGCATCCGCCCGAGTCGTACGTGCTCGCGAACGTGTCGACCGAGGCCCTCGGCGCCGTAGTGGCGCATGACGAGCCACGGTTTGAGGGCGCGGAAGCGGCGGCCGAGCGGGATCTGCCAGTCACGGAAGTCGACCACCGCACCGACTGCACTCGCGTCGTTCCGGAGGTATGCCGGATCAATGGAGAGGGCGTCGACCAGCGGCCGCGCGTCGGCCAGCCACAGACACGAGCAGTCGAAGGTCGTGAACAGCCACTTGTGGGGATTGAACGACCACGAGTCGACGAGGTCCGCGCCCTCGGTCACCCACCGCAGCTCCTCGCAGACCCCAGCCGACCCCGCCATCGCTGCGTCGACGTGACACCAGACATCGGTCTCGCGGCATGCCAGCGCGATCGCCGTCACGGGGTCGACTGCCATGGACGAGGTCGTCCCCACCGTCGCGCAGCACCAGAACGGGATCAGGCCGGCGCGGCGGTCGGCGCCGATCGCTGCCGCCAGTGCTTCGACGTCCATACCGAACCCGGCGTCGGTCGGGATCGACCGGACCTGGTCGTCGGCGAGTCCCGCCACACGCGCGCCCTTGACGATCGAAGAGTGCGCCTGATCCGATGCATAGGCCCGCAGCTTCGACAGGTCACCGCCCGGCGTCACGCGGTGACGGGCGGCCAGGATCGTGCAGAGCGTGGACGACGACGCCGAGTCCTGCAGGACGCCGCCGCCCGGTCCCGCGTCGGCGTGGCGGAAGTGGTCGGGGAGCCCGAGGAGCTCGACGAACCAGTCGAGCATCACCATCTCGAGCTCGGTGCAGGCCGGGCTGGTCGACCAGTTCATGCCGTTGACGCCGAGGCCCGACGACACGATGTCGGCCAACACGCCGGGGCCCGATGTGTTGGCCGGGAAGAACGCGAAGAACGACGGGTGCTGCCAGTGGGTGAGGCCCGGCACGATCACGTCGTCGAGATCGGCGAGAACCGCGTCGAGGTCCTCGCCGGTCGCCGGCGGAACCTCCGGGAGCGCGGCGATGGTGTCGCCCGGAGCGAGCGGCGACTGCACCGGCAGGTCAGCGACGCGTTCCCAGTACGAGGCGATCCAGTCGACGTAGGCGTGACCGAGGCGCCGGAACTCGTCCGGGTCCATGTGGTCCGACATCGTCGGGATCGTAGTGACCGCCGATACGTACGAGGGCGGCCCCGGGACCGGCGACACCGCCGACGGCTGCGAAACAACGTTCGGGGTGCCGTGACGAGGTCCACCGGGCGACGCCGGTTCCCCTAGACTTCCTCCATGGAAGACCGATTCAGTCGCCCGACAGAGGATCCGGAATCCCTGGATCCGGCGTACGCCGTCCATCCCCGGTTCGCCAAGCTCGGGCTGACGTTCGATGACGTCCTGCTCGTCCCCGGCGAATCGGACGTCCTCCCCCACGAGGTCGACACGTCGACGCAGCTGACGCCGCGCATCCGGCTCGCCATACCGATCCTGTCGGCAGCGATGGACACGGTCACCGAAGCTCGTCTGGCCATCGCACTGGCACGTCACGGCGGCATGGGCATCATCCACCGCAACCTGTCGATCGACGACCAGTCGGTCGAGGTCGACCGGGTCAAGCGTTCGCAGTCGGGGATGATCGAGGACCCCGTCACGCTCACCGCCGACGCACACGTGTACGACGCCCTGGACCTCATGGCCAAGTACAAGGTGTCCGGCGTACCGATCGTCGACACCGCCGGGCACCTCGTCGGACTCCTCACCAACCGAGACCTCCGCTTCGTCGACGACCACGACCAACCGATCAGCGCCGTCATGCGCCAGCCACCGCTCATCACCGGCAAAGTCGGCACAACGCTCGACGAGGCCAAGCAGATCCTGTGGCAGGGTCGCATCGAGAAGCTTCCGATCGTCGACGACGACAACGTCCTCTGCGGCCTCATCACCATCAAGGACATCACCAAGCGCGACGACTTCCCGTCGGCCACGCAGGACGAGCGGGGCCGACTCCGCGTCGGCGCCGCGGTCGGGGTCGGACCCGACGTGCTCGACCGGTGCGGTGCGCTCGTTGACGCCGGTGTCGACGTCCTCGTCGTCGACACGGCACACGGTCATTCTCGGGGCGTGCTGGACACCGTCAAGGAGGTGAAGTCCCGTTGGGATGTCGAGGTCGTGGCCGGGAACATCGCCACCGCCGATGCAGTGCGGGCCCTGGTCGCCAACGGGGCCGATGCCGTCAAGATCGGTATCGGACCGGGTTCCATCTGCACCACTCGGGTGGTCGCCGGGGTGGGCGTGCCCCAGATCACCGCCATCGTGGACTGCGTCGAGGCCGCGACGGAACTCGGCGTGACCGTGATCGCCGATGGCGGGATCCAACACACCGGCGACATCGCCAAGGCACTCGCCGCCGGCGCCAACACCGTGATGCTCGGATCGATGTTCGCCGGCGTCGACGAGGCACCGGGCGAGGTGATCGTCCATCAGGGCGAGCGCTACAAGGAATACCGCGGCATGGGATCCATGGGCGCCATGGGCGACCGGAGCTCTGCCGGCGAGGACAAGGAGGCGCGGAGCTACTCGAAGGACCGCTATTTCCAGGGTGATGTGCACGACGTCGCCAAGTTGGTGCCCGAGGGCATCGAAGGGCGCGTCGCCTACAAGGGCCCCATCGCTCCGCTGCTCCATCAGTTCACCGGTGGACTACGGGCCGCCATGGGCTACTGCGGGGCACCCACCATCGACGAACTCCGGACCAGGGCCCAGTTCGTCCGCATCTCCGGCGCCGGTCTCCGAGAGTCGCACCCTCACGACATCACCATCACCAAGGAAGCGCCGAACTACCGGTCGAGCTGACCCGCCAGTCGGATCAGCTGACGGTGACGCGTGTCAGCAGGTCGACCAGCATCGACCCGGTCGCACCCCAGATGGTGTCGTCGACCAACTCGAAGAAGTGGATCGTGCGCTCGAAGCCCTCCCACGACCATCGCTCGGCTCGGTGGACGTCGGGATCGAGCAACTCCGCGAGGCGAACGTGGAGGATGGCGTCGACCTCGTCGTCGTTGGCCGTGAGATCCGGGCGGCTCGCGAGCACACCGACGTAGGGCACGATGAAGCTCTGACTCGTGACCGTCGCCAGGTGGTGCAGTTCGCCGATCTGTTCGACGGACGACGGTTCGAGCGCGATCTCCTCCATCGCCTCGCGTGTCGCCGTGCCCCAGAGGTCGTGATCGCCGACATCTCGGCGACCGCCGGGGAAGCTGACCTCCCCGGTGTGGGAGCGGAGTTGCCACGACCGGCGCGTGAGCACGACCCACACCTCACCGGACGCTTCGTACAGGGGAACGAGCACGGCGGAAGCCGAACTGCTCGTCGACTCGAACGGCGACGGCTCCGGTGTCGGACCCGAGGCAAGGGTGGCGCGGATCGTCTCGAGCGACGGCGACTGCCACGGTGGACCCGACGCCACCCATGGAGCACGATCGCCAGGCGTTGCTCCGGGCGGCCGGGGAATGTGTTGCGGGCCCCCGCGAACCGTCAAGAGTCCAGTAGGTCGCCCACGGTCTGACCGGTTGCGACGTCGCCACCCTCGACGAGGGTCTCGAGGATCTCGCGCATCCCACCGATCTTCAACTGTTTCATGAGATCGCCGGGTGTCGTCTCGCCGCGCTCCCATTCCATCCAGTGCTCGAGCAGCTTCTCGGGGTTCGGCGGGGGAATCTCCATACGAAGGCGAGGCTACCCCGCAAAACGGCGAACGCCGGACCCGAGGGTCCGGCGTTCGCTTCGTCCGCTGGCCGGTCAGGCCGTCAGCACGGAATCAGAATCCCATGCCGCCCATGCCGCCCATACCGCCCATGCCGCCGCTGGGATCACCCATCGGCATTGCGGGCTCGGGCTCGGGCTTGTCGGCCACGAGGCACTCGGTGGTCAGCACCATGGCGGCGATGGATGCTGCGTTCTGCAGCGCCGCACGGGTCACCTTGGCGGGATCGATGACGCCGGCCTTGACCAGGTCCTCGAACTCGCCGGTGGCCGCATTGAGGCCGATGGAACCGGTCTCACGCTCGACCGCTTCCACCACGACGGCCCCTTCGAGGCCGGCGTTCTGGGCGATCTGGCGGGTCGGGGCGGCCAGTGCCGTGTGCACGGCGCGAGCGCCGGTGGCCTGGTCGTCGGAGAGGCTGTCGACCACCGCGGAGACGGCGGCACGAGCCCGGAGGAGGGCGGTGCCGCCACCGGCGACCACACCTTCCTCGATGGCCGCGCGGGTCGCCGAGAGGGCGTCCTCGATGCGGTGCTTCTTCTCCTTGAGCTCGACCTCGGTGGCTGCACCGACGCGGACGACGGCAACGCCACCGCTGAGCTTGGCGAGGCGCTCCTGGAGCTTCTCGCGATCCCAGTCGGAGTCGGTGTCGTCGATCTCGCGCTTGATCTGCTCGACGCGACCGTCGACGTCTGCCGCCGTGCCGCCACCCTCGATCACCGTGGTGTCGTCCTTGGTGATGATCACCTTGCGGGCGCTGCCCAGCAGGTCGAGGGTGGTGTTCTCGAGCTTGAGGCCGATCTCCTCGGCAATGACCTGGCCGCCGGTGAGGACTGCCATGTCCTGGAGCATCGCCTTGCGGCGCTCACCGAAGCCGGGAGCCTTCACCGCGGCAGCGTTGAACGTGCCACGGATCTTGTTCACGACCAGAGTGGCCAGGGCTTCGCCCTCGACGTCCTCGGCGATGATGACGAGCGGCTTGCCCGACTGCATGACCTTCTCGAGCACCGGGAGCACGTCCTGGATCGAGCCGATCTTCGAGCCGAAGAGCAGGATGTACGGGTCCTCGAGGACCGCTTCCTGACGCTCGGGGTCGGTGACGAAGTAGGGCGAGAGGTAGCCCTTGTCGAACTGCATGCCCTCGGTGAACTCGAGGTCCATGCCGAAGGTGTTCGACTCCTCGACCGTGACGACACCGTCCTTGCCGACCTTGTCGATGGCGTCGGCGAGCACCTGGCCGATGCTCTCGTCGGCAGCCGAGATGGCGGCGACCTGAGCGATCTCGCTCTTGTCGTCGATCTCGTTGGACTGCTCGGCGATGGCATCGACCGCGGCCTTGACGGCTGCTTCGATGCCCTTCTTGAGATTCATCGGCGAGGCGCCGGCGGCCACGTTGCGCAGGCCTTCCTTCACCAGGGCCTGGGCGAGCACGGT
>JBBKVY010000250.1:0-2927 GCA_037968675.1 Acidimicrobiales bacterium | reverse complement strand
CGTTGCTACTTGCCAGAAGTCCCGGTCCGCGGTATCGCTGGTTCGGTCGTCGGCGGTCTTGCTCAGGATGTGATCTGGGCGCTCCGTCTGCGGGCAAGGACGGGGGTCTCACCAATGGGATGGCGGAACTTCGAGTACTACCTGGCCGCTGGCGCTTCGGGACGGTATTGGGTCTCGTGGCCGCCACCTGGCGATCGTGGGCCGCAGTGGCTGATCGCTCACCCCGTTGCCGGGGAACCCCCGTGCCTTCTTGAGGTGTCCGAGCACGGAAAGGAGATCGACTATCGGATCGTGGGGGCGGTGGCTGGAGGCGAGTCTGTCTACCGGCGGGAGCACGCGTACTACCGATACCTGGTGACAGTGACCAATCGCGGTCCGAACGGCGCGGTGTTCAACTTCGAGGGAGGCCGCGCAGATGGATGAGATCGAGGCCAGCGCGAGACTGGTCGTCTGTGCCGACCAGCGCGGCATCGTCGTGTCCGCCCTGGTGACACGGCCGGGGGAAGTCGAATCGGGCATGGAGCCACTTGACGGACAGACGCTTCATGACTTTGACGTGCCGGAGGATCTTGCGCACCTTCAAGACTCGCGGGCAGTCCTGAAACTTGTCGCAAACGCTCGGATCGACAAGGGCGAACTGATCCTCCCTTCTCTCGGCCCGTCCGCAGCGGACTGAGAGAAGACGTCCCCACTCCTGGTTGCGCAGCCGTCGAGCGCATCGAGCCGCCCCCGTTTGGCGGCGGCACCGATCCTGCGGTGGAGATCTCCCTCCTCAGTACGGTGGCTTCGTGCGGCTCGGCATCATCTCGGACATCCATGGCGTTGACACCGCGCTGCGAGCCGTCCTGGATGACGGTGAACGCGTCGGAGTGGACCGCTGGTGGGCACTGGGTGATCTGGTCCTGTTCGGGCCTCAACCGGTCGAGGTGCTCGAGATGCTCGCCGCTCTCGAGGATGTCGCATTCGTCGCCGGCAACACCGACAGGTACGTCCTGAACGATGACCAGCCGCATCCCCACGCGACGCCAGAAGCTGCGTGCGGCGACGCCGACCTCGTTCGTAGGTACGGCCTCATGGCGGCGGGAGCTGCATGGACACGCGGAGTCCTCGACCAGGCCGGCGTGCTCCGGCTCCTCGACGAGCTTCCGGACAGTCAGCGAACCGTGTTTCCCGACGGCACGAGGCTCTTGGGTGTGCACGCGTCGCCCGGATCGGATGACGGCCAGGGGTTCGACACGACTTCGTCTGACGAGGCGATTGCTGATCTCCTCGACGGGGTCGACACCGACTGGGTGGTGGGCGGTCACACCCACGATCCCACCGACCGGGAGGTCGCAGGGGTGCGGGTGCTGAATCCGGGCAGTGTGGGATTGCCGCGCACGCGTGCGTCGGCCCGTTGGATGCTGATCGATGCTGGAGTGGACGGCCCGCAGGTCGAACATCGGGCGGTCGACTTCGACGTCGTCTCAGTCGTCGACGCTCTCGAACGCCGTCGTCACCCGAACCGCGAGTTCATCGCCTCCGTGCTCTCGTACGGGACGTTCGTCGAGTCCGAGTGACCATCGCGAGCGAGTGCTCGCCGCGAGTAGGAGAACGGCCGTATCGACGAGGAAGATCCCTCGCGGGGCGCTTCGCGACCACCATCGAGCGGCACTCAGCAGCCGCTGTCCGTCAGGATGGAACCATGTCTGGAGACGGCGGCCGACGGAAGCAGAAGGCGATCCAACGACAGGACCAGGGCTATCCCGGCCGTCTCGGTCGGTCGGTTCCAGTCGTCGCCGACGACGCTTGGGTCAGCCAGTTCGACGCCGCTGATCGACTCGACGTGGGTGTGGGCCGAATCGGATTGGTGCTCCAGGGGAGGAGACTCGATCCCGTTCACGACCAGCGAGGAAGAGCCGGAGTCGACCGCGAATCTGTGGACCGCGAGTCCGCGCGTCGCGCAGATGCCAGCGCTCTCCGCCGGGCATGGCTGCTGCTTGCCGACGTTGGTCGAGCATTGGCGCGGAGCGTCTGAAGGCCCGCCTGCTCACGGCGCGCAGGCGTCGTCACCTCTGCAAGCATCCCTCGATGGGTATGGCGCTCGACGTCGTCGCACGGCCCGACCGCTCCTGTCATGGAAAGACGACGACGAGTTCGAGCAGATCCTCGAACGAGGCATCTTCGATCAGGAGGTGGGCGCGCGGGTCTGCGGCGAGGCGCGTCGAGTCATCGATCGTCTCGAACACGACGCGCCGTCCTTCAACGAGCTGGGAGCATTGGCGCCCCGACGCGTCGTGGTCGACTCCGATTTTGCCTGCCGGTTGGGATGACCCCACCCGGTAGATCAGCCACTGGCTGCCGACTCCCGAGTTGCGGCTCAGGTTTCGGCGACGTGAAACCCGGTCCAAGCGGGTTCTATGTCGCCGGTCCGACTGGCGTCCTGGCCAGCGGTCACCAAGGACCGTTCCCGAAGGGGCCTCGGATTTCATAGGTTCGGCCGGGGGACTGAATGTTGACGAAAAGGCTCTTCCCGTTCGGCGAGAAACATGCGCCGGTGAATTCGCCGGCGCTGTGGATGTTCTCGGCAAAGTCGAAGAGGTCTCCCTTGCGGGTCAGGCCCCTCAAGAAGTTGGTCGGAACCACGTATCCGCGCTCCGGGCTGTTGATGGTCCCGTCTTCACAGAGCACCAGCGCGCCCTTCGGTGAGATGGCGATGTTGTCGGGCAGGCTCAGAGCGGGCAGGTTGCCTGGCCCAACGGGAACGCCGGGGATGGGGCGCTCTGGAGCCTCGAAGACCAGGTGGAGAACCATGGTATTGAGGTTCAAGGCCCACACCTGCCCGAAGCCCGGCCCGAACGTGCTCGATGCCCCTTCCCTTCCGCGGCCGCCCTGGGTGGAGTTGAAGTAGATCGTTCGGCCGCGGCGGCGGACACCTTCCAGTCGAC
>JBBKVY010000249.1:0-9298 GCA_037968675.1 Acidimicrobiales bacterium | reverse complement strand
ATCACCATGGTGGTGAGGGCCATCGGTATGACGGGACCTCGGTCGAGGAGTCCTGCGTTGTCGGTGATGTCGTCGTCGACGTGCACTCGTTCTCCCGTCGACGGCCAACCGAGCGTGTCGGAAGCTAGCAGGAGCGGTCGTCGACGATCGGACCGTGGGCCCCTCCATCGTGCGATCGGGGGTCAGCGTCGATCGCTCGGTCCAGTGCGCTCGTCGCAGCGTCCGCGGGGGTCAGGATCTCGACCCGGCCGCAGCCTCGGAACGCGCCGGCGGCCTGCGTGCAAGCCTCATCAGCGGCGCCTCCAGGGCGTAGTAGCTGGCGGCCGCACACCCGAGCGTGATGATGAAGGTGAGCGTGGTGAGGGCCACGAATCCTTCGACCCCGGCGTCGAGAAGGAACATCATGACGGGGTAGTGCCACAGGAAGACTCCATAGGAGACGAGCCCGAGCCAGACGAGCGTTCGATGTCGCAGCCCTCGACGTATCAGCCCTCCGCCGTCGTCGCCGAAGATCGCCGGAAGGATGATGAGCGCTGCGATCAACCCGAAGAGGATGTACTGGGTCACGTACGCCCCAATGCCGTTCGTGGCGAAGTTGAGCGACGGTCCGGGCTCGAGGAACGTGTTCACCGCCACTGCGTAGGCGAGGAGACCGATCGCCGTCGGTGGACCGGGATTCCGGCGGAGGTAGCCGATGAATGCCGGCTCGGCGTCACGATGACTGCTGTGTACCGAGACGGCGGCGAGCGCGAGGCCGAGACCGAACCACCATCCCCGCCCGAGAGGTGAGTAGAAGAGCCAGGCGTGGAGATCGCTCGTCGGTATTGAACCCTGGATCGCCACGGAGATCGCGGTGAGCACGATGACGGCTCCGATCTCGACCGGGAGCCAGCGGCTGCGCCAACGCTCGGTCAGCCAAGTGAGCGCGAGCACATACAGCGGGAGGGCGAGGTAGAACAGCACTTCGATGGTGAGGGTCCAGGCCACGGGGACGCCACAGTGGAAGGGATCCACGACGCAGCTCTCGCTCTGTTCGTACACGGGAAAGCTCTGGAGCAGTCCGTAGTACACCCACCAGTTCCCCGTGAACGCCCCCACCATTCCGGGCACGATGGCGGTGATCGTGAGCACGGCCCAGTACGCAGGCGCGATACGTGCAAAGCGACGGCGGCCGTACTCGCGAAAGCGAGTGTGTTCGGTCCCGGTGACGCGAGCCGCGACGAACGGTCGATAGAGCAGAAACGCGGACAACACGAAGAAGAACGGAACCCCGATGTCGAGGTGTGCGAAGTAGCGGCCGTACAACGGCTCGTCGAGCGCCCCGCCGAACGTCGCCGTGTGAACGAGGACGATGGCGACCGCGGCGAGCCCGCGCAGCGGATCGAGCAACGGGTATCGCCGACGCGGTGTGCCGCCGTCTTGATCGGGTCGCTGGGCCATCGACCGTATCGTAGGCTCGGGATCGGTGCTCGGTCTCGGCTCCACGTCGCCCGATCCTCCACTCCGTGCGGGCGAGTAGCGATCGCCGACCACCCACGACGTGGCCCTCGTGCGGCGGACGCACCGCGACATCGCAAGTGCTACGTTGCGTTCGCTGTTGCAAGTAGGGTTGACGGCAGCGTGACGTCAGAAGAATGTCGCGTCATTGGGTCACGAGGGGTCGAGCCGTTCCGGCGAAGGAGAGCAGATGTTGGTCAAGGCGTCCAGTCGAGTACGAAACGGCGGCGATCGGGGCCGGCAGTGGGGCGCCGTGCTGGCTGCCTTGGCATTGGTCCTGGCGGGGTGCGCGGGAAGCTTCACGTCGCCGGCCAGCGCGATCACCGACACGTCCGCGACCATCTCCGGGCTGGTGTTCGATCCGGTCGACGCCACCGTCCCCTACTGGTTCGAATACGGTCCCACGGCGGCCTACGGGGCGGAGACGACGCATCGCACCATCACCATCGACGATCGTGACAACCATCCGGTCTCCGAGAACCTCACCGGGTTGACGCCCGGGACGACGTACCACTATCGCCTGTGCGCGGAGAAGCCGCTCCTGTTGTGTGGTGGCGACGAGACGTTCACCACGACCGGCGGTGTCAACGAACTTTCCATCGGTGCGGACCCGGCGCTGTACCCGGCGTTCGATCCGACGGTCAGCGACTACGTGACGCGCTGCGGCACGGGTCCGGTGTCGGTCGATGTCGCGGCCCCCGCTGCCACCACCGTCTCCATCGACGGCAGTCTGCCCCGCAACGGCCCCTTCTCTCAGACGGTGCCGCTCTCCGAAGGGCAGGGGTTCGAGTTCTCGACCTCGACATCCGGGCAGACAGACGTCTTTCACGTCCGATGCCTACCCGACGACTTTCCCGACTGGACATACTCTCGCCCCGGCCAGCCCGCGGCCGATTTCTATATCACCACACCGCGGAACGTCGCCACGCCGGAGGGCCAGTCAGCAGACGAGTACATCGCCATCTACGACGACAACGGGGTCCCCGTGTGGTGGCAGCAGCAGACCGGTGGGATCGATGCCCAGCTTCTCCCTGACGGCTCACTCGCGTGGGGGATCAGCTCCTTCTTCGGAAATTCGCCACGGTACGAGCGCCACCTCCTGGACGGAAGCCTCGCCCAGACCTGGACGACGGTGGGTTTCAACACCGACGTCCACGATCTCCAGCTGCTACCGAACGGTAACGTGCTCGTCGGGGCCTACGTACCACGCCCGGGCACGCTCGACCTCTCGGCCTACGGCGGCCCGAGCACGAACGGCACGCTCTCCGATGCGGTCTTCCAGGAGGTGACCCCCGAGGGTAGCGTCGTCTGGTCGTGGAGCAGCGAGGACCACATCGATCCGTCCGAGACGCCCGAGAGGTGGCGAGACAGCTGGGTCTACGCCCTGCCAGGGGAACTACCCGATGGGCGCCAGGTCTTCGACTACGTCCACTGGAACTCGATCCAGCAGGTCGGTGACACGGTCGTCATGTCGTTCCGCCATCTCGACGCGGTCCTCGCAATCGACAAGACCAGCGGTGACGTCGTCTGGAAGCTCGGGGGAACGCCAACGCCGGAGTCACTGACCGTCGTCGGTGATCCCGAGAGCAACCCGCTCGGCGGACAGCACCACGCCCGTCTGCAACCCGACGGAACGGTCACCATCTACGACAACAACACCAACGAAACTGCCGCACCACGAGGGGTCAAGTACCAGATCGACGTGACCGATGACACAGCGACGATGCTGAACTCGGTGAGCGATCCAGATGTTGCGACATCACCGTGTTGCGGGTCCGCAACCGAGCTCACCGACGGTTCATGGGTGATGAGTTGGGGAGGCACGCCGACCGTCAGCGAGTTCGGCCCGAACGGTGAACGCCATTTCGTCCTCACGTTCGCCACCGAACCGGGTGCGTTCGGGTTCTCGTACCGGGTCGAGCCGATCGAGGGAGGCGTGACCGTCGGCGCGCTACGTACGGGGATGGACGCCAAGCTCGGGGCGTGACGAGGATGGGAGGATCCGCAACTGCGTGTGGTCCGGGTCGAGCCGAATGGCTGGCGTGCTCCGACCGTGCCAGAGTTGCATGTGTCGATGTGTTGATGGCCCCGAATCGAGAGGACTGGGTGGGATCGGTCGTATGAGAGTCTCCGGTGAACGAGTGATGACGTCAGCGGGCGCCATGAATCCGACGTGGCAGCGTCACGTTGCGGCGTACTCGTTGGCTCGGGAATTCTTGCCGCAGGGCCGCCTGCTCGACCTTGGCTGCGGGGTCGGACACAGCTACCACCTGCTGGCCCCTCGGCAGACCGTCGGGCTGGACATCTCCCCCGACGCGCTCCGTGACCAGGACCGTGAGACGGTTCTGGCCGACATGCGCGAGCTACCAATGGAGGACGGCGATTTCGCGTCCGTCTTGTCGGTACAGTCGCTCGAGCACGTGCCAGACCCGGAGCGTGTCGTCGCCGAAGTCGCCCGGGTGCTCCAACCCGGTGGCGTCGCCGTCTTCGTGACGCCGAACCGCCTCACCTTGGGCCGACCGGACGAGATCATCGATCCGTACCACTTCAAGGAGTTCGATCACGAGGAGATGGCCGAGCTGTGCGAGCAGCACTTCGAACGCGTCCGGGTGCTGGGGATCTTCGGCTCGCCCCGCTACATGGAGCTCGTGAACGAGGAACGAGCCAAGCTCGATCGGCTGCTCGCCATCGACCCGCTCCGCATCCGACGGCTCGTTCCGGTCCGGAGCAAGCAGTGGCTCTACGACGTCATGCACGACCGCATGCGAAGCCGATCCGACCCGCGAGCCGAAGCGATCGAGGTCGGCGACTTCGAGCTGAGGGACACGGACCTCGATGAGGCGCTCGACGTCTGCGCGATCTGCGAGACCTCCGAGGCGTGAACGTCCGAAGCCAATCGGCGAAGGCGGACTGCGTGTGGTGCGGACAGTCCTTCGACGATCGTTCACGCCACCTCACCGACAGAACTGCATGTGCCTCCTGCGGTGCGGCGACGACCGATCCGTGGCCCTCTCCGGCCGAGCTCGCATCGGCGTACGGCGACTGGTATCGACCCCCGTCGGAGCGCCGCTTCTTCTTCGGGGGTGACGCCATCCTCGGGCGGACTCGCGGACTCCTCGCAACTCGAATCGACGAGATCGCGCCCCCGGGGCCCGTGCTCGACGTCGGGGCGGGCAACGGGACCCTCGTCGACGCTCTCCGCGCTCGGGGCCGCGTCGCCGTCGGTCTCGAACGGGACCCGATTCGCGACGACTTCCGCGACCAGACCGTGGCGGAGGTCGAGGGCGAGTGGGCCGCCGTCGTCTTCTGGCATTCCCTCGAGCATCTGCCCGACCCCGGCGAGGCGGTCCGCCACGCGCACCGATTGCTCAGTCCCGGCGGCGTCTTGGCGATCGCCGTGCCGAACAACGCGAGTATCCAGGCTCGCGCATTCGGCGACCGGTGGTTGCACCTCGACATCCCTCGCCACCTCGTCCATCTGTCCACCCAGTCGCTCGGCCGAGGCGTGCGGCGACAGGGTTTCGACGTGGAGCACGTGTCCCATGCCCGAGCCGGTCAGACCGTGATCGGTTGGTTGCACGGTCTCGTCGGACTGTTGCCCGGTCACCCCGATCTGTACCAAGCGCTGCGCCGACAGAACGCTCGTGGCGTGCAGCAACAGAGGCGTCGCCGTCTCTTGGCCATCGCGGCGGGCGCAGTGTTGCTCCCCGTCGCTGCTGTCTGCGCCGCCGCCGAAATGGTGGTCCGTCGCGGAGGAACCGTCTACATGGAGGCACGGCGTGTCTGAAGTCCAAGCCAGCAGTCGGTCGATCGGAGCGAGCCAGCGCGACGCCAAGGTGATCGTCGTCATGCCCGCCCGTCAGGCAGCGGCGACGCTGCAACAGACCGTTTCGGAGATCCCGCTCGATGAGGTCTCCGAGATCATCCTCGTCGACGACTCGTCGACCGACGAAACGGTCGAATTGGCACGCCAGCTCCCGGTCGAGGTGATCTGGCATCCACACCAGGTCGGGTACGGCGGGAACCAGAAGACGTGCTACATGCAGGCCTTGCTGCGGGGCGCCGACGTCGTGGTGATGCTCCATCCGGATGGCCAATACGAGCCGGGACTGATTCCTGCGATGGTCGAGCCGATCCTCACCGGGCGTGCCGACCTCGTACTCGGTTCGCGCCTCGCCATCCCCGGCGCCGCGCTTGCTGCAGGAATGCCGCGCTGGAAGCTGATGGCGAACCGGTTCCTGACCACCATCCAGAACGCCATCATGGGTACGAACCTCACCGAAGCGCACACTGGATATCGCGCCTACTCGAGGAAGTTGCTGCTGACCGTGCCTTTTCTGCGCAACTCGCTCGATTTCGCGTTCGATTCCGAACTCTTGTACCAGGCGGCGCACTTCGGTCTCCGGATCGAGGAAGTACCCGCCAAGTGTCGGTACTTCGAGGAGGCCTCGTCGGTCGGGTTCAACACGGGCGTGGTCTATGGGATCAAGACACTCTGGGCGGGCGTACGACTGATCGGTCACCGGTCCCGCATCTGGCCCAGCCGCAAGTTCAAGCCCTGATCGACTCGCTTCCTCAGCCGCCGTCGCCTCGCGGGGTCAACTCGACCACCTCGAAACCGCCGTCCGTGCGCTCCACCGTCGTGAGATCGAATCGCGTGCCGATCTCGCGGATCACCCACTCCTGCAACGAGGCGAGACCGGTCGGCTCGAGAGACGTTTCGGACTCGCTGGCGAGCGGGTCCAGGTCAGGCTGCTCACGGTAACGGTCGAATGCGAGGCGGCCCATACCGTCGATCAGGGCACGGTCGCCGACCGAGAGCTGGTCGACGAAAGCCCCAAGCGGAGCGAGGTGCCCCCCGGGAACGAGCGAGTCTTCCCAGGGATCACCGAGCGGCACTGCGCTTCCTCGGTCGGCGCGCATGACGATCTCGACGCCGAGGTCACCGTCGGCGAGCACGATGCTGCGTTCTTCACCGGGAAGGAACGTCTCGAGCAATGCTGCACCTTCGGCTGCACCAGGTCGGAGCGTTGGTTGGACGCGCATGCGACCGAGTGCAGTCGAGAGGGATTCGCCGCCGGGGACGGCGTGCGCCAGGGCGGACTGACTGTATCTCGTACCCACGAGCGGCCATGCGGAGGCGACAAGGAGTACGGAGATGCCGAGTACGGCGAGCACGGCGGAACGATCGACCCGGGGGCCCAGGCGAACGTCCGGTCGTCTGATGAAATCGAGCCACAGCGCGGCCAGGGCCACCGCCGGCAAACTTACGTACGGAATGATGTGGTCGGCGCCGCGATTCACGACATAGGTGAAGAGGCTGATGCCCCAGGCGGACATGCCGACCAGCGCAATGACGATCGTACGGTTTGCTTCGACGGCCTCCCGTCGACGTCCGAGCACCGCCGCGAGCGCGCATGCGCTCCCGAGGTAGAACGCGCCGAGAGCCAGACCCGGCGAGAACGACGAGAAGTCATAGGTCAGATCCCCGATGGCACCGCCGAGGAAGGCCCGTAGGGTTTGGACATACCAACCCCAATCCGGGAGCTCGCCGCTCGCCCACAAGGTCGCGCCGGCGAAAAGTGTGTGGGCCAGCACGATGGTTGCGCCGAGTTGGACGGCCCAGCGAACCACCGCAGGCCGGCGTGTATCTGCCGGCTGGAGGTAGATCAGTGCGCCCGCTATGGCCATCGCCGTGAGCGTGGTGTACGCGAACGCCTCCAGCGCCCACACCGACGCGATTGCGATTGTTGCGAGCTGGAATCCACGGGCCAGCATGGCCCGTCGCGGCCAGCGAGATTCTGCGGCAGCGCCGACCACGACACCGACCGGGAGACCGAAGCGAAACGCCCCGTGTTGGAGTAGCCCACCGAGCGGGAACTCCAGTCCGTAGACCAGAACGGTCACTGCGAGCACCATGGTCGCCGAGGCCAGCATCCGGGACACACCGGCGATCCGGAGCGTACAGAACGTGGCGATGAACATCAGGGCCGAGAGCACACCCTCGACCAAAGCCAACGTGAGGTTCCCGATCGGTAGGACCGTGAATGCGGCGGCGAGGAAGTAGATCGACCCGACGCCGTACTGCGAGAGCACGTCGACCAACATCGCGTCACCGAAGAGAATCTGGTTGGCGGGGCCGAGGTAGAAGTTCTGGTGGAACTGGAGGATCTCCGCCTCGACCGCGGCCTCCATCGTACCGGTCGTGAAAACGACCAGGTTCGGCACGGCGAGTGCCAGGAGGACGATGAGCGACGTGTCGAGTACCACTCCGGCGCGCGACGACGCTGCCGAGAGCCGGAACCTGTCGCGAGACGCGAACACTGCGGTCGCGACGACCGTGCCCACGACGAGGGCCGGAACGGAGATGGCATCGAGATCGATGACAGCCAGCGCCACTCCTGCCAGCATCAGCATCGTCACCGCCCACACTTGTGGCATTCGGTCGGCTGCCCTCGCCGCTCCCTCCCACCGTTCATCGCGTGCGACGCGACGGAGGACGACCGCTGCTCCGAGGCACCAGAGCCCGGCTGCGACTGCGAGTGTGGTTGGTCGCGGCCACGGCAGACGGCCGGAGATGCGGGTCCCGATGACCACGAGCGAGAGTGCGGCGCAGAGCATGGTGGTGATGACCGGGAACGCCCGGCGGTTCTGGCCGGCCGAGATCCGGTCGGCTACGCGCCTGGCGCCCACGATCGCGAGCGGAAGGAGCACCGCGAAGCTCAGGACGAACACCAGCGTTTCCGCATCCTGGTGATGGGAAGGGAACGGCGCATCGAGTTCGGTGATCGGGAGGATGTGCCAGAGCACCGGTGCGAGAGCGAGCACGGCGCCGATCACCATGGATGCGCTGAGAACGATGACCGCACCAAGTGGTGCCGAAGCATCCGTCGCGTTCTGGGCGTTCGCTGGAGTGAGAGCCGACGTCCTCAGCGGCTGATCCCGCGACGCACGTTCCACGCTCACCATGCCAACGCCTTCTCCGGTCGAATCAACACTCCACCTGTCCCGGTTGTCCGGGTTCGAGGTCGCCGAAGCTACACCGAAGTCCTCCATGGGTGCAGCGCGTGACGTCCAGTAGACAGTCGGGGATGAGGCAGTACCGAGAATCGCCCCGGGTTCGATGTCACGTGCCGCGTCGAATCGTTGCCGGACCACGGGATGCCCAGTGAGGATCGGTAAGCGAGCTCTCACCAGGGGTTCCACGGACCGCGTTGTTCGTCGGCTGATGAATCGTGGTGAGCTGTTCGCGGCGATCGATCAGTTGACTGCGTTGAATCGCCGCGGGCGAGATGTAGAGACGGAGCGGGAGCTGTGTCGGTTGCGACATCTGGCGGGTGTGTCCCTGTTGTCGAATCCGCCGGTCGAAGTTCGGTATGCGGATCCGGTGTGCGACCTGCCCGTGGTCGATTCGGTGTCACGACTGCCGGAGGTGACGCCGGACTGTCTGTCACCCGGTCTGTTGCGGGCGGCGATCCTGGAGCACGGCGCGCTCGTGATCCGCGGGTTGGTTGACGGGGCCAAGGCCCAGCAGCTCGCTCGGGATGTCGATCGGTCGTTCGAGGCGCGGGCATCGTACGCGGTCGACGGCCCGGATCCGGAGGGGTTCTACGACGAATTGGAGCCGGTCGAAGGTCTCCGAATCACGGAACGGGCATGGGTCGCGGAGGGTGGTGGCGTCTTGGCGGTGGATTCGCCGAGGTTGTTGTTCGACATGTTGGAGAGTTTTGAGGAGGCCGGGCTCCGTCGTGTGATCGAGGGGTATCTGGGCGAGCGACCGGCGATCTCGGCCCAGAAGTGC
>JBBKVY010000248.1:0-4237 GCA_037968675.1 Acidimicrobiales bacterium | reverse complement strand
CCAACGCCGAGCCGAGCCCGTCGGTGCGCACGCGGAGGGTCCGGCGATGGAGCTGATCCTCCTCATTGCGGTGTTCGGGTTGGCCGCGTGGAAGCTGCGCCCTGAACAGGGTGCGATCGACCCGGCCAGCATCGTCGGTCCGGTCGCGTCGAGTCCCACAACGCGTTGGGGAGTGGTGGCACCGCTCGCCCGCGCCGAGACGAAGCGGGTGCTGCTGCACCCGGCGTTCATCGTCGGCGTGCTCCTCACACCGCTCATGCTGCTCGCCGCTACTTCCGACCCGGAGTCCTGGCGAGCTGTGTCAGGCGGCGTCGCCCTCGGGCTGGTGCCACTCGGTTGGATGACGATCATTGCCAGCAACCTCGTTGCGCTCCGGCCAAGTCGCTCTGGCACCGAAGAGCTGTTCGCGGCGCTCCCGGCCCCGCAGTCGACCCGAACCGGCGCGATGCTGGCGACCGTCGTCGGCCCTACGGTCATCGCCGCGGTGTTCGCCGTGGCGTCGCTGGTGCTGGTCGGGCGGGGCACGACGGTGCTCAGCGGGTCCCCCGAGCCCCTCGAGACTTTGGCCGGGATACTGATCGTCGCCGGCGCTGTGGCCGTAGGCGTGGCGGTGGCACGGTGGCTACCCGGCGGCGGCTGGGGAATCGCCGCGGTCTTCGTGGTGATCTTCCTCCAGGCCCGTTTCCTCGATGTCACCACCTGGCCGTGGAACCGTCCCCAGGGCGACCCGATGCGCTTCGTCGGCTTCCTCGCCGAGGGAACGAATGCCGGCGTGAACTTCCTCGAGTTCCGACCGGCCGGCTGGCATCTTGTCTACCTGGCCGCACTCTCGGTCTTGATGGGCGGCGTGGCCCTGGCCCGCGACGGTCTGCGCCGAAACGTCCGCATCCTGGTCGGCGGTGCGCTGGCCATCACGCTGGTGGCCGGGTGGATCCAGACTCGTCCGATGTCGGAGGCACAGGTGACGGCTCGGGCGTCGTTCCTCCTCGACCCAGCCGAACACCAGCTGTGCGAGCAGGCCGACGACGTGACCTACTGCGCCTATCAAGACTTCCTCGTCGACGTGCCCGATTGGATCGATCGAGTGGGAGCGACGTTGGCCGCGCTGCCCGCCGACGCGAGGGACAGTCGACCACCGCTCGAGGTGCGCCAGCGTCCAGCCATCGTCATCAGCGACTCGGACTGTTCGCCCGAGGGGTACCTGACGACGCTCACGTCGGACATCGCCTCGCGCATCGCCGTCGACGACTTGTGGCCGGCCGACGGCGACGTGCACCCGCCGTTCGGCACCGACGACTTCCCGTGCTCAAGCCGCGACGCGTTCGGCTTCTTCCTGGCCGTCCAGACCGGCGCCTGGGCCGTCGGCCTGCCGCCGGCCCCACACGGCGCCAACGTGCGCTGCGTCGCGTCGGGTCAGGCCCGATCGGCCATTGCGCTCTGGTCCGCAGCGGCGGCCAGTCCTGATGGCGAGCGAACCCTGCGCGACGTCACCGACGACGGATCGCAGGGCTTCCCCCTCATCGACTTCGCCGATTGGGACAGTCCGCCGACGTGGGGCGTCGACTACGCGGTCGCCGACGCCGGCCTCGCAGTCGAGATGCTCGGCCTCGCTCCCGGCGACGTGCGTGACGTGCTCGCCGACGACTGGGACCGATGGACCGACCCGGCGACCACCACGAAGATGTTGGCATCCGAGTTCGGCCTGACCGCGCCGGCCCCGGCCGGGGAGACGCCGTCACGTACGGACTGCGCGTGACCCCCACGGCGATCATCGCCTCGCTGCGAGTGTCGCGGTGGCGTCCGCCGGCGATCGCGATGGTCGTTGGGTCGTTCTACGCCCTGCTGGGTTCGAAGGTTGGCGCGTTCGACCGACTCACGGTCGCCGCCGCTGCCGTAGCCGCCATGAGCGCGTTCGTGATCGACGATCCGGCCGCGGTCACCGTCGCCTCGACACCGCCGTCGCTCCTCGTCCGTCGCATGGGCCGAGTGCTCGTCGCCGTGGTCGCCGTCGCCACCTGGTGGGCCGTCGTCGTGGCGATGGCCCAGGCCCGGTTCGGGCCGGTATCGATCCGCGCCATCAGCGTCCAACTGATCGGGCTCGTCGCGGTCGCCGTGGCGGTAGCGGCCGTGGCGGCAGGGTCTGGTCCGGCCGAACGAGACGGGATCGCCGGAGCGACCGCCAGCGCGATCGTCTACGGGCTCACCCTGGCGCCCTTGCCCACGTGGAGCCCGATGCCACGAAGCCCCGGCACCCCTGGCGCCGTGACCCGATGGCTCGTGGTCGCCAGCATCTCCGCCGCCATCTTCCTGTGGACTTCCCGCGATCCCGCCGTCGGCCGGTGGTCCCGACTGAACCTGGCCCGCGGTCGTGAACCGCGAGGGCTCGTCGGCGCGACAGCCTTGTCCAGTCAGGGTCGACCACCCACCGATCCCAGGAGCCGCCATGACCGTCCGAAGAATTCTCACCACGACCGTCCCACTCGTACTCCTCCTCGCGGCCTGCGGCGATAGCGACCCGAAGCCGTCGGCGACGTTCTCGGCGCCGACGGATGGAGCCTCCACAGCCGGTGGCGTGGCGCTGACCATGGCCGCCGATGGGATCACCATCGAAGAAGCCGGCGAAGTCCACGACAACGCCGGCCACTTCCACGTGATCGCCGACGCCGGCTGCGTCAGCGCCGGAACCGCGGTGCCGAAAGATGCCGACCACCTCCACTTCGGGAAGGGACAGACGGAAGGGACCATCTACCTCGAACCCGGCAGCCATGAACTGTGTCTCCAGGTCGGCGACGGAGTCCACTCCGCCCTCGACGTGACCGACACCGTCACCGTCGAAGTCGGGATCAGCGACCGCGACCAGTGGTGTGCCGTCATCGAGGAGACCGAAGGCCTCTTCGTCTCCAACGACGACGACGCGATCGAGTTCCCAGTCCGTCAGGTCGGCTACGAGAACATCCGAAGGCTCATCGCCCAACTGTCCGACGGCCTCGACCAGGTCGATGCCGACGTTCGCGACGACGTCGCCGCGGCAATCGACTTCGGCCGCACCTACGCTCAGGCCTACATCGACTCCGACGACTACCAAGGCGTCGAAGCCGCCCTCATGGACGCCTACGGCGAAGACGGCGTCCAAAGCGACGGCCCGGGCTCGACGTGGATACTCGACACCTGCGGCGTCGACATCGACGGCTGAGACCACGGGCTGGGGCCGCAACCGGCGTTCTCAGTGACCCCGCACAACTACGATGGCCAGGAACCCTCCTCGTCGCATTCACCCAAGGCCTCGCGACCATCGCCGTTCTGCCCCCTGGGGTCGTTCGAGACGCTGGACGAATCCCGGACCCAGCTGGTCGACTGCGCGCCAGCGTTGCGCGCGCTGATGTCAGAATCCGACCGCTGCACCAGGCCCGCGGACGATCGCGTGATTGCCCCCATCGCGAAGCACTGACCCTCCGGGTCATGGGGCGAGGACGGAGCAGCGAACCTCCCCTGCCGCCACGATGGCCGTACGGGGAAGAGAACCGGTCGCCGCGTTGCGGATCGAGGTGGGTGAGGCCTTCATCCATTGTGGGAAGGCGCCGAAGCGTGCGCGCTTGTGGGACCCGGAGACGCACGTGCCGCCCGGTACGTTCCCACGGATGGGCGAGATGCTCCACGATCAGATCACCGCGAAGTACGAGACAGACGACATCGGATTCAGCCGTGGAGAGCTTGGCGACGTGACCGACGCGGACTATCGAGACAACGTCTACTGACCTCCGGGCGCAACGGCGCTGCGTGACCGAGTCGATGATCTCGCTGACTTGGCCTGGAACCGCGAAGATCGGCGTATGCGCTACTTGTGCTTGTCGCGTCGTGTTCGTAGGCGGGAACGAGCGACGCTTGTGCCGACGACGACGGCGATGACCACGATGACGATGAGGATGTCCACGTGCCGTCTACGAAGCCAGGCAGTCTTGTGGATCGGTTCGACGCGCCCGGGCGCCCTCCGGCGATGCGGCTTCAAGGTTTGGCCGAGATGCACCAGGCGGCTCCGGGTACCGGTCGCGGTCGCAAGGGGAGTATTGCGCGGCACCACGTGCCGTTCGCACGTTCGTCAACACGGCTCCGGCCCGGACGTGCGGCCTCCGGGTGGGAGAGACCTTCGGACTCATCCACCGCGTGTCTCCGAGGTCACCCATGTCATCCGTCGCCCTGCTCGCTGCCGAGAACCCCCAAAGGAGACGGAAGCCGCTGC
>JBBKVY010000247.1:0-2616 GCA_037968675.1 Acidimicrobiales bacterium | reverse complement strand
GTAGAGGCATGTCGGCAAGCACGTTTCGCACTGGTCGGTCGACCTCCTCGAGCAGGAACGGCGGCGGCCCCGGCGCCCGGAGATGTCCCATCTCGGCCACCAGGGTGGCGCCCTCGGCGCGGCGCGCCTGCCGGGTGGTCGGCGGGAGGCGTCGCCAACGGTCGTCGCCGAGCATCCGGCGCATGAAGCGCTCGGCCGCGTCCTCCGGATCGGAGGCATCGGCCACCGCGCTGGCGCCTGCGCTGCGCTCGGGCCACCATGGCATCCACGGCATCGGACACTCGTACACGACCACGCTGGCGATGGGTGACGACGCCCGAGCGGCGGCACCGAGCGCAATCGTTCCCCCGTACGAGTGGCCGGCCACGACGACGGGGGTCGCGTCGCCGATCACGTCGAGGAGGTCGTCGACCTGCTGGCCGAAGCTCGCCGGGGGACCGAGGTCGACCGAGCGCCCGTAGCCCCGGCGGTCGTAGCGCACGACGTGCAGGTCGTCGAGGACACGGACCACCCGGCCGAAACTCGTCGAACGGTCCATCGTGCCGTGGACGAGCACCACCGTCGGCCCGATGCCGTGCTCGGTGCGCCACACCCGTCCGTTGGCGACGAAGTCGCTGTCGGTCACGTCACCGGCACGACGCGGAGCACGTCGGTGGTCCCGGGGTGCAGTCCGTCGGGCGCGCCGGCGAGGACGGCCACGACCTGGCCGACCTCCACGTAGCCGAGCTCCTTGGCGGTGTGGACCGCGTGGTCGACCATCTCGTCGGTCGATGCGTACTCCTCGACGAGCATGGGCTGGGTGCCCCACACCAGGGTGAGCTGGCGGACGGTGTGCGGGAAGGGACTCGCACCGATCAACGTGCCGGGCGGACGGAAGCGCGACATCGCTCGCGCCGTGTACCCGGTGTTGGTGCAGGAGATGATGGCGTCGAGGTCGAGTTCGGTGGCCAGCCTCCATGCTGCGTGACTCATCCCGGCGGTGATCCGAGTTCCGACGTCGAGCTGCACGTTGCCCTGGATCCGACCGAGCGACGAACCCCACGTCTCGTAGTCGGCGGCCGCTTCGGCCCGCTCGCACAGATGGGCCATGGTCTTGATCACGAGCACCGGGTTGTGGCCGATCGCGGTCTCGGCCGAGAGCATCACCGCCGTGGTTCCGTCGAAGACCGCGTTCGCCACGTCGGTGGCCTCGGCGCGGGTGGGCGAGGGCGAATGGATCATCGACTCGAGCATCTGGGTCGCGGTGATCACCGGGACGCCGAACGCCACGCCGCGCCGGATGATCTGCTTCTGGAGGTGGGGGACCTCGGCGATATCGCACTCGTTGCCGAGGTCGCCCCGGGCGACCATGACGGCGTCCGAGATGTTGACGATCTCGTCGAGCGCCTCGACCGCCGCCTTCGTCTCGATCTTGGCGACGACGGAGGCGCCGTTCGCTCTCGCCTTCACCTCCTCGACCTCGGCCGCTGAACGGATGAACGATGCGGCGACGAAGTCGAGCTCGCCGGCGAGCGCGTCGAGCAACTCGATGTCCACGTCGGTGGGGACGCTCACGCGGAGCCGACCGGACGGCAGGGTCACCCCGGGGCGGCCTTGGATACGTCCACCGTGCTCGACCTCGACGACCAGGTGGGTGTCGATCGATTCGACGGTGACGAGTCGCACGCTGCCGTCGCCGAGGACCAACGGGTCGCCGACCTCGACGTCCTCGACGAGGTGCTCGTAGTCGACGTGGATCCGATCGTCGGTGGTGGCCGCGACGCCGGGCCACACCTCGAACCGGTGTCCCTCCGTCAGGAACATGCCGGCGTCGTCGAGGACCGGTCCCATGCGGATCTTGGGCCCGGGCAGGTCGCCCAGGATCGCCACCGGCCGGGCGAGTCGCTCCGCGACCGCTCGGATGCGAGCGATGCGGGCCCGGTGCTCGGGGATCGTGCCATGGGCGAATCCGAGCCGGCACACGTCGACTCCCGCCAGGATCAACGCCTCCAGCATCTCTTCGGAGTCGGACGCTGGGCCGATCGTGGCCACGATCTTGGTGCGAGGGATCACCTCCGAACGATAGCCACGTCCCAGGGGCGCCTGACCCGAGGTTCCGGCGTGCCTGCCAGACTCGGTCGATGGCCGGCGACGACGACCTCACGACCAGCCGAGGCCTCCGGATTCCCGGCGCCGCTCTGTCGTGGTGGGCCACCCGGTCGGGCGGACCCGGGGGCCAACATGCGAACACCTCGGACACCGCGGTCACCATCGAGCTCGACATCGAGGCCTCGATGCTCCCGTCGGCGATCCGGAGCCGCCTCCGTAGTGCGCACGGGCCGAACGTGCGAGCCTCGTCGGCCGACTCGCGCTCGCAGTTCCGCAATCGGCAGCTGGCTCGCAAGCGTCTGGGCGAGCTCGTGGACCGAGCGGCGGCGCCACCTCGGAAGCGGCGTCCCACGAAGAAGACCAGGGGATCGCAGCGGCGCCGGCTCGAGGCCAAACGCCAGCAGGGCCAGAAGAAGGAGAGCCGCTCCTGGAAACCCGGCCGCGACGCCTGACCATCCACCGTTCTGGTGGGCGATCGACACCACCAGGTGACTCATCCACTCACCAGAACGGTTGGGGGTTTTGGGG
>JBBKVY010000246.1:0-5992 GCA_037968675.1 Acidimicrobiales bacterium | reverse complement strand
CGCCCGCGACCGCGAGCGCCCGGCGCACGACGGTCACGGACGGTCGGGCAGGCCGATCGCGGCGATGTCGGGGTACGTCGGCGGCCCGATCTGCGGCTCCGCCGGCGCGTTCTCGGGGTCGTCCATGCCGGGCAGGTCGCCGATGGCCGGGAAGTCGTAGGTCTCGTAGTCGGCTGACTCGGGCCGGTCCGCTTCGACGATCTCGAGGAAGCGGGCGACGTCGGTCTCGATCCCGCCGGGATCCTCCTGGCCGCACGGCAGGAGGTCCTGGAGGTTCTCGGGAGACTGCGAGGTGACCACGTTGTCCGAGTAGCAGTTGTCAGACCCGAGGATCTGGACGAGGTCCCATTCGCGGCTGTCGGAGATGTCGTTGCCGACGACGCGGTTGCCCGTCGCCGGCCACAGCAGTTCGGCAGGGAGGTCGGCGCGCTCGGCTTCTGGCGCGGGAACGGCGTCCTCGGTGCAGTCGCTCGGCGGGTCCTCCGGGATCAACGCGATCGGGTCCTCCTCGGGGAACGGGGTGAGGGCGATGCCCGAGACGTCGTGGTCCCAGATGCGGTTGCGCTCGATCACGTTGTCGACACCGCCGGGGGCGATGATGCCGTTGCCCTGGGCGAGACGAGCCGCCGAGATCGCCGGCGTGTCGCCATTGCTGTTCTCGTACACGAGGTTGCCGACGACGGTGCTCTCGCGCTCGGGGGCACAGCCCTCGTACGAGCCCGAGTTCGGGACGATCCCTGCACGATTTCGCCGCCACTCGGAGTTGACGATGTAGAGGTCGCCGCCAGCGTTGGTCCCGGAGTACCCGAGGCCGTTGTACTCAGCCAGGACATCGTCGACCACGGCGTTGCAGGGGTAGCACTGGCCGATGTAGAAGCCCGCGTCGGGGCTGCCGGCGCCGTAGCTGTGCTCGAGCACGCCGTTGACCGAGCCGAATGCGTAGATGCCGTAGTCGCCGTTGTGCTCGGCGGTGAGGTACGACCCGCGGTAGCCGTCGACGTGCGTCCAGAAGACGCCGTTCCTCGTGTAGTTGCGCAACGTCATGTTCTCGACCACGACGCCGTCCGCCTCGAGCACTCGGACGCCGTTCTCGAGTTCGAACTGACCGTCGAGGATGACCTCGTTGCGGTCGAGTCCACGGATGACGAGTTCGTCGGTGGTGACGTCGACGGCTTCGTTGTAGGTGCCGGGTCCGACGAGGATCAGCGAGCCGGGGGACGCATCGTCGACCGCAGCCTGGATGGTGTCGTAGTCGTCGGGCACGCGGAGCGTGGACGCGTCGCCGGTCTCCTCGACCTGACTGGTCGGTGCGGGGTCCTCGGTGTTGCTGGCGGTGTCGTCGTCGCTGCCGCAGGCTCCGGCGAGGAGCGCGAGCGCGAAGACCACGGCGAGCAGGCGGACCAGCCGCCCGGTGGTCGGTGCGTCGTGTGCGTTGTTCATGTCATCCCCCTGGTGCTGTGACAGTGATCGAGCCGATCATGCCGACGTCGATGGTGCCGTGGATCGAACAGAAGTAGCGGTACTCGCCGGGTTCGGTGAAGCGGTACTCGGCGGTCGCCGCCGGCCCGAAGTCCTCGGTGGGCACGACCCACTCGGCGATCTCGTCCTCGGGGATCACGTTGTGGTCGTTGCGGCCCCCGTTCACGAAGGTGACCGTGGTCCCCGCCTCGACGGTGGCGTCCTCGGGATCGAAGACGTTGTCGATGGCGAGGATCTCGGACTCGGCGTCGACGAGCTCGATCGGCGGGTCGGGCGGGCCGAATCCCGCCGCCTGCTCGTCATCGTCGCCGCACCCGGCCACGGTCAGGACGACCAGTAGCAGCAGTGAGAGTCGGCGGAGCACGGCGGCACCCTAGATCGCGGCGGTGGTACCGGTGTCGAACCGAGCTCGTCGGGCGGCTCGACGGAACGTTCGCAGCAGCACTGGCCCAGCCAGGACGACGAGCAGCGCGGTGGTCACCGCACGTCCGATGTCCCAGCCGAGCGATGTGGTGAGGCTGAACACCACCAGGCGGGTCAGGTTGTCGACCACGGCATCGCCGGCCTGGAAGGAGACATCGGTGTCGCCGCCGAGGGCGAAGGGCCAGAACGACAGGTTGAGGGCGAGCCCGTAGAGCAGCGCAGCCGCCGCGCTGTAGGCGGCCAGGAGCACGACCTCGGCCCGTCCTCGCCATGCCGGCAACAGTCCCGCTCCCGCAGCGACCCAGGCCGCGCCCAGCATCTGGTACGGCAGCCAGGGCCCGACGCCGCCGGTGAGGATGGCCGACGCGAAGATCGCGGTGTTGCCCAGCACGAATCCGAATCCCGGTCCGAACACGCGGCCGGAGATGATCAGGAGGAAGAACACGGTCTCGATCCCCGCCGTGCCCGCGCCGAGTGGTCGCACCGCGGCTCCCATGGCCGAGAGCACGCCGAGCATCGCGACCGCGCGCGCATCGAGGCCGTCGTCGGACAGTTCGGCGAGCACCACGGCGAGGACGACCAGCAGCAGGCCGGCGAAGTAGACGGGTGCGTTCCGACTCTGTTCCAGGCTCCAGTCCGCGTCGGCCAGCAGCGGCCAACCGAACGCGACGATACCGGCGCACGATGCCAGGACCAGTGCGACGACCGCCCTGGGTCGGATGGCGATCGCGGTCACCGGAGACGCTCCCGAACGTCGTCGACGGTCAGTGCGCAGACCGGGGCGAGGATCTTCGCGACCTGAGGAGCGAACATGGGCGACGAACCGATCACGTCGCGTGCCGGCCCGTCGGAGACGACGTCGCCACCCGCCAGCACGACGACCCGGTTGGCGAAGCGGGCGACGAACTCGACATCGTGGGTGGCCACCACCACCGAGTGACCTTCGTCGGCCAACTCGCCGAGCACGGCGACGAGGTGGTCCTTCGCCACCTGGTCGAGACCCCGGGTCGGTTCGTCGAGCAGTACCACCGGTGGCGCTGCCGACAGGGTGATCGCCAGCACCAGCGAGAGCCGTTGTCCCTCCGAAAGGTCGCGGGGGTGCCGGTCGTCGGGCACGTCGTCCACCAGACGGTCGAGGATCTGTCGGCAGGTACCCAGGGCCGCGCCGGCATCGAGGTCGCCCTGCGCGCACTCCTCGCCGACGGTCGGGTGGTAGAGCAGGTCCTCTGGCTCCTGGGGCACCAGTCCGACGATGCGTCGACGTTGGGCCGCAGGGAGCGTCGCCGGATCGCGGCCGAGGACGACGACCTCGCCGTCGTCGCGGCGCCCGGTGCCCTGCACGGCCCACAGCAGACTCGACTTGCCGGACCCGTTGCGCCCCATGAGGGCGACGCGTTCACCGGACCGGATGGTCATCGACACACCTCGGACCGCCGGCGTCGAGCCGTGGACCACCACGATGTTCTCGGCCGCCAGGGCCACATCGTCGGACGGCTGGTCCGCAGGAGGAGGCGCCGGCTCGACTCGGTCCCGGAGGTCGGATGCGACCCGTCGGGCGCTGCGGATGTCGACCGGCAGCGGGTCCCAACCGGCGAGGCGGCCCAGCTCGACGACCGGCGGCGCGAGGGGTGAGTCGGCCAGCACCTCGGCCGGCGCGCCGACCCGGACCACGCCATCGGCGAGGAGGGCGACGCGGTCGGCGAACGACACCACCCGCTCGAGCCGGTGCTCGGCCATGAGGACGGTGACGCCCAGGTCGTGGACGAGCCGATGGATGGCGGCGAGCACGTCCTCCGCAGCTCCGGGATCGAGGGCCGAGGTGGGTTCGTCCAGGACGAGGATCCGCGGGGCGGCGGTCAGTGCTGCACCGATCGCGGTTCGCTGGGCCTCGCCGCCCGAGAGGGTGCCGACGTCCCGGCCACGCAGCGGTTCCAGACCGAGGAGGTCGAGCGTCTCCTCGACGCGGCGGCGCATGGTTGCGGGCTCGATTCCGAGCGACTCCATGGAGAACGCCAATTCGTCCTCGACCGTGCCGGCCACGAACCCCGATTTCGGGTCCTGGACCACGAACCCGACGACGTCGGCCAGGTCGCGCGGGTGGTGGTCCGCGGTGGAACGGCCGTCGACCAGCACCCGTCCGGTGAGCGTGCCGCCGCTGAAGTGGGGGACGAGGCCGTTGACGCTGCGCAGCATCGTGGTCTTGCCCGAGCCGGTGGCGCCGACGACGACACAGAGTTCGCCCTCGTCCACGGTGAGGTCGATGTCGTGCAACGTCGGGTGCTCGGCACCGTCGTAGCGGACACTCACGTGGTCGAACCGGATCATGCCGTCACCTCGCGGGCGACCGAGACCGGGGTGGGCGCAACCGGGACCCGGGCGACGAACAGCGGCACCAACGCGACGAGCACGCCGATCGCTGCGGGCACCGGGAGTTCGGGCACGGTGATCGGCGCGAAGTCGGGGATGAGGTCACCGGCTCCGGTTCGTTCGGCGACCAGTACACCGACGAGGGACGCCGCCCCACTGGCGGCGATGACGGACTCGACGAGGCCCCAGTGGTCGGGTCGGTAGTGGGTGCGCGTCACCCGCTGGGACCCGAGCACGAGTCCGACGACGCCCAACACGCCGCCTGCGAGCATCACCGGGAGCCCGAACGCATCGGACGCCGTCGTGTCGAGCACACCGTACGAACCGAGCGCGAGTGCCCCGAGTCCGCCGACCACACAGACGCTCGTGACGAGGCGAAGGCGGCGTGACCGGGTGCCGGCTCGGCCGTAGCCGCGTGAGTCCATCGTCGCTGCCATGGCCAACGACCGTTCGATCGCGTCTTCGATCACCGGCACCAGCAGCGACGTGAGCCGTCGGAGGCCGTGCACGGTGTGTCCGCGCAGTTGCCGGGCCCGGCGGATGCGTCCGGCGCTCACGACGAGCTGTGGTGCGGTGGTCAGCGCGACGACCACGGCCACGCTGACCTCGTAGAGCGCGCCGGGCAGCGACTGGAGCAGGCGCCGCGGATCGGCGAGCGAGTTGGCGGCCCCGACGCAGAGCAACAGGACGCCCAGACGCAGACCGTCGTACGCCGCGTTGAGCAGCCCTTCGGCCGAGATCGGGCCACCCAGCCGGATCCCGGCTGCCCAGTCGGGCAGCGGCACCTCCGGGAGGTCGACGAGGATCGTGGGCCCGGTCACGCCGCCGAGGAGCGCGTGGAACAGGACGCGGATGACGAGGACGGCGGCGGCCAGTCGCAAGAACGTGCCGTACGAGCGCGCCCACGGGGCCTCGGAGCGACAGGCGATCGTGACGTAGCCGGCGACGGCCGCGATGAGCAGGAGCAGGATGGGGTTGGTGGTCCGGGTCGCGGCGGTCCCCAGCGCCAGCGCCCAGAGCCACCAGGCCCCGGCGTGGATGCGGCGGGTCTGCACCGCACGGGTCACGTCGGCCGCCGCCGTCGGAACTCCCACACCGCGCCGCCGGCGATGGCGATCACGACCACGACCCCGATCAACGCGCCGGCACCAGTGCCGGTCTCGTCCTGGGTGTTGCTCGATCGGTCGATCGCGAGCTCCGCGTCGTCCAGGGCCGGGTCGGCCTGTTGGCCGGAGTCGTCGTCCGATGCCGTGCGGGCGACGGAGGTGGTCGTGGTGGATCCGTCAGCCGGCTCCGTCGTGGTGATGCTGTCGCTTGTTCCGGCGGGTGCGGTGGACGAGGTCGGTGGCGCCGCGAGGGGAGCGCCGGTCGTCGGGGGTGCGGTCGCCGGAGGCTGGACGGGTCCTGTCGGCGATGTCGATCGTGTCGTGGTGGGGGCAGGTGGCGGCGCGACCGGAGGGTTGCGTGTTCCGTCGCCGAACACCCAGCCCTCGCTCGAGCCGGGCTCGGGATCGCGGCTTCCCGCGCCGCCGGTGCTGTACGTCCAGGACCCACCTGGGCGGGCGTGGTAGTACGCCCAGTACGCATCGGGCTGCGGGCCGTTGCAGGGGTCGGGGGCTCCCTGGATCGTGCACACCAGGCCCGGCTGGTTCCCCGGGAACCCGTACACGAAGCCCGCGCCACCGAGCGCGGCGAGCCCGCTGGCCGGATCGCCGCGCTCGGT
>JBBKVY010000245.1:0-7782 GCA_037968675.1 Acidimicrobiales bacterium | reverse complement strand
ATGACGTAACTGCCGTGACCACGGCGCACTGATCGTGATCTCGGTGATGTGGCGCTAGATATCGGCGGCACCGAACGGCCGTGTACCGCGCGGCCTCCGGCGTCCCTAACGGCGCGTATGCGCCTTCACCGAGCTGTGTGGGCGCAGAGGCACTCGATCTCGTCGTCGGCCTGGGAAGGATGCGGTGTGAGACTCCGAGAGCTCCCCACATGGCCTCTACGGTGGCGACCGTGAGTGCTGTGACGCCTTCTTGGATCGACCGGTGGTCCGATGCGCAAGCGGCTTCGCGGCACAGTTGCGGAGCCCCGGCACACGTCGGGGCGACTCGAAGCGTGCTCGTCGCCGCGGCGAGCTCCGAGCAGATTCGCGGCCTCGAACACCGTCTCGGGATGAAGCTGCCCCCTTCGTACCGGGAGTTCTTGGCAGTCTCGAACGGCGCGTACGCAAGCAGCTCGCTGCAGAACTTGGAGTTTCGACACCTCGCTCCCGGTGTCGGGGCAGATCCACCCTTGGAGCTGTACCCGGCGCAACGGGTGGCATGGGCCCGCTCGTCGGATCCGTTCTATGCCGGTCAGTTCCTTGAGTGGTTCGAACCAAAGCCCGATGGCAGTGCTACGCCGTTCGATCGACGTGATGAAGCCGATCCGTACGGTCAGGGCGACGACATTGAAACGCTGCGCCACGGCCACGTGATGTATGCGCTGCACATCGGTGGCGAGGGAGACACCGATCACGTGTTCCTGGATCCGCTTGTCGTTGACCCATCAGGAGAGTGGGAAGTGCTCCTGATCGGCAACGGGTTCCACACGGAACGGCACGCGTCCTTTCGGGCGTTCCTGGAGACGTACACCGAAGCATCCCTGAGAAACGAGCGAGAGAATTCGTGGAAGCCCGAAGGCATGCCGTCCGTGTTCGAGGTCGCCACGACTCCGAACATCGCTGCTATGGGGGCACAGCTCGAGAAGGTCGTGTCTGACGATTCGGTCGAGCCGGCGAAGCGTTCAGCAGCGGTGTTCCTGTTCGAGATTCTGGACGACCGGGACGGCGGTGAACGTGTGCAGCGGTGGTTACGGACGCTGATGCACAATCTGGACTTCTCCCAGGTGCGGGTACTGGAGCGTCTGCTTGCGACCGACGGACTCTTGGAGGGTTGGCCGACCGCGGGAGAGGTGTATGAAATGCATCGTCCTGGCGACGAGCGAGCGCTGGAGTTCGCCTCGAGGCCCGCCGTCCAGCGCCTGTCCGCCGAGATCGGCGCAGGCGCGATCCGCAACGAAGTGTCCCGCCGGGCGTTGCCTCCATTCGATCCACCCGCTGCTGCCGCCATCGCAGAGTGGGCATGGGAGCGCCGCCTCACCACACCGCTGACCGTCCAGCAACTCCTACGGATGAGCCCAATGCAGTTCACCGTCGACGAGATGATGTTGGCCTCCACTCAGCTTCGATTGTCGGTCGACCAGACGGCACGTGCTTTGGCAATCGATGGTCACGGGGAGTCGGCGATCGAACTCTTGGCGTCGAATCTCAACGATGCGGACGATTGGCTGAACTGCTACGCACTCGCGGAGTTCGATCACCCGGAGGTCTGGGCGCGCCTCGATGAGTTGGCACAGGTCGAGGCGGGCGACTTTGCTCACCCCCTTGCGTGGCCCGCACTTCTGGCGGCAGCTGGCACCTCCTCACCGCTGCTTGCGCCGCGAGCCCATCGCCTGGCGACCGACGGACCACCGGCCCTTGCGCGCATTGGCCTCGTCGCTCTCGAACGTCAGCGCACCGAGGCCGCAGCGGACGCGCTCCTCGACCTGTACGAGCGCGGCAACCTGGCCGCGCTGCGAGCGCTCGGCCGGCGTCGTGACTCCAGGATCACGGCGACCGCCACGTCGCTGCTCGACAGCGACGACCCGACACAACAGCTCACCGGTGCGCGATGCCTCCGGGACATCGGCGACCCCTCGACCGCCACCGCGCTCCTGGCTGCTCTGCCGCGCGGTGGACCATCGGATCTCGTGCTGACGATCGGCCGAGCGCTCGCCGCACTCGCCCCACCCGGTGCCGCCGAGGCGCTCGGTACCGCAAGCGGGACCCAGTCCGGACAAGCCGCAGAATTGCTCCAGCATTGGAGCGAGCTCCTTCGCCAGACATGATCCGTTCGCCTGTGGGGCGCGCTCCGCTGGTTCGCGCTTGCGGGCCCGGATGCGGACCAAGGACCAGGAGGTGGCGGATCGTGTGTCCTGGTGCCGGGCTCGGTGATGAAGACCTCTGACATCGGGCTCGTGAACGCCGGGCCCAAGCAGAAGCGACATGCGCGGCCACGCCGGCGTCGCGTGACTGGCGCTTGCGTTTGTCGTCCCGACGGTGCCGACGGATATCGGACGCGCCGATCAACTGATCGCGCGCAGCACGATGTGCTGGAGATCGGCGCATCTTCGGTGGGCGGTCGCTGCGCCCGATGCACGGCGGGCCCAGCGTAGCGATCGGCACAGCGGTGTGGTCGGCTCAGCCTTGGACGCTCCTATCGGTCCAGGCAGCTCGGTCCAAGCGGTAGGTGCCATCTCCCGCATCGACGAACCCGAGCTTGGCCATCGCCCGAAGAGAGGCGCTGTTTGCGGGATGCGCCCTCGCCATGATCCGTGCGTGACCGCGCCTGTCGAAGCCGTCCTGGATCACGGCCTTGGTCGCCTCCACTGCGATGCCCCGTCGATGGACGACGGGATCGAGCAGGCAGGCAAGCTCCTCGACGAGAAAGACCGAGCCGACCACTCGGTCACCCAACACGACTACCCAGGCGCCCTCTGCGTCGACGTTGTTCGCCACGAACTGAGCGGGCTGGGGATGGTCGGCGGCGAGGTAGCGGCGGTAGTCGTCACACGCTGCGAACGACGCGAACGCATCGACATCGTCCTCCCGAAACGGCCGGAGTACGAGGCGCTCGGTACGCAGGATCACACATCCATGGTCGCAGGGTCGCAACCGTCGTGTGCGCCGACTGCCAGTTCGCGCGGGCCCCGCCACCGTGGGGGCGCGCCGATCAGCCGCACCGAATATCGAGCGAGTCCAGTTGGTTCGACCAACAGAACGGCGCGTATCGAGCGGACTTCGCAGCGGCGGACCATCGGCGGCGCCAACGTTCTCTGCGTCGTCGGTGGTCTGGGCAATGATTCACGGCATGCAAGAGGTCGAAGTCGTCGTGGCGCATTCGGAGCGGGCGACGTTGCGCGTTGGCGACGTGTTCTTGAAGATCGACGCGGATCAAGCGCGCATCGACCGAGAGGTCGAGGTGATGGCCCGGGCGCCGATCCCCACCCCTGAAGTCCTGTGGCGCAAGCCGCCGGTGCTCGCGCTCGCTGCGGTTCCGGGCGCTGCGCTCGGCGTGCTCGAGAATCCGTCGCCTGCGTCGTCGGCGGCGTGGGTTGCGGTTGGTGCCGCCATCCGCGTCCTGCATGACGGACATCCGCCGCCTTGGCCCAGCAGTCAAAATCAGCAGCAGCCCGCTCGCACCAGTAGGGGCACGTTTGAGTTCCCGCCGCTTCTCGACGCGGAGTGCGAGTGGCTCGTCGCGAACGGTGTCGTGTCCGCCGACGTCGTCCTGCGCAATCGTCAGGTCGCGGAGGCGGCGCTGCGGCCGTGGACACCGGTGTTCATCCACGGCGACCTGCAAATCGTCCACGTGTTCGTCGACGGTGACGAGGTGACTGGCGTCGTCGACTGGTCCGAGGGCGGCCAAGGCGACGCGATGTACGACCTCGCCACGCTGACTCTCGCGCACGAGGAGCGGCTCGACGATGTCATCGTGGGCTACGGCGGCGACGTCGAGGTCGACGTGATTCGCGCGTATTGGTCGTTGCGAAGTCTGATGGTGATTCGCTGGCTGGCCGAGCACGGGTACGGCGCGCCGGCGACTTTCCCAGAGGTCGCCGTGCTCGACTCTTTGTCAGCCAGTTCTTAGAGAAGCGCCGTTCCCGAATCCCCGCGCGACACGCGGTCCGCTCCGGTAACCGCGGAGCGACTGGAACGCCGGTTCAGGTCGCGTGTAATCCGGTCGCCGGTGTCCCCGAACGCGCGTCGACGTCGGCGCGGGCCATCGCCCCGAAGTGCCGGTGGAGTGCGCACAGATCAGCTGCCACCTAAGCGCGTCCCCCACCCATCGGGCGTCACAGAACGGCGCTTCTCGATGCGTCCTCTACCCGGCGGCAGGGACCAATGGGCTCAAGGAGCGCCCTGCGCATGGTCGATGAGCGCGACCACGTCGGCAGTCGAGCGAACGTCGCCGTAAGAGCGGTAGATCGTGCAGAGCGATGCGTTGAGGTCCTGGTCCCGGCGGGCGGCGTTGGCGTCGGCGACCATGATCGTGCGGTAGTCGAGGGTGCTGGCGTCTCTGGCTGTTGCCTCACAGCAGACGTTTGCCAGGGTTCCGGTGACCACCACGGTGTCGATGCCGCGATCCTGGAGGAGTTCGTGGAGCGAGCAGCGCCCGGGGAAGAAGGCGCTCGAGGCGGTCTTCTCCACGTAGAGGTCGTCGTCGTCAGTGGCGAGCTCGGTCCACACTCGCTCACGGGGAGTTCCCGTTCCCCCAGAGTTCCGGTAGAGCTCCTCGATCTGCGGCCCGAGGAGTTCGGCCTTCATCGCAGACGGTTCCCACCGAGCCGGTACGACCCAGGCGACGGTCCCACGGGCTCGGCGCAAGGCGCCGGCCAACTCGTTGACCCTGGGGACGATGCCTCGGGCGTAGTCGTTCTCGTCGATGAAGAAGGCGACGAGGTCGATCACGACAAGCGCCGTGCGGGCGGGGTCGAGTGACTCGAACGCGTGTCGGCGCCCCCGGCGCTCCTCCTGGCGGCGGTACTCCCGCTCCTCGATCGACCAGTCGTGCAGCACCGTGAGCAGCCTCGCGCACGCTGGCGCCGCCAGACGGAGACCACATGGGCGACGACGTCGTTCGGGGTCGCGCATATCGCCTCAGGAGCGTCGGGCTATCCGTTTCTGGGACACCGCCGGGCGCGTCGATCTGGGTGGACTACTTCGTGCGTGCGCGACGGCAGCGAGTCCGTGTCACTCGTTCGCCAGAGACGAGGGTCGGCTACTTCCCGTCGAAGAAGTCGTCGTGCGCCTGGACGTCCTCGGGCACATCCCACAGATCGATCACCTTGCCGTCGCGAAGGCGAAGGATGTGCACCTCATCCAACGCGATCGACGCGCCGTCGGGACGGCTCGCCGTCTCGTGGAGGACCACGGCGGCGTGTTCGTGGTCGGCGTAGATGCCCCTGATGTCCAGCGCCTGGGTGCCTGCGGTGAGCTCGAAGTTCTTGATCAGCGCGGCGGTGATCGCCTCGCGACCCTTGTGGTCACCGCTGTTGGGGCCGTCGCCACCGAAGTGGAACACGCAGTCGTCAGCCAGGTCGGCCAATGCCCCGTCGAGATCTCCCGCGGAGAACGACTCGTACGCGTTTCGGACGATGGCGACGTTGGGATGCTCAGCCATGCCAGGACTCCCCCTCCGGTCGACGACACGCCGACCACGACACGACAATAGGGGCTGAGGTCGTCGGCCGCTCGTCGATCCTCCGTCCAAGCGCGTGGTCGGAGGACACGCTCGAGGCCCCGCGAAGCGCCAACGCGCTCCGACCCACCGAGCGCACGGAGCGGCGGTCCGAACCGGCGCTCGGGGACACGTCCGTGGCGTTCACCGACAGCCAGGTCGATCATCCGGGGCACGAGCGGGATCGTCGCCGGGGCTTGTTGCGTCTCGCGGTGATGCGCAGCCTCCGATGGGTGGACCAGCGGACGGTGGACATGCTCGGCGGACAGCTCAGACGTCGGTAGGCGCCACGGCAAATTGGGCACATGAAGCCTCTCGCTGTGCACCATGTCTCGGTCAACGTGTCGGATCCGGAACGGAGCATTGCGTTCTACACGGAGGTTCTGGGCGGGACCGTCCGAGCAGATCGGCCGGACTTCGGCATCGGAGGTGCATGGATCGACCTCGGAGCGACACAGGTCCACCTGATCGAAGCCGACGTTCCACCGAACATGGGCCAACACTTCGCGATCTTGGTGGACGATGTCGATGGCGTCGTCCGTGAGCTCCGAGCGAAGGGCATGGAGGTGGAGGATGGCCGGGTCGTCGGACCCGACCGCCAAACCTTCATCGATGACCCGGACGGCAACGCGATCGAACTTCACCAGATCGGAACCGCAACGTCGTGACAGCCAGGTGTTCGTTCGCGCTTTGCATCGGATCGAGAGCTGAGCCCGACGAGTCCTGAAGCATCGAATTCCCGTTGCGATCAGCTCCCCACCAGTCGCTGGTCATGAGGAGGACCCGATCAGCGTCCCGAGGGTGCGGGTCGGGGGGGCGCTCGATGTCACCCGTACGGATCATCCGATCGGTTGGGCGGCGAACCCCAGAGATCGGCGCTTGCGGGTCCGCAGCGTCGGCCCCGACGTCACGTGTTCACCGAAGATGCCCGGCGCCCGGTCGTCGTGGCGTCGACGGGGGTGCTCGCCGGTTCATCGGCTGATGTCCTGGTGGCTTGCGTGGGCGCAGCGTGATATCTCAAGTTCGGGCTGCTTCGTGCCGATGTTGCCGTGTAGCCCCGAGGGGCACGCCTGGTCGGGACGAACGGCGCCGTCCCCGCAGGGCTTGACGCGACCTCTCTCCGACGAATCAGAAGAGAGAACTGTCATGTCTACTCGCACTGCCTTGCCGACCATGCCGCGCCCGCGGCCAGGTCAACATCGCCTACTCGGCTCCGCCCTGGCCCTCACGCTGCTGCTCGCACCATGGGTGGACGCGACCCCCGCACGGGCGGCGACACCCGGGATCGATCTCGGGACCGCCGACAACTTCGCGGTGCTCGCCGGATCCGGCATCACCAACACCGGCCCAACCACCATCGCCGGCGACGTGGGGACCTTTCCCACCCAGACCGAGACCGGGTTCGGATCGGTGACGCTGACCGGCACCGATCACGCCGGCGACGCAGTGACCCAGCAGGCAAAGGACGACCTCGTCACCGCCTATGACGACGCGGCCGGCCGCGGGCCCACGACCGAGATCGCCACCGACCTCGCCGGACAGTCGCTCGCGCCCGGCGTCTACGACTCCGCAGACGGCACCTTCGGGAACACCGGGGTGCTCACCCTCGACGGGCAGGGTCTGACCGATCCCGTCTTCGTGTTCCAGACCGGCACCACGCTGATCACCGGGTCGAGCAGCTCGGTCCTTCTCATCAACGGCGCCGACGCATGCAACGTGTACTGGCAGATCGGCAGTTCCGCCACCCTCGGAACCGCGTCGGACCTCACCGGCAACGTCATGGCGCTGACATCGATCACCCTGACCACCGCGGCCACGCTCGACGGCCGGGCCCTCGCCCGCAACGGCGCAGTCACGATGGACACCAACACGATCACCCGAGCGGCCTGCACCGAGCCCGCCGACACGACCTCGACCGTGGAGTCCAGCGACACGACCACCACCACCGGCGAGCCGGTGACACTCACCGCCACCGTCGAGGCCGACGACGAATCGACCCCGACCGGCACGATCGAGTTCATCGACGGGGACACCGTCATCGGTTCGGCGCCTCTCGATGCCGATGGCACCGCCGATTTCACCACAACCGACCTCGATGAGGGAACCCACACCATCACGACCGTCTACCTGGGCGCACCCGGGTACGGATCCAGCACCTCAACCGACCTGACCCAGGTCGTGCGAGCCCCCATCGGACCGCAAACCCCCGCGCAGCCAGGCGCCCCGGGGGCACCTCCCACCCCGAC
>JBBKVY010000244.1:0-10552 GCA_037968675.1 Acidimicrobiales bacterium | reverse complement strand
CGCCCCGACCCCCGTGCTCGACGGTGCCGAGCCGGTGGCCGCCGCAGCTGCCACGATCGCCCCGGCCGTCGTCCAGATCGAGACCGGTACCGGCGTCGGCTCGGGCGTCGTCTACGACGAGAGCGGCCTGATCCTCACCGTGGCCCACGTGGTGGGCAACAGTCGGACGGTCGACGTCCGTCTCGCCGACGGCTCGACCGTCAGTGGCCAGGTGCTGGGCACGCACGCCGACACCGACATCGCCGTCGTCCAGATCGCCGCCGACGACGTGCTCCAGGTCGCGGAGCTCGCCACCGACACCGAGCCGGCGGTCGGTCAGCTCGCCGTTGCCGTGGGCAGCCCGTTCGGGTTCGACCAGACCGTCACCTCGGGTGTCGTCTCCGCCGTCGACCGCATCGTGAACGACGTCGCCATGGTCCAGACCGATGCGGCGATCAACCCGGGCAACTCGGGTGGGCCGCTGGTCGATGCCTCCGGTCAGGTCATCGGACTCTCCGACGTGATCTTCACCGAGTCCGGTGGCAACGAGGGGGTCGGCTTCGCCATCACCGTCGACGTGGCCAAGCTCGTCGCCGACCAGATCGTCGCCGGTGAGACCCCACAGCTCGCCCTCCTCGGCGTGTCCACGACCGCCAGCGCCGATGGCGCTCGCGGCGCCCAGGTCGCCGACGTGGTCGCCGGGTCAGCGGCGGCCGACGCCGGCATACGCGAAGGTGACCTCCTCGTCAGCATCGACGGGACTGCGGTTGCCGACAGCAGCCAGCTCCGGGCCCAGATCACCAAGCGAGCGCCGGGGTCCGACGTCACCGTCGGCCTCGAACGCGACGGGCGCGATCTGGACGTCACGGTCACGCTCGGAGCTACCGGGTAGACGACGGGCGGTGGCGTCCCGCGTCGCGGGTCAGCGGAGGAAGAGCCAGATCGCCACGACCACGCCGAAGACGACGACGGTCGAGCGGAGGGCCTGGGGTGACAGCCGCCGTGCCATCCTGGCCCCGACATAGCCGCCGAGGAGGCTTGCGGGCGCGACGATCGCGACGGCCAGCCAGTCGACCGGACCAAACAGGGCGAAGGCGATGAGCGCCACGGTGTTCACCAACAACGACAGCGCCGACTTCAGGGCGTTGAGGCGCTGGAGGTGATCAGCCACGTAGATGCCCAGCACCGCGAGCAGGATCACGCCGAGGCCACCACCGAAGTACGCGCCGTAGACCGCGGCCAGGAAGATCGCGACGTGGAGCTGTACGCCGGCGTTGCGCGCCGATGGCTTCCTCGCCGCCACGAACACGGCGATGCGCGGTTGGAGTGCCAGGAGGATCGAACCAGCGAGGACGAGGAACGGCACGACCGTGTCGAAGACCGCGTCGTCGCCGGCGAGGAGGACCACCGACCCAACGAGCCCGCCGGCCAGGGCGGTCAGGACCAGTGCTCGGAGCCGTCCGCGCTGGGCCACCAACTCCTCGCGGTAGGCGACCGCACTCCCGAGGTACCCGGGCCAGACCGCAGTGGTGTTGGTCACGTTCGCGTCGAGGGGCGGCAGGCCGATGGCCACCAACGCGGGGAACGAGATGAGGCTGCCGCCGCCGGCGACGGCGTTGACCCCGCCCGCCAGGAAACCCGCCACCGCGATGAGGATGGCGTCCGCGACACTCATCTGGTCGGTCCCACGGTCGGCACGGGGGCACCGTACCGGCCGGGTTCGGCACCGCCGGAACCGATGTGTGTGACCGATTTCATAGTATTGGGGGTGTACCGATGACGGCAATCAGCCGTCAGACAAGGTGATGGCGACGTTGCAGTGCGGTGATCGAGGACGGACGTCCCTGGTCGGGCTGTGCCTCGCCGTGGGGGCCTCCGTCGCGGTGATCGTGGCGTTGACGCTGGCGGTGCGCACCCTCGACACCGTGGACGCCTCGAGCGCCACGGCGACGCCCGCGCCGAGCACGGCTGCCGGACCAGCCACCTCGGCATCGTCGCCCACGACCGTCGAGCCTCCGCCGACCACCACCACCACCAGCACGACGACGACGATTGCGCCCACCACGACGTCCGCCACCATGGCGCCCCCGACCACTGCGCCCCCGGCCTCCGATCCGGAGACCCTGCGCCTCGGTGCCGAAGGCACTCGGATCGAGGCGCTCCAGGTGCGCCTCGCCGAACTCGGGTACTACCTCCCGGTCGCCGACGGCCAGTACGGGTCGCTGACCGCGCAGGCCGTCATGGCGTTCCAGAAGTCGTCGGGCATCGGTCGCGACGGTGTCGCCGGCCCGGCCACGCTCGCGGCGATGGAGACGGCCATCCCGGTCCAGGCCCGCGAGGTGGGCGATCACATCGAGGTGGACCTCGATCGTCAACTGATGATCCTCGTCCGTGGTGACCAGACCTACGTGTTCAACACCTCGTCCGGGCGCGCTGGTTGGCGCACCCCGCCGGGTCGATTCACCATCACCCGCCAGATCGACGGCGTGCGCCGCGCGCCGCTGGGCGATCTGTACCGGCCCAAGTACTTCAACCGTGGGATCGCCCTGCACGGGTCGTCGAGCATCCCCGGTCAGCCGGCGTCGCACGGCTGTACCCGCCTGCACAACGCGGTGATCGACCTCATCTGGTCGGCCGACCTCGCTCCCGTCGGCACCCCGGTCTGGGTCTACTGACGCCCCGACGATCCGACCGCGACGCACGGAAAACCCGCCCTCGGCACGGTCGGGGGCCATCTTGGCCCGCTTCTACGCCGATCAGTAGGGTCTGCAGCCGTGTCGGAGTTCCTCCGGAATTATCTCACTGTCGCCATCTTCGTCGGCGTCGCGGTCGCGCTGATCGCCGGCGTGTTGGGCCTCGGCGCCCTGGTACGTCCCAGCCGCCGCCAGCCAGGCAAGCATCTCAACTACGAATCAGGTGTCGACCCAGTGGGCGACGGCTGGTCGCAGAGCCAGGTCAGGTACTACATCTTCGCCTTGATGTTCGTCATGTTCGACGTCGAGGCGGTGTTCATCTTCCCGTGGGCCACCAGGCTCGAGACGTACCAGGTGTTCGGCCTCGTCGAGATGACCATCTTCATCGCCATTCTCGCCTTGGGCCTCGTGTACGCGTGGCGCAAAGGCGTGCTTCGCTGGATCTAGACCACAGGCTGTAGGAGTCGTCCGATGGGTCTCGTGGAGAGCGGCAAACTACCCAAGCCGCTCACGAACTTGCTCAACATCTCGCGGAAGTACTCCCTCTGGATGTACCAGTGGGGCCTTGCCTGCTGCGCCATCGAGATGGCTGCCGTCATGGGTGGACCCCGTTTCGACGTCATGCGTCTCGGCGTCATCCCGCTCCCGGCATCGCCGCGCCAGTCCGACCTGCTGTGCATCTCGGGAACCGTCACCGACAAGATGGTCCCGTCGATCCGGCGTCTGTGGGAGCAGATGCCCGATCCGAAGTACGTGATCTCGATGGGCTCGTGCGCCAACTGTGGCGGGCCCTACTGGGACAGTTACTCGGTGACCAAGGGCGTCGACCAGGTCATCCCCGTCGACGTCTATGTCCCCGGTTGCCCGCCACGGCCCGAGGCGCTGCTCGAGGGCATCGTGCTGCTCCAGGAGCGGATCGCCGGCGAAGACATGGCCGACAAGTGGCGAGGTGATCCGATTGTCGTCAGCTGACACCGCGACCGAGGACTCGGGAACCCCCGCCGAGGAAGACACGCCGTCGGACGCACTGCGCGAGGGCCTGCTGGCCGAGATCACCGAGTTCCTGGGCGACGCCATCGTCGAGTCGCACATCGACCCGGGCCGCCAGCTCTACCTCCGGGTGACGGCCGGCTCGTGGAAGCAGGTCCACCTGCAGCTCCGCGACCAACTCGGGTTCAAGTTCTTCGAGTTCCTGTCGGCCATCGACTGGATGCCTTCGCCCTACGGCAAGTCCGAGGACGCCACGGCCGACGCCGGCGTCTCGGTGACCACCGTCGCCGACCCGGGCGAGATCGAACAGGGTCACGCCGGCGGCGAGACCCGCTTCCAGGTCTTCACCCGCCTGGTCGACATCACCCGGCAGAGCCTCGGCGTCATCATCAAGACCGACGTCCAGGATCCGAAGGACTTCGACCCTTCCGACCCAGACACGGCCGATCTCGAGACCCTGATCTCGATCTACCCCGGCGCCAACTGGCACGAGCGCGAGATCCACGAGATGTTCGGGATCCGCTTCGCCGGTCACCCGTACCTCGAGAAGCTCTACCTGCCCACCGGCTTCGAGGGGAACCCGCTGCGCAAGGACTTCCCGCTGCTGGCCCGCCACGTGAAGCCGTGGCCGGGCATCGTCGACGTCGAGCCCATGCCCGACGAGGGCGACGACGACGCCGAGGACACCGACGACGCTGCGACCGAGGAGGTCGACTCGTGACGGTCACCGACGAGGTCCCCGAGGCCGACCAGATCGCGTACATCGCCGCCAAGGCGGCCGACTCGCGCGTCAACATCGAGCTCGAGACCGACGACGGCATGACGCTGAACATCGGGCCACAGCACCCCGCGACGCACGGCACGCTCCGCATCGTGGCCAGGCTCGACGGCGAGCAGGTCCTGTGGGCCGAACCGATCATGGGCTACATGCACCGGGGCTACGAGAAGCTCGTCGAGGTGCGGACCTACCCGCAGGTCACCACGCTGATCAACCGCATCGACTGGCTGGGCAGCTTCGCCAACGAGGTCCCCTTCATCCTCGCCTGCGAGGAGTTGATGGAGGTCGAGGCCCCGCCCCGGGCCCAGTACATCCGCACGATCCTCCACGAGATGGGCCGTATCGCCCACCTGATCATGGGTGTCGGCGACATGGGCGTGCAGATCGGCGCCTTGACGCCGATGTTCTACGCGTTCCGTGATCGTGAGTACCTGCTCAACCAGATCGAGGGGTTCACGGGCGGCCGCTTCCATCCCAACTTCGACCGCATCGGCGGCGTGAAGGACGACCCGCCGGCCGGCTGGATCGCCGAGACGCAGCGGATCATGAAGAAGATGACGTCCTTCTGCGACGAGATGGACGATCTCCTCATGGGCAACGAGATCTTCGAAGCCCGTACCCGCGGCATCGGTGTGATCCCGCCCGAGCTCGCGCAGCTCTACGGTCTGTCCGGCGCCAACCTCCGCGCGTCCGGCGTCGACTGGGACCTCCGGCGCGACAGCGAGTCGCCGCTGGCATGGAAGCACGCCGACTTCAAGGTGATCACCCACACCGACGGCGACTCCTACGCCCGGACATGGTGCCGCCTCCAGGAGATTCGCGAGGCCGCGAAGATCGTCACGCAACTCCTCGACGACCTGCCGTCCGGGCCGATCATGGCCAAGGTCCCCCGCATCATCAAGGTGCCGGCGGGCGAGGCCTACGTCGCCACCGAGAATCCGCTGGGCGAGATGGGCTACTACGTCATCTCCAAGGGCGACCTCGGTCCGTTCCGGGTCAAGATCCGCACCGCCAGCTTCTCCAACGTGTCGATCGTCCCATGGCTCCTCCGCGGCGTCTACGTGCCCGACATCATCACGATCCTCGGTTCGCTCTACTTCATCCTCGGAGACATCGACCGGTGAGTGTGTTCCCCATCGTCGCCGGCGCGTTCGACGCGTACTGGTCGCAGTCGGTCCTGCGCTCGGTGGGCATCCTCGTCGTCGTGCTGCTGCCCGCCGGCGCCTTCGTGCAGGCGTACCTGTTCAAGATGATCTCGTGGATGCAGAACCGGCTCGGCCCGATGGAAGCGGGCCCCCAGGGTTCGCTGCAGCTGCTCGCCGAGGTCGGCAAGTCGCTCCAGAAGGAAGACATCGTTCCCGACCGGGCCGACAAGACGCTGTTCAAGCTGGCGCCGTACCTCGTGGTCGGCACGGTGCTGCTCACCTACATCGCGGTGCCCTTCGGCCCCGACATGGTGTTCATCGACAACCGCACGTTCGGCACCGGCATCTTCTTCGTGATGGCCGTCTCGTCGATCTCGGTCATCGGCATCATCCTCGCCGGCTGGTCGTCGGCCTCGAAGTACTCGCTCCTCGGTGGCCTCCGCGCCGCCGGCCAGCTCATCGCCTACGAACTCCCGCTCGTGCTCGCAGTGGTCGGCGTGGTCATCCAGGCCGGCACCCTCGACCTCCAAGGCATCGTCGCCGCGCAGGCCGAGGGCGAGATCTTCGGCTGGGGCGGCATCGGCAACCCATACATCCTCACCCAGGGCCTCGCGTTGTTGATCTTCATGATCGCCATGCAGGCCGAACTCGGGCAGACGCCCTTCGACATGCCCGTGGCCGAATCCGAGCTCGTCGCCGGCTACATGACCGAGTACACGGGTCTGCGGTTCCTGCTCTTCTTCATCGGCGAGTTCGCCTCGGCCGGCGCCTTCTCGGCCATCGCCGCCACCCTCTTCCTCGGTGGCTGGTACGTGCCCGGCCTCGACCTCACGGCCAACTACATGAACGTCGTCGGGCCGATCGTCCTGTTCGCCAAGATCATGATCTTCGGCGGGATCATCTTCTTCGTCCGTTTCACCTATCCCCGCTTCCGAGAGGACCAGCTCCAGCGTTTCGCCTGGAAGGTCCTCATCCCGCTGGCGCTGGTCAACATCTTCGCCACCGGCGTCCTCAAGGTGGTCTTCTGATGGCTGCAGGTTCGAAGTTCCGTCCGCAGCTCCCCGGCGTCATCAAGGGTCTGACCGTCACGTTCAAGCAGCTCATCTCGCCGAACGTCACCGTCCAGTACCCGAACGAGAAGGAGCCGCCGCCCACCCGGGCACGCGGCGTCATCGCGCTCAAGGAAGAGAACTGCACCGTCTGCATGCTCTGCTCGCGCAGCTGCCCCGACTGGTGCATCTACATCGAGGGCCACAAGGAGAAGGCGCCGCCGCGTCGTCCTGGCGGCAAGCCCCGCACCGTCTCCGCGCTCGACCGATTCGACATCGACTACGCGCTCTGCATGTACTGCGGCATCTGCGTCGAGGTCTGCCCGTTCGACGCGCTCTTCTGGAGCCCCGAGTTCGAGTACTCCGAGCCCCGCATCGCCGATCTGCTCCACGACAAGGACCGTCTCGGCGAGTGGATGGAGACCGTCCCCGACTTCGAGGCCTACGAGTCGGGCTCCGAGCAGAAGGTCCGGAAGGTTCCGCGTTGACGGCTCACTCAGCCTCAGGCGCGAGGGCGCCTTCCGAGCGTCGTTTCGCTGCCGGCTGCTCGCTGGCGCTCCCGACGCCGGCCCCCCGAACGGTGGTCGTGCCGTGATCATCGCTGCTGATGGTTTCGCGCAGAACGTCTTCTTCTACGTCATCGCCGCGGCGATGGCCGTCTCGGCCATCCGCGTCGTGACCGTCAAGAACGTCGTGCACGCCGCCATGTATCTCGTACTGGTGCTGGCCGGCGTCGGCGCCCAGTTCATCCTCTTGGCGTCGGAGTTCGTGGCCGCCACCCAGGTGCTCGTCTACATCGGCGCCGTGGTCGTGCTCGTGCTCTTCGGCGTGATGCTCACCCGGGCCAAGCTCGGTGAAGACGTCAACCTGACCAACGACTACTGGTGGCTCGGTGCGATCTCGGCCGTGATGGTGTTCGGGGTCATGGCGTACTCGTTGCTCGACTACTACGGCGACGACCCGCTCGGCGCGGAGCCCGGCAACGTCGAGAGCCAGATCGTGGGCAACACCGAGCAGGTCTCCGACGCGCTCTTCGGGCAGTACCTGGTGCCGTTCGAGATCATCTCGGTGTTGCTGCTCGGCGCGCTGGTCGGCGCAATCGTGCTGGCTCGAAAGGACTGAGGAGGACCCATGGACGACGTCATGCTCAACCAGTTCCTCATCCTCGCGGCGATCCTGTTCTCGACCGGCGTGTACGGCGTGCTCGCCAAGAAGAACGCCATCCTCGTGCTGATGTCGATCGAGTTGATCCTCAACGCGGTCAACATCAACCTGGTCGCCTTCGGCGCCCACAACGGCACGATCGCCGGTTCGGTGTTCGCCCTCTTCGTGATCGCCGTCGCCGCGGCGGAGGTCGGCGTCGGCCTGGCCATCGTCCTGCTCATCTACCGGAACCGCCACAGCGTCGACCTCGACGACGTCGCGCAGATGAAGGGCTGACCCAGTGACCGGATACGCAGCGTTCGCTGCCGAGACCGTCGAGGCCGGTTGGTTCCTCGAGCACGCCTACCTGGTCCCGTTGATCATGGCGGCGTCGTTCGCGATCACCCTCGCCATCGGCAAACGCCTCGGGAAGCACGCGTCGTGGATCGGCGTCGCCGCCATCGGTACCTGCTTCCTCTTCGCCATCGTCGCCAACGTCCAGTGGAACTCCTACGTCACCGACTCCGAGCACGCAGCCGAGGCCGAGGCCGACAGTCACGCCGAAGAGGGCACCACCGACGAAGACGCTCCCGCCGAAGAGCACTCACTCGTGGCGCCGATCGCACCGGGCGAGTCCGCCGCTCCCGCCCAGGAGGACGACCACTCCGAGGAGCCTGCCGCTGAGGGCGACGAAGAGCACGCTCCCGCCGCCGAAGGTGAGGAGGAGCACGCAGAAGAATTCGAGGTCGTCCCCGTCACCCAGACCTGGACGTGGTGGACCAACGGCGACGTCGAGTTCGAGGCCGGCATGCTCCTCGACGGCATGGCCGTGATGATGCTGTTCGTCGTCACGCTGATCTCGCTCCTGGTGCACGTCTTCAGCACCGACTACGTCGCCGGCGACCGTCGCTACACCCACTACTTCGCCTTCCTGAGCCTGTTCTCGGCCGCGATGCTCGGCTTCGTGATGGCGCAGAACACCCTGCAGCTCATCACCATGTGGGAGCTGGTCGGGGTCTGTTCGTTCGCGCTCATCGGCCACTGGTGGGAGGAGAAGCCCAACTCCGACGCCGCGCTCAAGGCATTCCTCACCAACCGCGTCGGCGACGTCGGTCTCCTGGTGGGCATGATCACCCTCTTCTTCGCCGCCGACCAGACCTTCGACATCGTCGAGATCAACACGCTGGCCAACGACGGCGCCATCACCCACACCGCCTTGGTGGTGTCGAGCCTCTGCCTTCTCGCCGCCGTCATGTCGAAGTCGGGTCAGTTCATCCTCCACACCTGGCTGCCCGACGCCATGGCCGGTCCGACCCCCGTCTCCGCGCTCATCCACGCCGCCACCATGGTCGTGGCCGGCGTGTTCATGGTCGCCCGCATGTACGGCGTGTTCTGGAACGGCCTGGTGATCGGTGGCTCATCGGTCAACGCGCTGGCCGTCGTCGGCGGCGTCACCGTGCTCGGTGGCGCAGGTCTGGCCTTCGTCCAGTCCGACATCAAGAAGGTGCTCGCCTACTCGACCATCAGCCAGCTCGGCTACATGGTCATGGCCCTCGGCGTCGGGGCCTGGACCGCCGCCCTGTTCCACCTCTTCACCCACGCGTTCTTCAAGGCCGGTCTGTTCCTCGGTGCCGGCTCGGTGGCCCACTCGGTCCACAGCTTCGACATGAAGAAGGACATGGGCGGCATGTACCGGTTCATGCCCAAGACCGCGTGGACGTTCTTCATCTGCACCGGCGCGCTCATCGGCATCTTCCCGCTGGCCGGCTTCTGGTCGAAGGACGAGATCCTCGCCGGTGCCGACCAGCTCGGCAGTGGTTACTCGGTGTTCATGATCGTCGGCACCATCGGCGCCTTCATGACCGCGGCCTACATGACCCGGCTCATCTACCTCACCTTCTTCGGTGAGTACCGCGGCGGTCATCACGAGGTCGAGCAGGGCCGTGCCGACGCCGACGAGCACGAGCTCGAAGATGCCATGGACCATGGCGACCACGCCGAACACCATGGCGATCCGCACGAGTCGGGCAACCGGATCCTGGTGCCGCTCTACATCCTCGCCACGCTCGCCGTCGTCGCCGGGTTCACCAACCTCCCCGACACCGGCGCCCTGTCATTCATCCCCAAGGGTCTCGCGCTCCGGTTCGAGCACCTGTTCGAACCCAAGGGCGCCTATTTCCCGAGCTTCGGCGCGGTCGAGGGTGCGTTCAGCCACCCCGAGTTCAGCTGGCAGATCGCCGTCGGCTCCAGCCTCGTCGGCCTGCTGGGCATCGCGCTCGCCTACGCCTGGTTCTTCAAGGGTCTCGGCCCGCACGGGATCACCCAGCGGTCCCGTCTCGCTCGGGCCGGGCACACGTTCCTCGTCGAGAAGTACTACCTCGACCACCTCTACACCGGGATCATCGCCGGTGGGATCAAGGGCCCCATCGCCAAGGGCGCCAACTGGTTCAACAAGCACGTGCTCGACGGTGCGGTCGACGGCGTCGGCAAGAGCGCCGTCGTCGGTGGCCAGTTCGTCTACAACACCATCGACCAGAAGTTGGTCGACGGCATCGTCGACGGCTCTGGCGTCACCGCCGAGGGTGGCGGCGAGGTCTTCCGGCAGATGCAGACCGGCAAGGTCCAGCAGTACGCCGCCATCTTGTTCGTCGCGAGCGTCGTGCTCGCCGGCACGTTCATCATCGTCATCTAAGGGATCAGGGACACGTACATGGATTTCATCCAGGACTGGGGACTCACCGTCATGGTGTTCGCGCCGCTCGCCGGCGTGGCCCT
>JBBKVY010000243.1:0-6140 GCA_037968675.1 Acidimicrobiales bacterium | reverse complement strand
TGGCAGGACGATGAGGGCGATGACGAGGATGCGCTTCTTCATGCTGGCGCAGCGTACGCGTCGTCCCTGAGCCGTCGGTTCTCGAACCCCACCGGTAGGGTCCGTGATCCCCCGGGAGGTGTCCGAGTACCTGGTGGGCTCCGCCGCCTTCAAAGCGGTTGGCACGGGCGATCCCCGTGCGGCGGGTTCGATTCCCGTCCACCTCCGCCACCTACGCTGACGTGATCGTCCGCCGTGCACGCCTGGCCGCGCTCTTCGTGCTGCTGGCGCTCCTCCCTCTCGCGGCTTCCGTGGCCGCCATCGCGCCGGGCTGGTTGCCGGTGGGCGACGACGCGACGATCGAGATGCGGGGGCGTGACCTGGTCAGCGCCGACATGCCACTGCTGGGCATGCCGAGCGCCGTGGGCGAGCAGACCGACCGACCGGTCCACCACCCAGGTCCGCTCGAGCTGTGGTGGGTCGGCGCCTGGGTCCGGGGTCTCGCTGTCGGACAGGCATCACTGGTCGCAGCCGCACTGACGTGGGCGGCGGCCACGACGACGACACTGATCCTGGCCCGCAAGATCGGCGGCACGGCGCTGCTGGGATTCACCGCCGTGGTTGCATCCCTGCTCACGTGGTCCCTGCGCGGCGAGGTGCCGGTGACGCCGTTCAACGTGCACGCGATCGTGATGCCGTTGGGCGCGTACCTCCTCGCGGTGGTGGCCTGGCACCAGCGGGTCCGATGGGCCGGCACGGTGGCGATCGTGGCCGGGAGTTGGTCGGCTCAGGCGCACCTCACTGCGGTCGGTCCGGTCGTGGTCGCGGCCGGCGTCGTGGCGGCGGCGGTCCTCCTCCGCCGGCTCCGCGCGGCCGACCGACCACCGCTTCGACCGCGACCCTTCTTTCTGGGCGCGGGGCTCCTGGTGCTGTGCTGGGTCGGCCCGCTGATCGACATCGTCACGAACCAGGGTGGCAACGTGCGGGCAGTGCTCGGTGCACGCGCCGACCTCGCGAGCGAAGCCATCGGGTTGGGTACGGCCGCCGACATCGTCGTGCGCGCTTTGTCGTTCCGCCCGGTGTGGGCGATGGCGGGCGCCCATCCGTCCGAGCTCGTCGTCGCCGCCACGCCGCAGCAGTGGGTGGGGGCGGCCGCCGTGGTCCTCGTCGGTGTCGCAGGCGGGATCCGTCGGCGGCGCACACACCCGGCGCTCGGCCTTGCCGTCGCGTCCACCGGCGCGGCCACGGTGATCGGTGCACTCCTGGCCGCTCGGTTTCCTGGCGAGTACCTCAGCCTCCTTGCGTTGCACAATCACCTGTGGCTCTGGCCCCTCACGGCGGTGCTCTGGGGGGCAGCGCTCGTCACCGTGGGGCTCGAGGTGATCGATCTCGTGCATGCCACCTCGGACCGCGCTGCTCGACTGCTCGCTCCCATCGGTGTCGCGCTGGCGGTGGTGGCGCTCCTCGTCGTGGGCGGGGCCTCGGTCGGCGAACCCCACCGCAGCCTGACGCTGGCGCAGCCGACCTACGTCCGGGCGCTCGGCGACGGGGCGCTCGACCGCCTCGACCCGGGATCGACGTACCGGGTCACGATCTCCGGCGAGTTCGACAACTTCTTCGTCGAGGTCGGTCTGCTGTCGTATCTCGAGGGCGCCGGCCTCGACGTCGTCGGGCCCGAGCGCTACCGGCGCGCCTTCGGCGACCGTCGTGTCACGCCGAGCGGACCGGTCGCCGCCGACCTCGTCGTCGACCTCGGTTGGGCGCAGGCCGAGACCGACGACGGGCCCGGGCAACTGATCGCTGCACACCGACCGTCGTCGGAGCTCCTGGCCGATCGTGCGGACGCCGAGGACGCGGTCGTCGCCCTGATCCAGCGCACTCCGGACGATCTCCCGTTCTTCGGCATGACCGGCACGGACGCCGCTGAGGTCCGGCGGTGGCTGCGTGAAGACCTCGACGGCCTCCTGCTGGCTCGCCTCGTCCCCGCCGCGCTCGCCAGCGCGCCGGAGACCGCGCACTACCTCGACCTGCGACGCGAACCCGTGCTCTACGGATCCCTGCGCCTGGTGCCCATCGCGGGCTGATCAGACCGCCAACAGGTCGCGCGCCTCGCACTCGAGGCTGGGGTGGCGGAGCTTGCTCATTGCCTTGGCCTCGATCTGACGGACGCGTTCTCGGGTGAGGTGGAAGTGGTCGCCCACCGCCTCCAGCGTTCGGGGCTCGCCGCGGTCGAGGCCGTAGCGGAGACGAAGCACCTCGCGCTCTCGCTCGTCGAGGTGCACGAGCATCGTCTCCACGTGACCCCGGAGCAACGACGCCGCCACAGCGTCGAACGGCAGCGGGGCCGACGTGTCCTCGACGACGTCGCCGCGTTCCATCTCGCCGTCCTCGCCCAGCGGTTCCGACAACGAGAGCGGCTCGGCTCCGAAGCGGATGGCGTCGAGCACCTTCCTCTCCGGCAGGTCGAGGTCGACGGAGAGTTCGGCCACGGTGGCCGGTCGTCCGTACTGGGCCTCGAGCCGGCCACGCGCCTTCTGGACCTGGGTGACGATGTCGCCGGCGTGAACGGGGAGGCGAATGGTCCGTCCGGTGTTGGCGATGCCGCGAGTGATGGCCTGACGGATCCACCAGGTGGCGTAGGTCGAGAACTTGAAGCCCTTGCGCCAATCGAACTTCTCGACGGCATGCATCAAACCGAGGTTGCCCTCCTGCACCAGGTCGAGCAGGGGGAGGCCGCTTGCCTGATAGCGCTTCGCGATCGACACCACGAGCCGCAGGTTGGCGAGCACGAACTGGCGATGGGCGGTCTCGCCTCGACGTACCGTGCGGCGGAGGGTCGCTCGTTCGCGAGGATCGGAGACGTCGCCCGATGCGATGCGTTTCGCTGCCGCGCTTCCGGCCTCGACCCGCTGCGCCAACCGCACCTCGTCCTCCTTGGTCAGGAGTGGATAACGGCCGATGTCGCGAAGGTAGAGGCGGACGAGATCCTCGTCTTCTCGGCTGCCACGATCGTCAGGCACCTGCCGACCTCCTCTCGGGCCTCCTCGCGCCCGTACCATGTCCGTCGCTTGCCTTCACAGTACGCAGGAGGTCAAGGGGTCAGAGGGGCCGAAGTCCCCGAACCGGTCGAACGCGAGGATGGAGCAGACGATGGCTGACGAGGTCGAGACCACGATCGTGACCATGGTGTTCGAGACCACCGATGCCGACCACCTGCTGCCGGTCCTCGCAAAGTACGTCGTGTTGACCCGCGGTCATGCGGGCTGTCGCAACGTCGACCTGACGCGTTCGTTCACCAAGGCCGATCGCTACGTGATCATCCAGAAGTGGGCGTCGCCCGACGCCCAGGCCGCACACTTCGACTCGGCCGACATGGTCGAGATGGCCCAGGCCTGCAACGGCCTGCTGGCGTCACCCCCCGCGATCGATCTCCTCGAAGGTGTGTCCGCCCACGACCTGGCGTGAGACCGAGGTCTCGCCACGATGTTCCGGCGTATGGGATCAGCGAGACACCACCCGACGAGCGGTGTCACGATGCTGGCATGGCGATCATCGGGATCCACACGCTGCTGTACACCACCGAGCCGGAGGCGCTGCGTGCGACCCTGCGTGACGTCTTCGGTTGGGAGCACGTCGACGCCGGTGGCGGGTGGCTGATCTTCGCCCTCCCGCCAGCGGAGATGGGCGTCCACCCGGCCGAAGGCCCGGGCTTCGCGGCCGGTGGCGCCGGCCACCAGATCTCGCTCATGTGTGACGACCTCGATGCCACGATCGACGAGCTCGGAGGCAAGGGCATCGAGATCACCGGCGACCCGACGGACGAGGGGTTCGGCGTCACGGCGAGCATCGCGCTGCCCGGTGGTGTCGAGATGATGCTGTACGAGCCTCGTCACGACAGCCCGCTGACCTGACCGTTGGGGCGTCGCGCCCGGTACGGTCGAGCCGTGCCCCGCTACACGCCGCCCACCGACCACCATCCCGAAGCGTCGTACCGGAAGCGGTCGCTCACCGTGCGCATCGGCGTCTGGATCCTGCTCGTCGGCGTGGTGGCGCTCGTGTTCTCCAACCTCCTCGCCGCGCTGCTCTAGGTCTGTCCGAGTTCGACCTCGGTCACGGGATCAGCGGTTCCCGCGGTTGTGCGAGATCGGCCGGAAGGCCCGCTGCTTCGACTTCCCGACCTTGCCGAGCAGTTCTGCCTGCTGCGGCCCGTTCGGGAGCTCGGGGCCGGGGCGCTGGGTCGCGGTCTTCTTCTCGTCTGGCTTCGTGCCCTTGGCGGTCGTCCGGCCGGACGACTTCTTCTTGCGTGTAGACATCGCGTCTCCTCAGGGTGGCCGTCGCTCGTTGATCGGGCCACACGGTGGCCGGACGGGCAGATGGGTACGTCGAGCTACTTCTTCATGTCCGGCACGCTACGACCAGCGCATGCTCACGTCGATCGGTTTTCTGTCGACAGCCCGTAGAGCACGTGTCGTTCGATGCGGCTGCCCGGGAGGTTCGGGTGGTCGAACTCGAGGCGTTCGGTGAGCCCGATCCTCTCCATGACCCGGCGCGATCGGTCGTTGCCGACGAAGGTGAACGAGACGACGTCGGCGAGGCCGAGCTCGTCGAACGCGTCGGCGAGGACAGCAGTCGCGGCTTCTGTCGCGTAGCCATTGCCCCAGGAGTGGGCGGCAAGGCGCCATCCGATCTCGACGCACGGGACGAAGTCGGCATCGAACACGGGGACGGCCAATCCTGTGAAGCCGATGAACGTCCTGGTCTCGTGGACCTCCACCGCCCAGAGCCCCCAGCCACGCTCCTCGATGATCGCTGTGTGACGGTCGACGAACGCATCGGACTCGGCACGCGACAACGTTTTGGGGAAGTGCTCCATCACGATCGGATCGGCATTGAGCGCCGCGAACGGTTCGCGGTCGGCGTCGGTCCACTGCCGGAGCAGCAGCCGCTCGGTCTGGATCAAGCGGGCTTGCGGTTGAGCTTCCCGGGGTTCGACGCCGAGGCCTCGTCGCTGCGCTCGGCGATCTGGGCCCAGGTGAGATCGGTGCCGTTCCACAGCTCGTCGAAGATGCGGTCGGTGACATCGGTGAAGCCGTGGCGGTTGCGGAAGTCGTAGATCCACCGCTGGCGGTTGGCTACGTAGCCGAGGCGGACCAGCCGGCCAACCGTGTAGATGTCCCACGCAGTCCGGTGCTCCTGCGACAGGTCACCGTCGTCGGCCGGGTCGCCGAATGCGTCGCTGCGCCGGTCCTTGGCTCGCAGCAGGTGCCGGCCGAGCATGTCGGTGGCGTTGGCCTCGCTGAACTGACGGAACTTCTTGGCGTCCTCGAGCGCCCCCGACTCGGCCCAGATGTGGACCGGGTCGACCGACTCGAGGCGGCTGCGCCCGAGCGGGACCGTCTCGTCGACCTCGATCTCGATGTCGACGCCGTCGAGACCGACGGCCGCCGCGAGCTGGTCGACGAGCGACGCGATGACGTCAGCGTCGTAGTCGACCATGGAGAAGGTCGACGGTGACACGGTGGTCGTCACGTTCAGACTCCGGTCTGGGCGTTCGCTTCGCGAGCGAGGCGGCTGCGCTCCTCCACCTCGGCGCGGGCCTCACGCGACAGCTCGGCGATCTCTTCCATCTCCTCGTCGTCGAAGCCGGCGAGCTCGCGGAAGCGGCGGGCGAGTTGGACGGGGTTGTCGTCCTCTTCGCCGCGGAAGCCACCGAATGAGAACAGTTTGTCGACGACCTTCTGGAACTCGAGCGCCTTCTTCTGACGTTCCTTGTCGTTGACGGTCATCTTGCGGAGCCAGTCGGAACCCATCTTCACGTGGGTCACCTCGTCGGCCAGCATCCAGTCCTCGCAGAACTCGAGCACCGGATCGCCGGCGAGGTCGCCGAACTCGCGCATGGTGTTGAACACGTCGATGGCCAGACCCTCGAGCGCTCGATTGACGCCGGTGAGGCGCAGGACGGGGTCGGGGTTGCAGGCGGCCTGGAACAAGAAGGCGTTCTCGGAGAACTCGCCGATCTCCGTGCCCATCCAGTCGGACAGCTTCACGCTGATCTCGCAGTGGCGGGCTTCGTCCCAGCACTGGCGGGCCATGTCGAGCTTGAGTTCGAACGGGACGTCGTCGTCGTCGGTGCCGACCTCGAAGTCGTAGCAGGTGCGGCC
>JBBKVY010000242.1:0-44462 GCA_037968675.1 Acidimicrobiales bacterium | reverse complement strand
CCCCGCCACCCCACCCGTTCTGGTGAGCGATCGACACCATGACATGACCGGACAACCCACCAGAATCCACCCCTCTCCGTTCTGGTGAGCGATCAACACCACGACATGACCGGAGGACTCACCAGAACGGCCTTCCGGTTCCCGTCAGAGGACGTGGATACGGTCCGAAGTGGGTCGATCGACGCGTCGATGCAGACCGCTCGCACGCCAGGTGCCTTCGCCACTGTTCCGAGAGGGCACCCGTGCTTCCCGACGAAATTTTCCATCTCCTCCATCGCCAACACGGTCTCGTCGCCGACCGTCAGGTCGCAGCGACGGCGCCGTGTGCAGCCGCACGTCGAAGGGTCTACCGGCACCCCGAATTGGAACGCCTCGGGGCGAGGGTGCGACGGCATCGAGCGACGATCCCCACGATCGAGCAGGGTCTCATGCACGCCGTGCTCGACGCCGGCCCTGATGGCCTCCTGTGGGGCAAGACGGCAGCCGCACTCTGGGGGTTCGGGCCGTTCCGGGTGACGCCGGCGCACGTCGCAATCACCCGCGGCGCCGTCGGCAAGGGTCCGAGGCTGGCGCAGATCCACACCCTGCGGTGCATCGATGACACGGCACGCACGACGCTGTCGGACCTCCCGGTCTGTCGTCCGGAGGAGATCATCCTGTGGCTGGCGGGCATGTGGACGCACCGAGTCGGGCACGATCTGGCGCTGGCCCGCATGCAACGCACCCTCGATCAAGCGTGGCGCGATGACCTCATCGACGGCCCCGCGATCCACCGACTCGCCGCGAGATCCGGTGGTCGCGGCCGATCGGGCATCGTCGTGCTCCGCGCCCTGCTGGCCGACCGACCGCCGGACTACCAACCAGCCGGCAGCGGGCTCGAGGAACGATTCGAGGAGGTCGTGCCGGCCACCGTCCGCGCGGCCCTCGACCGCCAGGTCTGCGTCGACGGGGAACGCAAGACACGCATCGTCGACTTCCGGCTGACGACCTGGCCTCTGGTCGTCGAGATCAACGGTTTCGGCCACATGTCGCTGTCGGAGCGGGAGAACGACGCCGAGCGGTACGCCCGAATGCTCGAGATGGGGTACTCCGTCGTGGTGTGGTGGGCCCACGACGTGTGGCACGACCGAGACGCCGTGCGTCAGGTGATGCTCGCCCTGTTTCGGACACCCGACCACCAGCCCACACTGCACCGGCCCACGCGGGCACCGTGGAACCCCTGATTCTGGTCAGCGATCGACACCACCAGATGACCGGACGACTCACCAGAACCGGAGACACACCGTTCTGGTGGTCGATCGACACCACCAGGTGGCGCCAACACCCACCAGAACGAGGTTTGGGGAGGTGTGGTGGGTGGCGTGGGTTGGTGAATGGTCAGTCTCGGGGGATCTCGGGGCCCATCTTCTCGCGGGCCGTCGCGACGACCTCGCCGGGTACGGCATGGCGTCCCAGCGACGCCTTCGAGAAGATCAGCTCACCATCGAGGGTGACCTCGAAGCGACCCTTGTCGGCGGGGATCATCTCGATGGTCTCGATGATCGGCGCCCATCCGTTCAACAGTTCGTCCGTCAGACCGACGGCTCTCGGAACATAGTTTCAGGGGACGCAGAACTCGATGGAGATGCGGTGCCTCGGATCGAGAAGACTCATGCCTCCGACCATACCGCCACGGGGCCGGGGTCGATCTCGAGTTCCTGCGCGAGGTGGTGGCTGAAGACGTCGCCGTAGAAGACGAGATCGAGGACCTGGGCGAGGACGCCGTCGCCCTCGGCATCGACCACGTGGCGTTCGTGGACGACCTCGTCCATCAGGTCGTAGGCGCGCGCCATGCGCTGTTCGGTGCCCGCAGGTTCGTGGTCGTGGCGGAGCGCGATCAGCGAGAACACCTGGCGGGTCATGTCGCCGTGTTGGCCCCAGCCGGCGAGCTCGTCCTCGCCCAGCTGCGGGAGCGCGTTGGCGAACGAGGCCGCCTTGGCACCGAGATTGACCTGCTGCTTCCAACGAGACGCAGCTGCGCCGGTGAGCGGGTCACCGCCGTGGACGAGCGGCAGTGTGCGACCGACTCGGCGAGCGAGTCGCCGGGCCGGATCGTCGGCGCCGGTGAGCTCGTCGCGGCGGCGTGAGAGCTGGTCGACGGCAGCCATGGCCGACGCTTCGACCTCGGCGTGGTGACCGAGTTGTTCGAGCGCCCGGAGGACCGACACCAGCGCGCCGGCGATGCCGGTGCGCTGCAGGAAGGCGGGATGGTCGACGGGGATCGACACCACGCCGGCACCGGTCGCCGAGGCGGACGTCGCATCGCGCTCGTCGGGGATCTCGTCACCGACGGCGAGGACGAGCGACCGTGGCCCGACGTACGCGGGGAACGGACCCGCCGCAGACAGGATCGGCACCGAGGCGACCGGTGCCGCGAGCACCGCGACGAGGTCGCCGAGCGGCGCAAGGCCTGCGCCAGCAGACACGATCACGTGCTCGACGTCGGTTGCCGGCGGCAGTCCCGCGATCGGACCGGCCGCCAGGGCCTGCTCGATCTGGTCGGGCATGGCGAGGACCGCGTCGAGGAACCCGAGGGTGTCGATGGGCCCGTCGGGCAGCGGCGAGGGCATCCCGGCGATCAGCCGGCGTCGAAGGTGGGCGAGATCCCCTCGGACTCGGCCTTGTCCACGAGGCGGTCGACCTCGGCCTGATCGATCGAGGTCGCCTCGTCGATCAACATGATCGGGATGTCGTCGCGGATCTCGTAGGTGCGCTTCAGGCGCGGGTTGAGCAGGACGTTCTCGTCTTCGAAGTAGTAGAGCGGCCCCTTGTCCTCCGGGCAGGCGAGGATGTCGAGGAGCAGTTGATCGAGTGCCATGGCGCTCACCCTTTCACGGGGACGGATTCAGTGGAAGTGGGACCGGACTTCGGCGACCTTGGCGGCGCACTGCTCCGGCGTGGCTGCTTCGAGGTTGAGCCGCAGCAACGGTTCGGTGTTGCTCGGACGCAGATTGAACCACCAATCGCCGGCGTCGACGGTGAGGCCGTCGATGCGGTCCTGGTCGTGGTCCGCGTAGGCCGCAGCGACACGATCGATCACTGCGGTCGTGTCGTCGACCTCGGTGTTGATCTCGCCCGACGCCGAGTAGCGCTCGAACGGCTTGCGCAGCTCCGACAGCTTCTGCCCGCTGAGGCTCAGCTGTTCGAGCACGACGAGCGCGGCGATCGCGCCGCTGTCTGCTCGCCAGTTGTCGCGGAAGTAGTAGTGCGCCGAGTGTTCGCCACCGAAGGCCGCGCCGGTCTCGGCCATCGTGGCCTTGATGAAGCTGTGACCGACACGGGTGCGGACGGGGGTACCTCCGTTCTCGCGCACCACCTCCGGAACCGACTTCGAGCAGATCAGGTTGTGCAGGATCGTGGCGCCCGGGTTCTTGTCGAGCACGCCCTTGGCAACGATCGCGGTGGTGGTCGATCCGGAGACCGGGTGCCCGAGATCCTCGCCGAGGAACACCCGGTCGGCGTCACCGTCGAACGCCAGACCGAGGTCGGCACCGGTCTCGAGGACTCGCGCCTGGAGGTCGACGAGGTTGTCGGTGTTGAGCGGATCCGCCGGATGGTTCGGGAAGTTTCCGTCGAGCTCGCCGTACATGACCTCGACGTCGACGGGGAGCGGGTCGAAGACGAGCGGCACGACGAGTCCGCCCATTCCGTTGGCAGTGTCGGCGATGACCTTCATGGGCACCAGCGCGCTGGTGTCGACGAACCCTCGGACGTGGTCGGCGAAGGCGGCGCGGAGATCGTCGTCGGAGACGACCCCGCGAGGACCGGACGATTCGAGATCGCCGGCCAGCACGATCTTCTTCATCTCGTCGAGGCCGGTGTCGGACCCGATGGGTCGTGCGCCGGCAAGCGTCATCTTGATGCCGTTGTACTGCGCAGGGTTGTGACTGGCCGTGAACATGGCCCCAGGGGCATCGAGCGATCCCGACGCGAAGTACAGGAGGTCGGTCGACGCGAGCCCGAGGCGGGTCACGTCGAGACCCTCGGCCGTGACGCCGTCGCAGAACGCTTCGACGAGCGCGACGCCCGACTCGCGCATGTCGCGGGCGACCAGCACGCGGTCGTGAGGGTATGGCTGGGTCTTCACGTAGCGGGCGAACGCCACCCCGATGCCGCGCACCAACGCGGCGTCCAACTGGTCAGGTGTCGTCCCGCGGATGTCGTATGCCTTGAAGACGGCGTCGATGTCGGCCACGGCAAGAGCGTGGTCGTCGCCGGGCCCTCCACGCAAACAGGCCGGAGCGTCCGGCCGACCGACGCTGGGAGTGCATGATGATCGTTCCGGCTGTCGGGTCGGTGCTGGTCTCCGGCTACTCGCTCGATCGGTGTGCCGTTGTACGATGCCCGCCAGTTTTCTCAGAGTGGAGTGCAGCCATGAGCGACCATCCATCCGGCCCGCCACCACTGCCCGGTGAGGTGCCACCCGGACCGGGCTACTGGAAGGCTTCGGACGGCAATTGGTATCCGCCGCAACCGGCGACCCCTGCCCCGCCGACGCCGACGCCGACTCCGACACCGCCCCCTCCGGGCATGCCGTCGCCCGGCGTCCACGACGCCCACGCGTACGGCCAGGCGCAGGTCTACGGGGCGCCGCGGGCGTCGAACGGCTTCGCCACGGCGGCGCTGGTGCTGGGCATCCTCAGCATGTTGTTGTTCTGGACGTTCGGCGTCGGCATCGTCATGGGGATCCTTGCCGTGGTGTTCGGCATCATCGGACGCTCGCGAGCGAAGGAGATGGCAGGAACCGGCAACGGAGGTCAGGCCATGGCCGGCATCATCACCGGCGTGTTCGGGGCGCTGGCCGGCGTTGCCTTCATCGTCCTCATCGTCGCGGTCGTCGACGACATCGAGTTCGACACGGACCCGTCCGACGGCTTCTGCGACACCGACCGGATATTCCAGGACCCGGACTGCTGACGGCACCGGCAGACTCGTCGACATGACCGAGCCGACCGCCGCTCCCGCCCCTCGGCGGACGGCAGCGCTGCGTCGACTGTGGCGATACGCGCATCCCTACCGCCGCCGAGTCGGCTGGGCCACGCTCCACTCGGTGCTCAACAAGCTCTTCGACCTCGCACCGCCGTTGCTGATCGGCCTCGCGGTCGACGTGGTGGCCAACGACGGCGACGCGATGCTGGACGGTCTCGGCTTCACGACCCAGCGATCGCAGATCGTCGGCATCGCGATCATCACCTTCGTCGTGTGGGCGTTCGAGTCACTCTTCGAGTTCCTCCACCGCGTCGCGTGGCGGAACCTCGCACAGGACCTCCAGCACGACCTACGGGTCGAGGCGTACGGCCACGTCCAGGAACTGGAACATGCCTGGTTCCAGGAGCGAGCCACCGGCGACCTGATGGCGGTGCTGAACGACGACGTCAACCAGCTGGAGCGATTCCTCGACATCGGCGCGAACGAGATCATCCAGGTGCTCACCACCGTCCTCGCCGTCGGTGCGGTGTTCGTGCTCCTGGACCCGATCGTCGCCATTCTCGCGATCGCACCGATGCCGGTGATCCTCTACGGCTCGTTCTGGTTCCAGCGCAAGCTCGAACCACGCTACGAGGCAGTCCGCGGTCAGGCCGGCTTCCTCAACGGGCAACTCGCCAACAACATCCTCGGCATCTCGACGGTCAAGAGCTTCACGGCCGAGGATCGCGAGACGGCGCGCATCGCCAGGGAATCCGATCGGTACCGCGAGACCAACCGCCGAGCGATCTCCCTCTCGTCGGCGTTCACCCCGCTGATCCGCATGGCGATCCTGGTGGGCTTCACCGGGACCATGATCTGGGGCGGATTCGAGGCCGTTCGTTCGGCGTCCGGCGGGGCCGGCACGCTCTCCGTCGGCCAGTACAGCGTGCTCCTGTTCCTGAGCCAACGACTCCTGTGGCCGCTCACCCGCCTGGGCGAGACCTTCGACCAGTACCAGCGCGCCATGGCATCGACGAATCGGATCCTCGACGTGGTCGACACCGAGCCGACCATCGTCGGTGGCCCAGAACACCTCACGCTGACCAAGGGCGAAGGCCATGTGGTCTTCGACGACGTGACCTTCGCGTACGACGATGCCGGAAACGCCCTGGAGTCCGTCCGGATCGACCTCGTCGCCGGCAGCACGACCGCCGTCGTCGGGCCGACCGGTTCCGGCAAGAGCACGCTCGTCCGACTCCTGCTCCGCTTCTACGATCCGGATGCCGGCCGGGTGACGATCGACGGCCATGACGTGCGCGATCTCGACCTCGGCGACCTCCGGCGGTCGACCGGCCTGGTCAGCCAGGACGTCTATCTGTTCCACGGCACGGTGCGCGAGAACATCGCCTACGGGCGCCCGGACGCGAGCCTCGAGGACGTGGTCGCAGCGGCGACGGTCGCCGAGGTCCACGAGTTCGTGACGACCCTGCCGGACCGCTACGACACAATCGTCGGCGAGCGAGGCCAGAAGCTGTCCGGGGGTCAGCGCCAACGCATCTCGATTGCTCGGGCGATCCTCAAGGATCCCGTGATCCTGCTGCTCGACGAGGCAACGTCGGCGGTCGACAACGAGACCGAGGCCGCGATCCAACGGTCCCTCGACCGCATCTCGGCCGACCGGACCACGCTCGTCATCGCCCATCGGCTCTCGACGGTCCGCAACGCCGACGTGATCCACGTTCTCGACCGCGGTCGGATCGTCGAGCGGGGTACGCACGACGAGCTCGTCAACCGCGAAGGTCCCTATGCCGCGCTCTGGGCCGTCCAGACCGGCGACGCCGTCCGCCGGGAGAGCTGACTACTCCTCGACCGACTGGGACCTGGCCGACTCGCTCGACAAGTCGCTCGACAAGTCGGCCACGCGGAGGCGACGCACGGCGACAGGACCCGACCGCCAGAGCAGCACGGCAAGGGCGATGCCGCCGAGGCCCAGGAGGTACGCGAGGTAATCGATGCCGGTGCGCCCGTAGGTCATCGAGACATCGGTGTCGGTCGGAACCACGACCATCAGGTTGGGTGCGACCCGGTACGGCCCCTCGGCGCCCGACACCTCCCAGTTGGGGAAGTACGACTGCTTCACGAGCACCGGCGTACCGACCTGGTCGACGGTGAAGGAGATGCCGTCTCGGCCGACCGCGACGTCGTCGACCACGGCCGGCGCCACCGGACGGGACTCGGGTGTCTCGCCCTCGTCGACCCGTTGCCACCCACTCGGACCGGTCGCGGCGAGGGCGACATCCCAGGTCGACGAGTCCTGGAACCAGTCGAGCGCCGGGCCCGTGCAGCGATCGGCCTCGTCCTCGCCGCTGCACAGCCACTCGTCCTGACCTTCACCCGACGTGGTCACGGCCGGCTCGAACGAGAGCGCCTCCACCGTGGGTGCGTCGGCGACCTCGTAGACCACCCACGGCCCGGACACCGCGACCTCTGTCAGATCGGGATGCGAGCGAGCGGCCGTGTTGGCCTCGGCGCTCCGCGCCATGTAGTAGCGGACGCCCATGAGCTGGAGATGATCGACACCAGCGTCCAGGTCGAGCTCGCGATAGGGCAGGTCGCGCTGCGCCCGAGACGGCGTGGCCGACAGCTCCGACTGCATCAGGAAGTGGAAGGGCGTGGTCGACGAGGCCTCGAAGTACAGACCCTCCATCGAGCCGATGCATCCGTCGGTCCAGTGGGGCAGGAGCATCAGGGCCATCGGCGTGCCGTAGTCGTTGAGGTCCGGGCTGTACTCCCAGAGCGACATGCCGCAGCCGCGTGTCTGCCCGACGTCGGCCATGGTCGAGACGATGTCTCGATACTCGGGATAGGCAGGCTTGCGCTCGTACCCGAGGTAGTTCCACTCCGCCCAGCCGGTGACGAAGTTGCGCCCGGTCACGTCGACGGTGAGGGCCTCGGGCACGTCGATGCTGAAGACGCCGGGGACGCCGACAGACCCATTGAGTCGGTAGGAGCCATCGGCGTTGTCGCGCCCGCCCGGAAGATTCCTGAGCTGCCCGCCGAGGAACACCATGAGCACCAACAGGACGACCGGTGCGGCGAGCCAGTTGATGCTCCGCACGGGACGGTCGGGTCGGGAGGCGAACACGTGGGCCATCGCGCGGACGACCTCGCCGACGCCCATCGCCGCAAGGAAGTAGAGGACCAGATACCAGAAGGGGAGCAGGCGCGCGTTCCACAACCGACCCTGGGGCGCATAGACGAACGCCAGCGCGAGTGCCAGCCCGAGGATCACGAGCGCCGTACCGATCCGGTTCTTGAACACGAGCGAGAGAACCGCTCCGACGAGCGCGAAGGCCGCGACCGCCTTGAGGTCACCCGGTACCAGCTCGGTCCAGACCGTCTCGGAGAACCATGTCCAGATCGAGGTTCCCTCGGTGTGAACCGCGATCTTCGCCCAGCCCATGTCGTTGAGGTAGGTCCGCCGCCAGAAGAACGGCACGACCCACCACGACGCGAGCAGCGCCGCGACCACGCCGGTCGAAGCCAACCACCACGTGCGGGCCACACCGATTGGTCGGACGTCGTCGCCGGGATCCTCCTCGTCGGGGCCGAGGCGTGACCACCACAGCGCGGCGATCATCATCGAGACCACGACGGCCACGACCACGACGGGACCCGTCGTCGCGAAGCCTGTGGCGGACGCGACAAGCGCGACGAAGAGCACGACGGCGAGTGCCGCCGCTGCGGCGATACCCGAGCGAGCACGAGCGTTGGCGGACGAGACCGGCACCTCGCTGACGACGTGCACGATCAGCAGCACGATCGTGGCGCCGAGCGCGAAGAACGCGGGGATGAGGTGACAGAGACCGACCAACGCCAGCATCACGGCTGCCGTCGCCCGATGGCTGCCGGTCCGGAGGCCGTGAACCAACACCCCGAGGTAAGCGATCGCCAGTGCCAAGCTGATCGAGAACGCGAACTCGCCCGCCATCGTCGAGGCGATGTTGCCGCCGTAGATGGTGAAGTTCTTGTCGAAGAGGAAGGCCACGGTCGCGACCGAGAGCAGGGCAGGCGTGGGATGGGGAAGACGCGCGAGCCGGCCGAACACGAACGCGGAGACTGGCATCGCGACCACGCCTGCCACGGTGACGAGCTTGAACGACGGTCCGTAGGGCATGGCGATGCCGACGACCGCCACCACGATGGCGAGCGTGCCGAGCAGCCGTGCCCGCCGGTGACGACCGACCCGGATGACCAACGCGCCGCCGAGGATCGCAGCTGCCATGGCGACGAACGCGACGCCCGTGTCGAACGAGTACCAGATGCCGACGGCGGCGAGGAGCACGAGCCCCAGTCCGGCGACGACGCCGACAGCCCGCTGGGAGCCGGATGCCCGGGCGCTGAGGGCGAACGACCCGGCGGCACTCAGCAGGGCAGCGGGACCCCCCAGGCCGGCGTTGAGGATCACCATGGCGAGGAACGGGACCACCATGTAGAACTGGAAGACGGGGAATCCGGCATACCAGTCGGGCGTCCAACCCGACAGGCGGAAGTCGGTGAGCAGGACGTCTCGTAGGTAGCCGAACGCCCAGACATGGGCACCCATGTCGCCGCCCGCCGGCGTGGTCCTGGCCAACACGAGGTCGGGGTGCAGTTGCCAGAAGACGAACATCGAGCAGGCGGCGACCACCAGCACGTCGATCACCTGCCGGATCGGCCGATCGTCGGGAAACGGAGCCAACGGGGCCTCGTGGGGTGTGGCGTCCAACTGGAGCTCGGGCGCGGCGAAGTCGTCGCCGCCGGGCCCACCGGACCGCCCGCTGGTGTCGATCACGCTCATCGGGGCCTCATCATCGCATTCCCGGGTGCGTTCGCCCGGTCAGTCCCCTGGGGATTCCGGTCAGTCCAGTCCCCTGGGGATACCGGTCAGGTGCGGGACAGGAGGAGGACGACCGTCGTCGCGTTGAAGCCGACGTGTGCCCAGATGTTCATTCCCAGTCGGCCCGTGCGGTGTGCGATGACGGAGAGGACGAGGCCGAACGCGGCCAGCGCGGGGAACTGGAGGGCCTGGAAGTGGCTCGCGCCGAAGAGCACGGCCGTGATGACCATCGTCGGCCAGATCGGCAGCGTGCGGGCCATCGTGCGCTGGAGGAACCCGCGATAGAAGACCTCTTCGGCGATGGGCGCACCCACGACCACGACCAACACCAGCACCAGCACCCCGAGGCCCGTGGCCTTGTCGGTGATGTCGCGGGCAGGTGCCTCGAGCTCCTCCTGGTCGACGTCGGTCAACAGGAACACCGGAAGGGTGACCAGTGGGACGAGCACGAACTGACAGGCGACGCCGATGGCCAGACCGATCGGGGCGTCGCGGAACGAGGAACGCAGTCCGAGATCGCGGACGGGTCCGTTGCCGCGTCGCCACGTCGACAACAGGGGAACGCCGAGCAAGCCGATCCAGAGCGGCACCTGCAGCAGCGCGACCTCGCCGATCGAGAGGGAGTCGGTCGTGAAGTCCTCGGTCGCGATCCCCTTGGCGGACGCGAAGACCACAATGGCGACGAACGATGCCACCTGTGCGACCACGAACGCACCGAGGACGTCGACGGCACCCCAGCGGGGCGTCACCTCGGGGCGCGCGGCCTCGCTCGCCGTCTCGGTCGCAGTCACCGCATCAGGCTACCGACGCGACGGAATGCGTCGACATCGCCTGCCGTGGATCAGGACGCGTACCGGGCACGGATGTCGACGACGGGCGTGGCCACGCGCTCGTCGACCAGCATCCACCCGTTGGGCACCGACAGCCGCTCGGCGTGCAGCTCACAGAGGTCGTACTGCATCGGGTGCGGGATCGAGAGCGCTCGCACCGTCGCCGTGCTCGACCCATAGTCGTAGGTGAGGGTGGCGGACGGTGCCCGCTGGCACCCCGGTCGGCTGCATTTGGCGCTCACGATCCGTGATCGTAACCAGCCGTCGCGAGAGGGTCGTGGATCACCCGGGTGCCGGTGCGACCGGTCGCGACCGTATCCTGGCAGGCATGCAGCCGCAGTCGCCCCCGCCCCCTCCGCCCCCACCCGGGCGCGAGCCGAGCGGCAAGCCGGGCAACCGCACTGGATTCCTGAGCGGTCTGCCCCGCTGGTCGATCTGGGTGCTGCTCGGCGTGTTGATCCTCGGGTTCACGGTCGCCGGCCTGTTTCCGAGCGACTCGAACGAAGATCTGACCTACAGCGACTTCCGCAAGAAGGTCGTCGCCGGCGACGTCACCGAGGTCACCGTCGACAACAACAACGGCGGCATCGACGGCGAACTCGACGACGGCACGAAGTTCTCGACGACGGGTCCGGTCGACGGTGGCATCCCCGACTCGGACCTCACACTCCTGCGCGACAACGAGGTCGAGGTCAGCTACGAGACGCCGCAGCCGAGCCTCCTCTCGGCGATCCTGCCCTACATCATCCTGTTCGGGTTGTTCATCGGCTTCTTCATCTGGATGCAGCGCCGGGCACAGGGCCAGATGGGTGGTGTGATGAACATCGGTCGGTCGAAGGCCAAGACCTACGACACCGAACGGCCGGGAACCACCTTCGACGACGTCGCCGGCTACGAGGGTGTCAAGCAGGAGATCACCGAAGTCGTCGACTTCCTCCGCCATCCCGAGAAGTTCGCCGAGATCGGCGCCCGCATCCCGAAGGGCGTGCTCCTCGTGGGGCCTCCCGGCACCGGCAAGACCCTCATCGCCCGCGCCGTCGCCGGCGAGGCCGGCGTGCCGTTCATGTCCGTCACCGGTTCGGACTTCATGGAGATGTTCGTGGGCGTCGGCGCCAGCCGTGTGCGCGACCTGTTCCAGAACGCCAAGAAGATGGGCAAGGCGATCATCTTCGTGGACGAGATCGACTCGATCGGCCGCAAGCGGGGCGCAGGCCTCGGGGGCGGCCATGACGAGCGCGAGCAGACGCTGAACCAGATGTTGTCGGAGATGGACGGATTCGAGGCGACCGAGGGCATCGTGATGATCGCCGCCACCAACCGACCGGACATCCTCGACCCCGCGCTCCTCCGGCCCGGCCGCTTCGACCGCCAGGTCGTGGTCCCACTCCCCGAGCTCGACGAGCGGATGGCCATCATCGAGGTCCACACCAAGAACAAGATGCTCGGCAACGATGTCGTCCTGCGAACGGTGGCTCGCGGCACCCCGGGCATGAGTGGCGCCGACCTCGCGAACCTCGTGAACGAGGCGGCGCTCTACGCCGTGCGCGGCGGCAGCAGCCGCATCCACATGCAGCACTTCGAGCAGGCCCGGGACCGAATCCTCATGGGCCAGCGACGGGACTCGATGGCCCTCTCCGACGAGGAGAAGGAGGTCATCGCCTATCACGAGGCCGGCCACGCCGTGTGCGCTGCGGTACTGACCCACGCCGACCCGGTGCACAAGGTGACGATCCTGCCCACGGGCATGGCGCTCGGCGTGACCCAACAGCTCCCAGCCGAGGAGCGCCACATCCACCGCCAGGACTACATCGAGGACAGCCTCGTGGTCCGCATGGGGGGACGCATCGCCGAGGAGACGATCTACGGCGTGTACTCCACCGGCGCCAACAACGACCTCGTCGGCTCGACCGAACTCGCAACCAAGATGGTGCGCGAGTGGGGCATGTCGTCGAAGATCGGTCCGCAGGCCTGGGGCAGCCAGGGTCAGGTGTTCCTCGGCGACAGCCTCATGAGTTCCCGCGAGTACTCCGACGACACCGCCCGCGTCATCGACGAGGAGGTCGAACGCATCCTGCGTGAACAGGAACAGCGTTGCCGGGACACCCTCCACGAGCATCGGAAAGGGCTGGATCTCGTGGCCCGAGCCCTGCTCGAGCGCGAGACGATCGAGGGGGCGGAGGTCACCCGTCTGATCGAACTGGGCAGCGACAACACCGCGGACGATCAACTGCGGGAGTCCACGCCCACCGCCACCGATTAGTCGGTGATGTGCGTGTCGCACTCCTCGGGAACCGAGCCAGGCTCTCGCAGCTCTGCGACCGCAGCCCAGAGGTCGGTTGCCGTCGCCGGCCCGAGGAAAGACGACCGGACGACACCCTCGGCGTCGGCCACGAGCGTCGTCGGGATGGCGTCGATCCGGTAGCGCTCGTGGATCGCGGCGGCCTCGGTCACCTCGATCTGCTGCACGGCGACCGCATCCGACTCGAGGTGCCGGGCCTTGTCCCACATGCCCTGGCACGAGCGACACGTCGACGACGTGAACAGGACGACGAGCCAGGGAGCGGCCGGGCGGGCGAAGTCGGTTCGGTGGAGCTGCGTCGGGACCGCGTACCCGGTGTCCGCCGGCGTGGCCGGCGGCTGGCGACGGCGCACGACGGACGCGACCACGGCAGCCACCAGAGCGACCACGACCACGATCACGACGCGTTCCATCGCCGCGACGCTAACGGTCCCTGCGCGGCCCGTGGCAACGGCCGCTGCGGTCAGGGAGCGGACTCGGTGCCTGTGGCGTCGGGTGGGTCTCCCGTCGTCGTGGTCGTGGCATCGGGGTCCGTCGCCTCGGCGTCCGGATCGTCGATCACGATGGTCTCGTCGGGCTCGGGAAGCTCGACGTCGTCAGGGGCGGTGGGCGCATCGTCGCCCGGCTCGACGGTCGTGGTCGGGACGTCCAGTTCGCCGACGTCGACGCCGTCGGAGGAGGCGTCGAGCGGATCGGGAGGCGGGCCGAGACCGGCCGGTCCCGGCACGCCGACGGCGTTCGACATCCCGCGCTCGTCGGCCGCGACGCGGTACAGCCCACGTTCGACGACGATCGGTTCGGTCGCGAGGACCTCGAGCGGCAGGGAACCCGATTCGGTGTTCTCGTCGAGAGAGACCACTCGCCGCTCCCCTGGTGCCAGCTCGATCCCCGTCAGGCCGGCCACCGGGAGGCGCTGCCCGCCGGCGATCGCCTCGATGTCGATCTCGCTGAGGACCTCCTGGTCGAGGTTCACGAGCACGAGGAACTCGTCGTTGCCGGCATTCGCCGAACCCGCCGCGAACGTCCAGCTCTCGGATTCGACCGGCGATCCGGTCGTCACGGTCACGCCACGGCGGTTGGTCCGGTCGGAGTACACGATCCGTTCCGCGATCACGGGCACGCCGTTCAGGGAGCGGACGACGGCCGAGTGGCCGACTTCGGCGGGAACCCGGTCCTCGACGCTGACGTCGACGACCTGGTGCGCTCCGGGAGCGAGGCTGAGATCGAACGGATCAGGGATCCCGTTGGTCTCCGGCTCGTCGACGAGGAACTCGATCTCGGCCTCGGCCACCTCGTCACTGGGGTTGTAGACGACGTACTCCTCGCGGACCTCGTCGGACCGGAACCCGTCCGGGAAGACCCACGCATCCTGGGCTCTCGGCACACCCGTCTGCACGGTGAGCCCGCGGTCGGCGTCGCCGTTCAGACGCACGATCCGGTCGACGACGATCCTGCCGCTCCTCGTGGTGATCGTCGCCGCGACCTCCTCGCGGCGGGTCACGTCGTCGCCCAGGTCGATGCCGACCGTGCCGCGTGCGGGCACGACCAGACCGTCGAAGCGGACGGGCTCGCGGATGCCGTCCTCGGTCGAGAAGCGACCGTCGACCGTGGCGTCCTGCGGGAACGGATTGAACAGCACCAGCAGCTCTCGCGAGTCGACCGTGGTGTCGCCCCAGGCGAAGTGCCACTCGGGGGCCGCGGCCGTCGCACACGGCTTGGAGTCGCGCCCGTGGATGCTGCGCACCTCGTGCTCGACGACGATGCCACCGACCGTCGACTCGACCAAGGCCGACGCGATGGGCGCTTGCACGATGTCGGACAGCACGATCCGCTCACGCGACTGGGCGCCGACCGCGATGGTCTGGACCTGGGGCTCCGGGAGGTCGTCGGCGACGACCGACCCCGTCGTCTCGTCGCTCGGCTCGGTCGTCTCGGCCGTGGACTCGGTCGTCGTCGTCTCGTCAGGATCGAGATCCTCGGGGTCGACGACGATCGAGGGAGGCGCGATGACGCCCGCATAGGTCGTGAGCGTGACCGATGCCTCGGTGTCTGTCGGGTTGAGGACGAGGACAACGTGATCGGCGAACGCCTCCTCGTCCGCCGTCCCGCCCGCGCAATACCACGTCGAGGAGAGCGCCCCTGGCGACGCGATCGGGAACACCGAGGAATCGACCGTCGAAGCATCGGCGTCGACGACGGGCGTGTCGTCGATCGAGCGGTCGACGAGGAGCGCCGCCACCAAGCTCCCGAGCACCAGCACGACGATGGGGAGTCGGCGGCTCATGCGGACACCTCGGGTACGGGGAGCGCGGCGTCGCCTCGCCACCGCGTCGAACGGTAGAGGGCGACGATCGCGAGCACCCAGAAGGCGATCTGGACCAGGACGACCCCGTAGCGGAGCGGGCTCGTGTCGTACCGCAGCACGCCGGTGCCACCCTCGCCGGCGTCGTACCCGTCGGCCCACCCGAACAACTTCGTACGTGGTGCAGCACGTCCGTCGACCTCGAGACGCCAGCCGTCGCCGGCCGCGGCCGAGTGCAGCACGGTGCCGCCCTCGAGCGGGCCTTCGAACGTGGTGGCGCCGGAGCGGTCGTCGAGGACCGCAGACGCACCTGCGAGGTCGGACGCACCGACGTCGAAGATCGTCCCGTCGCCCGCTTCGGGAGCGAGCGTGGCGCGAGCCGGGAGCGCGGCGTCGTTGCGGTACACGACGTAGGACGCGCTGACCGCGATCTCGACCAGGTCGAGCTGGCCGGCGAGGGCGTCGACGAGCTCGGGATCAGCGGGGCGCTGGAGACCACCGAGCGGGCGGGGTGCGGCCGCATTGGGGAGGACGATGTAGCGCACGGCCATGGGTGCGAGCATCCGACCGAGGCGACTCGTCTGGCCCTCGACCGCAGCGCCCAGGGAATCCTCGATCAGCTGGGTCGACCCCTGTGGGGAACCGGGCCATTCGTCGGTCAGCGTCGGGAGGCCGTCGTCGGAGGTCGCATAGGAGACGCCGTCGGCGAACCGGAAACCGCTGAGCGGGAGCACGACGGGATCGCCGATCCACAGGACGCGGTAGCCGGGGTCTTCGTCGTCGAGGAAGCCGAAGGTGCTCTCGAGGCCGCTCGAGGGGAGATACCAGCGGCCGTTGCCGGTGTCGAACATCGTGGGGAACGCACCGATGACGAGCGCGAGTCCCGCGAAGACCGCCGCCGCCTGGCGCCAGCCGAATCCGTGCACGCGCAAGTCGATCTCGAACGCGATGACGCCCATCGCGACAGCGACGCCGAGTGCCATCGCCGCCGGGGCGAGCAACGCCACGGGCGACGGGGTGGCCAACGGGAGCCAGTCCTGCCCGTCGGCCCACGCGAGACCGACCATCGTGAGCGCCACGCACCACGCCCGCACCGCCCACTCGAACCGCCAGTCGCGAGCGATGAACAACGGCAACAACGCAGCCAGCGGGAGACCGATCACCAAGGCGGACGAACCGACCGGTCCGACGTCGAAGCGCAGCAGCTGGGCGAGCGACACCGTTCTCGTCGAGCTCGTGCCGACCACCATGTCCCACGTCGCGCCGGGGAGCATGAACTCGAACGCCCAGGGCAGATGGAGCACGATCGCCAGCCCGAGGCCGGCGGCCGAACCGGCGACGAGCCGGACCACCCCGCGTGATCCCCCGACGAGGAGCGACCCGACGGCGAGGCCGGTCACGGTCGCGACCACGATCGGCACGATCGCAGGATCGACGGCCCCGACGACCGCCACCAACAGCGCGAGCGCGACGATCCGGCCTCGAAAGGTGTGGATCCGGGCGGTCGGGACGATTCGACGTGACAGCGCAACGGTGTCGTCCGGGGCGAGATCGCCGAAGGGCGCGAAGCCACCGATGCGGCCGAGGAGCCCGAGGATCCACGGCGTCGCCCCGTAGATCGTCAGCGCACCCCAGTCGGCGGCGGCGATGGCGTCGTAGGCGAGCGGGCACGCGCCGTAGACCACCAGAGCGACGGCCTGTGCGTGTATCGATCGCGCCGGTCGCAGGAGGCGGTAGGCGCCGACCAGTCCTGCGACGAGCGACCCGAGCAGGACGACCTGCCGCACGGTGCCCATGGCGCCGACGAACGCGACGCCGGCGATCCCGAGCAGCCCCAGGGCCGTCGGTGCCGGCGACTCGGTACCGAGACCGACATCGCGCCATCCGGAGAGATACGCACGGAAGAGCTCGGTCGGTGAGGCGTCGAACGGTGCGAATCCACCGACGGCGGCAATGGGTTCGAGGAGCAGGTGGCGACTCCCGAACGCGACGATGCTGAACGTGATGGCCCATGCGGCGATGGTCCACCGGAGGGAGCCGTCGCGGACTCCGTCGACACCACGACGCAGCGACGTCTGGATCCGGTCGCTCCGGGAACCGCCGCGATTCTGTCCGCGGACGAACCGGACGACGCGAGCCGAACCGCGGAGCTGGAGACGGCGGATCTCGGCATCGGGAACGGTTCGGAAGCCCTGGACCTTGACGCGCCAGGTCTTGATCTCGTTTCGCCGCTGCAGGTTCCACCGCCACGCGCGAACGACGTCGACGGCTTGACCGCGTCGACCGACGACCGACGAGTAGAGGACCTCGAGCACCGCGACGAGAACGGCCTGGGGCACCACACGGATCCGGTGCCAGCGGCTGTAGCAGATCAGCATGGTGCGGATCCGGTGGCGCATGATGCGGACCCGACGTTCCTCGATCGGCGAGCGGTCGCCCAGTGCCTCGAGGTGTCGGACGACCGCGTCGGGTGCGACCACGACCCGGCCACCGGCGACGTGGGCACGCCAGCACAGACTGAGGTCGTCGTTGAGGAGATCGATGCCCTCGTCGTAGCCACCGATCGCCTCGAAGAGGTCCGAACGCACCAGCGTGCTGGCGCCGGGGACCACGAAGACGTCGCGTACGGCGTCGTGCTGCTCCTGATCGAGCTCGCCGGGATCGACCCCGGACGCTCGCTCCCCCGTCTTGTCGGCCGACTCCCCCACCTGGAGCAGACGCTGCACATCGTCCCATTGCACGAGCTTCGAGCCGACGACGCCGGCATTCGAGCGCAGCGCCTCGCCGACCATCGTCGTGATGGCCCTGGGAGTCGGGGCAGCGTCGTCGTGGAGGAAGCAGTAGAACGCCGCGCCGTCGACGACCTCGCGGACCCGGTTGGCTGCCGCGCCGTACCCAGGATTGTCCTCGAGGCGCAGGACATAGGCATCCGGCAGCACGGACGCGACACGCGCCGTCGGGTCCGTGTCGCTCGCTGCGTCGATCACCAGCACCGCGAGGTTCGAGTAGTCCTGCGCCGCCAGCGACGAGAGAGATTCGTCGAACCACGGGCCGGGGTTCCGGGTGACCATGACGGCGACGACCGCAGGGGCCGCGGGGCGGCTCGGGGCGGGCGTTTCCACGATTGCGGAAGGGTACCGGCCGGAGCTGTCACGACCGTGACACGCGGTCGGAGACAGGCGAGACACCCGTCACAGTTGCTTGCAACTCCATGCAACGACGCTTAGTCTTTCAAGCATGACCGAGCGCACGATCGACGACATCAGCAAGACCGTCAAGGACAGCCTCTACGTCACCATCGGCCTCGGCGTGATCGCATTCCAGAAGGCCCAGGTGCGGCGCCAGGAACTCAAGAAGCAGGTCGAGACCAACCTGACGGGCACCCGTTCGCTGGTTGGCGACTCCCTCAAGACCGTGCACGAGCGCCTCGAGGCGGTCGAAGCCCGCATCGACGACGTGTTGGACGGCGTCGAGCAGCAGCTTCCCGACCCGGCTCGGAACGTCGTGCGCCAGGCCCGCGAAGTGGCGAAGGACACGCGCACACAGCTCGTCGGCCTGGTCGACGGACCGTCGGAGAACACGGCGGTCTGACCAAGATCCTCGTCCGATCCCCTTCGGACGATGACCTGGGCGGTCCCCCGGCATCTCGCCGGCCGACCGATTCCAGCCGCAGCGGCAGGTACCTTCCCCCGGGTCCCTGCCGCTGCATTCGTTTTCGCTCCACTGCGGTCGAGAAGCAAGCTGGTCGCTGATGCGAGTCGCGGTCGATGCCACCTCTCTGCTCGACGTGCGGACCGGCGTCGGCAACTTCACTGATGCCGTCGTCCGCAGGCTCGGTCGGAGGGACGACGTCACGACCACCGCGTTCCCGGTCAGCCTCCGCGGTCACCGGCGGCTGCGCGCTGCTGCCCCTGCTGGGGTCGACGTCGTCACGCCACCGCTCCCGGCCCGCCTCCTGCGCCGATCGTGGCTCGCCGTGGGCCGACCGCGGATCGACGGCTTCATCGGCCGACACGACGTGGTCTACGGCCCGAACTTCGTGGTGCCGCCGTCTCGTGCGGCGCGTGTCGTGACGGTCCACGACCTGACCTCGATCCGGTTTCCCGAGCTGTGCACGGCCGACACGCTCCAGTACCCGAGGCTTCTCGGGCGGGCCATCGACGACGGCGCATGGATCCACACCGTCTCCGATGCGGTGCGCCACGAGGTGCTCGAACACCTCGGCGCCGACCCGGATCGAGTCGTCGCAGTGGCGAACGGCTACCGGCCGGCGGCCGGAGGCGACGCCGCGGCTGGTCGCCGGCTCGCGGCACGGGACACATTCGTGCTGGCCGTGGGGACCATCGAGCCGCGGAAGGGACTCCCGACCCTCGTGCGGGCCATCGACACGTTGGCCGGAGACGGCCACGCGATCCCGCTGGTCCACGTCGGGCCCGACGGCTGGGGCTCGGAGGAGTTCGAGGCCTCGATCGCCGGCATGACCCACCCCGATCTCGTCACCCGACTTGGCCCTCGGCCGGATCGCGACCTCGACGATCTGTATGCCGCAGCCCGGGTGTTCGCGTATCCCTCCGTCTACGAGGGATTCGGGCTCCCGGTGCTCGAAGCGATGTCTGCGGGCGTGCCCGTCGTCACGTCCGATGATCCCGCCGTCGAGGAGGTGTCGGCCGGAGCAGCGGTGCACGTGCCGGTCGAGGTCGAGGCAACGGCCGGCGCGATCGCCCGTGTCTGGGACGACGAGGCCCTCCGCACGCGGCTGGTTTCGGACGGACTCCGGCGCGTCGAGGACTTCTCATGGGACCGTTGCGCCGATGGGCTCGTCGACCTGTTCAGGACCGCGATCGGCCATGGAGGGTCCGGCTGAGACGGCGAAGTACATTCCCTCCCGATGCGCGCCCTCGTCACCGGATCGCTCGGCTTCGCCGGTACGCATCTGTGCGCGCATCTCCGCGAGCAGGGTGACGCCGTCATCGGCGTCGATCGAGACGACGCCGACCTCACCGACCCGACTGCCGCAGAACGACTCATCGGCGCGCATCAGCCCGAGGTCGTCTACCACCTGGCCGGGGCGGCCGACGTCGGCGCGTCGTGGCGCGACCCGGTCGGAACGTGGGCATCGAATGCGACGGCCAGCCTCCATCTCCTCGAGGCGGCACGAACGCTCGGCGTCCACCGAGTCCTGATCGTCTCGAGCGCCGACGTGTACGGCGCGGTGAGCGAGAGCGATCTCCCGCTCGACGAGTCCTCGCCGTTGCGGCCCACGAGCCCGTACGCGGCGTCGAAGGTCGCAGCCGAGCAGCTCGCACGGCAGGCCTGGCTGGGTCACGGGCTGGAGACCATCCGTGTGCGGGCGTTCAACCACATCGGCCCGGGCCAGCGGCCCGACTTCGTCGCCTCTGCCATCGCGACGGCGATCGCCCAGAACGAGCAGTCGGGGGCATCGGAGATCGCGATCGGCGACCTGTCGGCACGACGGGACTTCACCGACGTGCGCGACGTCGTCCAGGCCTACCGACTCCTGATGATCGACGGCGAGCCCGGCGAGGTGTACTGCGTCTGCTCCGGCCGGGACATCGCCGTCCAGGACCTGGCCGACAAACTCGTGTCCATGGCCGATGCGCCGATGGAGCTGCGCACCGACCCCGACCGTCTCCGACCGGTCGACATCCCCGTGCTCCGCGGATCGAACCGCAAGCTGCACGACACGACCGGATGGAGCCCGGCCCACTCCATCGACGCGACATTGACCGATCTGATGGCCGAGAGCCGACTCCGCGTCCGCTCCGACATCGCCACGCACGCAACGAGGAACACACCATGACCAGACCCAAGGCACTCATCACCGGGATCACCGGCCAGGACGGGTCGTACCTCGCCGAGTTCCTCCTGGAGAAGGGGTACGACGTCGTCGGGGTCGCTCGTCGTTCGAGCACCGTCACGTTCGAGCGGATCGCCCACCTGCAGGCGGACATCGAGATCGTGTTCGGCGACATCCTCGATCAGGTCTCGATGATCACGCTCTTCGATCGACACGAGCCGGCCGAGGTGTACAACCTGGCAGCGCAGTCGTTCGTCCCCACGAGCTTCGACCAACCCGTGCTGACCGGAGAGATCACCGCCCTCGGCGTGACCCGGGTGCTCGATGCCATCCGCGTCGTCGACCCGAGCATCCGCTTCTACCAGGCATCGTCGTCGGAGATGTTCGGCAAGGTCCGTGAGGTGCCACAGACGGAGGAGACCCCGTTCTGGCCACGTTCGCCATACGGCGCAGCCAAGGTCTACGGCCACTGGATGACGGTGAACTACCGCGAGAGCTACGCCCTCCATGCGTCGTCGGGCATCCTCTTCAACCACGAGTCTCCGCGCCGGGGTCACGAGTTCCTGCCCCGCAAGGTGTCGTACAACGTGGCGAGGATCGCCCTCGGGATGCAGGACGAGCTCCGGCTCGGCAATCTCGACGCTCGGCGCGACTGGGGCTTCGCCGGCGACTACGTCGAGGCGATGTGGCTCATGCTGCAACAGGACGAGCCGGACGACTACGTGATCTCCACCGGCGAGACCCACGAGGTACGAGAGTTGGTCCAGCTCGCGTTCTCCCACGCCGGTCTCGATTGGGAGGACCACGTCGTGGTCGACGAGGCGTTCTACCGCCCTGCCGAGGTCGACCTGCTCATCGGCGACTACGAGAAGGCCCGCACGAAGCTCGGGTGGAAGCCCCGCACGTCGTTTCCCGAGCTCGTCGAGATGATGGTCGATGCCGACCTCGCACTGCTCAGGGGCGACCTGCGAGACATCGCCCGTTGAGGACGCGGCCATGACGGTTGCGGTCGTGTGCGGCGGTGTGGGTGCCGCGCGCCTGCTCGGGGGCCTCGTGCGTGCGATCGACCCCACCGAGGTCACGGCCATCGTCAACGTCGGCGACGACACCGAACTGCACGGCCTGCACATCAGTCCCGACATCGACACGATCATCTACACCCTCGCGGAAGCGATCGACCCCGAGCGCGGCTGGGGTCTGGTGGACGAGACATGGCATGCGATGGAGCAATTCCGTCGTTACGGCAGCCCGACGTGGTTCAACCTCGGTGATCGGGACCTCGCGACCCACATCGTCCGGACCGAACGCCTTCGCAACGGCGACACCTTGTCGGCGGTCACCGATCACCTCGCTCGGTCGTGGGGTCTGGGATGCCGGATCGTGCCGGTGACCGACGATGCGCTGCGGACCATCGTCACGGTCGCAGAGGGCGAAATCTCGTTCCAGGAGTACTTCGTCGGACGCCAACACGATGTTGCCGTCCGCAGTGTCCGGTTCGACGGCGCCGAGGCGGCCACGCCGGCTGCAGGCGTCCTCGAGGCGATCCAACTGGCCGGCCGGGTCGTGATCGCCCCCTCGAACCCGATCGTCTCCATCGATCCGGTGTTGGCCACACCTGGCGTACGTGACGGAATCGTCGCCCGCCGCCCCGAGACCGTCGCAGTCTCCCCGATCGTCGGCGGGCAGGCCATCAAAGGGCCGGCAGCGCGCATGCTCGTCGAACTCGGGCACGAGGCGTCGGTGGTCGGGATCGCCCGGCTGTATGCACCCTTCGCAGCCACGCTGGTGATCGACGAGGCCGATGCAGGCCTGGCTGATGCCGTCGAGGCCGAGGGGATGCGCTGCGTCGTCACCAACACGATCATGAGCGACCCGGGACGAGCGACGGCGCTTGCCGAGGCGGTGTTGGCGTGACCGCGGTGACGGGTGAACTCCGCGTCATCCCGCTGGCCGGGATCGGTGAGATCACCGAAGGCAGCGACCTTGCGGGGATCATCGCCGACGCCTGCGCCGCCGACGCAGCGACGGATCTGGTTGACGGCGATGTACTCGTCGTGACGCAGAAGATCGTGTCGAAGGCGGAAGGACGGGTCGAGGCGATCGACTTCGACGATCCCAAGCTGCACAGGTCGATCGTCGAACGTGAATCGGTGCGGGTCGTCCGCCGGCGGGGCGACCTCATCATCTCCGAGACGAGCCACGGGTGGATCTGCGCCAACGCCGGCGTCGACCTCTCGAACATCGAAGCCGGGTACGCCGCGCTGTTGCCGGTCGACTCGGACCGGTCGTCGCGCCGCATCCGCGACGCGCTCCGCCATCGACACGGGGTCGACGTGGCGGTCATCGTGTCCGACACGTTCGGACGCCCCTGGCGACGAGGACTGACCGACGTGGCGATCGGCTGTGCCGGAATACGCCCGATCGCCGACCTCCGCGGATCGACCGACTCGCTCGGCCGGGAGCTCCAGGTCACCGAGGTGTGCGTCGTGGACGAGTTGGCGGCTGCCGCCGATCTCGTCTGCGGGAAGGCGGCCGGCATCCCAGTGGCGATCTGCCGGGGCGTCGACCCGACGTGGCTCGGCGACGGCGGCGCGCAGCACGATCTCCCACGACCCCCGAGCGAGGACCTGTTCCGATGACGACACGCTGTCTGTCCGTGGTCATGCCGGCCTACAACGAGGAAGCCACCATTCTCGAAGCGATCGACCAGGTACTGGCATCGCCGTGGGTCGCCGAGATCGTCGTCGTGGACGATTGCTCGAGCGACGGCACCACCGCACTGCTCGCCACCGTGACCGATCCGCGGGTGCGGGTGTTCCACCACGACCGGAATCAGGGCAAGGGAGCCGCGCTGCGCACCGGCTTCGCCTCCGTGTCGGAGGAGTTCGTCATCATCCAGGACGCGGACCTCGAATACGACGCGGCCGAGTACGGCACGCTGCTCACTCCCCTCGTCGACGGTCGAGCCGACGTGGTGTACGGCTCACGATTCGCCGGCGGCGAGTCGCACCGGGTGCTCTTCTTCTGGCACTCGGTCGGCAACAAGTTGCTGACCCTCGCGTCCAACATGGCCACGAACCTGAACCTGACCGACATGGAGACGTGCTACAAGGCGTTCCGCACCGACGTGCTCCAACACGTGCAGATCGAGGAGGACCGGTTCGGATTCGAACCCGAGATCACGGCCAAGCTCGCTCGGCTCGACGTGCGCTTCTACGAGGTCGGCATCTCCTACGACGGTCGCACCTACGACGAGGGCAAGAAGATCGGCTGGCGCGACGGCGTGGCGGCGTTCGTCTGCATCGCTCGCTACGGGGTCGTCCGGCGCTTCACCGATCCAACGCCACCACTGCGTCGGTGAGCCCTTCCGCCAGCGGCGTGAACGCCTTCCACCCGAGGTAGAGCTCGGCTCGGGACGGGTCGACGGTCACGGCGCCGGGCTCGTCGGCCCGTTCGGCTCCGGGCACGGGCTCGTCTCGTCGTCCGACCATGGCGGCCATGGCGCGATGCAGGCTGTTGACGGACGTCTGGCGACCGGTCCCGACGTCGACGGACAGCCCGTCGGCAGCGGTGGCCGCCTTGACGAGGGCGTCGACCGCATCGTCCACGTACAGCAGGTCACGGCTCTGGTCTCCCGAGCCGTGCACCACGCACGGCTGCCCGTGGACCAGGCGCTCGGCGAAGGTCGCGACCACCGCGCTCTCGCGACCGGTTCGCTGGCGCGGACCGAAGACGGTGGGCAGGACCACGATGGTGTGCTCGAGTCCGTGCAGGTCCCGGTAGCGCACCGCGATGTCGTCGACGAGGGCGCGCATCGCGCAACGGGCCGACCGTCCACCACGAGCGCGTGCGCTCCCGGCCAACACCACCTTGCCGGTGCCGGCGGCGAGTGCCCCGTCGAGCACCTGCACCGTGCCCGCGAGGTCGATGGACGCCGAAGCGCTGGTGCTCAGCGAGCCGGACCGGTCGGTGTCGGTCGCGAGGTGGTACACGACCTCCGGTCGACGGTGCGCGAGCAGGTCCCGCAACGAGTCGTCGCGCACGTCGAGTTGGTGGATCTTGAGTCGGCCTGACGCCTCGGCTCGCGCCCCCGCGAGGTTGCCGATCGTCCCGGACCGGAGGTCGTCGACGACGTCGACCTGGTGCCCGCCGGCGAGGATCCGATCGACCAGTGACGAGCCGATGAACCCGGCGCCGCCGGTCACCAGGATCTTCACCCGTCGCCCGGTTCGTCGACGGGGACCCGCTCGCCCTTCAGTCGGGCGTCGGCTTCGATGTCGACGGCGTCGCCGATCACCGTGAGGTCGAGCAGCTCGGCGCCGGAGCGGATCACGGCACCGGGTCCGACGATCGACCGGTGGATTCGGGCGCCGGACTCGATCACTGCGCCGGCGAGGACGATCGCATCGGTCAGGGTGGCGTCGTGGCCGATGGTCGCACCCGCACCGACGACGGAGCGCTCCAGGTGAGCCGAGTCGTCGACGGTGGCAGTCTCGTGGACCGAGCCCTCACCGTCGGGAGGGAGGAGGTCGAGACTGGCCTGCAGGTACGTCTCGGGCGTGCCCGCGTCGAGCCAGTAGGCGCCGCCGTCCAGCGCGAAGAGCGTGCCGGCTTCGACGAGTTCCGGGAACGTCTCTCGCTCGACCGATACACGCCGACCGGCATCGATGCGCCCGAGCACCGCCGGCTCGAAGACGTAGGTGCCGGCGTTGATCTTGTTGCTGGGGGCATCGCCCTCGGGCTTCTCGATGAACGCCTCCACCTGACCGGCGACATCGGTCACCACCACCCCGTAGCGCGACGGTTCTTCGACCTCGTGGAGGTCGAGCGTCGCTTCTGCACCTGAGGCATCATGGAACCGGACCAGGCGGGTGACGTCGACGTCGGTGAGGACGTCGCCGTTGACCACCAGGAACCGCTCGTCGATCCCGGCCTCACCGGCGGCGAAGCGAATCGCACCGGCCGTGTCGAGCGGCTCGTCCTCCACCGCGTAGGTGAGCCGGACGCCGGCGCAGAGTCCGTCCGGGTATGCCGTGAGGAACGCGTCGGGCTTGTAGCCCAGCGCGAGCACCGCTTCGGTCACACCGTGCTCCGAGAGGTGCGAGACCACTCGCTCGACCATCGGCTTGTGGACGACCGGGAGCAAGTTCTTCGGCGTGGTGAGGGTGAGGGGCCGCAGTCTCGTCCCGAAGCCACCGACCAGGACAACGGCCTTCACGGGCCGGCGTCGCCCTCGGTCGTGTCGTCGGGGGCGGAGTCGTCGACCGTGGTGTCGGCTGGAGCGGTGTCGCCTGGGGTGGTGTCGCCGGGCGTCGAGTCGGTGCTGCCGTCGAATTGCGCGTCGTCGGGGACCTGATCGTCGGGGACTCCGAGATCGGACGTGACGCCCGACAACTCACTGGTGCTCTCCGGGATCGGGATGTCGGCACCCTCCGGGGCGAACGCGATGGTGAACGCCTGACCGTCGGCACCGAACCGGATGGCGTCGAAATTCTCGGTGACGACGGTCGGATCCTCACCGTCGAGGCCGGCCTGGGCAGATTCCCACACCGCGACCTGGACGATCGGATCGCCGTCGAGACCCTCGCAGGTGTCGGTGCCCTCCTCGTAGGCGCGGCCGCCGGGGATCTCGATGCGATCGTCGGTGATGACGCCACCACCACCGATTTCGATTCCCGCGTCGGCGAACCAGTTCGACAACGTCGCGTTCGCGCCGGAGCGGGACGTGGCGAACGGGTGGATGTGCAACAGCCCGTCGCCGTGGGTGTGGTTGCCACCGTTCTGCGGTGCGATGAACTCGGGCAGGTTCGGTTCGAACTGGTCGCACACGAAGATGCCGTAGGACGAATGCCAGTGGTCCTCGTTCGCCAGCGGCGCCTCGAGCGCTTCGGCCGACCGCGTGTCGCGGGCGTACACCACGAGAACGAGACCGAGCACCATCACGAGCGACAGCGCCGCCGGGAACAGGAAGTTCCGTTCGCCGGCCGCGCGTGCGCGGCCGCCGCCCGCCTTCGCGGCACGTGCGACTTTCTTGTTGGACGAGGCCTGACCCATAGCCGAGCGAGGCTACTGCCCGGTCGACGCCGAGCGGTAAGCGGCCAGGAGACGTTCGGCGGTGCGCTCGGGCCCGAACGATGCGGCACGGAGACGGCCGGCAGAGACGAGCGCCTCGCGGTGCCCGTCGTCGATGAGGATGCGGTGCACCTCGATGGCCAACTGATCGTCGTCGCCCGCCGGGAACACGGCCCCGGCGGCATCGACCACCTCGACGAGTGCTCCGGCGTCGGCTACCACGACCGGCGTCCCCAAGGACATCGCCTCGAGCGCGGGGATGCCGAACCCCTCGTATCTCGACGGGAAGACGACCGCAGCCGCACCTTCGATCAGCGCCAGGACCGAGGCATTGGGCAAGCGACCCGTCCGGATGACTCGTGCGGCCAGGCCCAGACGGTCGATCTCGCCCAGCACCGCGTGTTCCGCCGGACCGACGCCACCGGGGAGCACGAGCTTCACGTCCGGGTGCCGAGCAGCCAGGTGGCTCATCGCCCGAACGGCCGTGATGTGGTCCTTGTGGGCGTAGGTGATGGCCGGGAGGACGAGATACGGACCGATCAGGCCCCACCTGCCGCGCACCAGATCGACATCGGCCCGGTCGGCGACGTCGGGGCGAGACCAGGGGACGACGGAGATCCGGTCGGGGTCGGCGCCGAGGTGCTCCACCAGGGAGGAACGGACGAACTCCGAGGGCACCGTTGTTCGAGCGGCGCCGGCCACGGCCCCGGGGACCGCTCGTCGGAGGTACGCGACCCGCGCACGCGGGAAACGGTGCGGGAACAGCAGCGGTTGGATGTCGTGGATCGTCAGCACCCGTGGGACCTGGATCCGTCCGGGCGATGTGCCGCCAGCGTCGTGGACCAGGTCGATGCCGCGTCGGCGGACCATCCACGGGAGCCAGGTGTGCTCGGCCAGTACTCGCACCACGCGTCGACCACCGGGCAGTGGGACGGTGTGCGTCTCGAACGACCGAACGAGCTCGGGATAGGCAGCCGCGAAGGCCGACGAGGCGAACAGGACGATCTCGACGTTGGCGGGATCGCGACGGTGGAGCGCCTGGAGCGCGCGCACCGTGGCCTGTTCGGAACCACCCACCACGCCGGGTACCAGCCAGCAGAGATTGACGCCGATCCGTCGCCGGGAAGCACTCATGCGAGCACCTCCCGGTAGCCGTCGATGACTGCCGAGGCAGTGCGCTCCCACGTGTACTCGGCCGCTCGGCGCCGGGCTCGCTCCGCCAGATCCTCCCGGCCGGAGGGGTCGTCGACCAGACCGGCGATCGCTGCCGCGATGGCGGTGGGGTCCTTCGGGTCGACTGCGACGCCGGCACCGCCTTCGACGAGTTCCTCGGTCGAGGTGCCCGACGACGTGACGACGGGGCAGCCCAGGGCCATCGACTCGAGGACCGGGAGCCCGAACCCCTCGAGGAGGCTCGGGTAGACCGAGACAGTGGCGCCCCGGTAGAGCGCATCACGAACGTCCTCGGTCACGAACCCGGTCCTGGTCAACGTCGGCGGGATCAGCGCCGGGTCGACGGCGTCACCCCAGCCCTTCGGGCCCACGACGACGAGCCCGAGGTCGTCGCGGCCCAACACGCTCCATGCCGCGAGCAGACCACGGAGGTTCTTGCGAGGTTCCAGCGTCCCGACCATCACCACGTAGTCGCCGTGCAGTCCGAATCGCTGGCGCGCCGCCGCCACCGCTCCGTCGTCGGGATCCGACACGGTGACGCCCCACGGTGCGTGCCGGAGTCGGTTGCGGTCGATCCCTGCGCGCACGCAGTCTTCGAGAGTCGCCAGCGACGGGACGAAGACCATGGTTGCCCGCTCGATCGTGAGCTGCAGGGCTCGTCGGAAGAACCGGAGCCCGTGCCGCGTGAACATCTCCGGATGATGGAGAAACGCGAGGTCGTGGATCGTCACCACGAGCGGCGCGTCGCTCGCGGCGATCGCACCACCGACCACGTGACACAGATCGACCGGACCGGTCACCGACTCGACCCGCGGTCGACCGAGACCGTGCCACGTCTCGTAGAGCAGCGGGCGCGGCAGCGCGAGATGGTGCACGGGAACCGTCGGCTGCCACGGCTCCGGTGGCGGCGACGGGTGACGCGCCGCCACGCCGACGATCTCGATGCCCGAGCGGGCGTCGAGTGCCCTGGTCAGGTCGATCGAGGCGCGGGCCGTGCCGCCCGGCACCTCGTGCCAGCACTGCTCCAGGGGGACGGCGATGCGCATCGGGGCGGAGTCTGGCACGGGTTCCGGGGACTGCCCTGGGACGAAGCGCCATGGCGGTGGGGCCAGGTGACGTCGGTACACTCGAGCGTCGTGCATCTCCAGGAGCTGGGTCGATGAGAGTCCTCGTGACGGGCAGCGCCGGCCTGATCGGCTCGGAGGCCGTCTCGTTCTTCGATGCCATGGGATTTCGGGTCGACGGCATCGACAACAACAGTCGAGCCGACTTCTTCGGGCCCCAGGGCGACACCCGCTGGAACCGCGAGCGCCTCGAGGCGGAGAGCGCGAACTACACACACCACGACATCGACATCCGCGACGCCAGCGCAGTCGATGCGGTGTTCGTCGACCGTGGGTACGACCTCGTGATCCACGCCGCCGCCCAACCCAGCCACGATCTCGCGGCATCGCGACCGGTGGACGACTTCACCACCAACGCGAACGGGACCCTCAACCTGCTCGAAGCCTGCCGCCGCCACACACCGGAGGCCGTGTTCGTGTTCGTGTCGACGAACAAGGTCTACGGGGACAATCCCAACCGCCTCGAACTCCTCGAGACCGACACGCGGTGGGACTACGCCGACGAGGCGTATGCCGAAGGCATCGACGAGACGATGTCGGTCGAGGGTTGCCTGCACTCCCTCTTCGGGGTCTCGAAGCTGTCGGCCGACCTGCTGTGCCAGGAGTACGGACGATACTTCGGGCTCAGGACCGGCATCTTTCGCGGCGGGTGTCTCACTGGTCCCCACCACAGCGGCGTGGAACTGCACGGTTTCTTGTCCTATCTCGTGACCACGTCGCTCCGCGAGGGTCCGTACACGATCTTCGGATACAAGGGGAAGCAGGTCCGCGACCAGATCCACAGCCACGACGTGATCAACGCCTTCTGGGCCTTCGCCCAGGATCCGCGTCCCGGCGAGGTGTACAACCTCGGCGGCGGTCGGGCGAACGCTGCCAGCCTGCTCGAGTGCGTCGACATGATCGGCGAGCGCACCGGCAAGCGCCCTGACCTCACCTACGACGAGACCAACCGAGTCGGCGACCACATCTGCTACTACACCGACATGGCCAAGTTCCGGTCCCACCACCCCGGTTGGTCGCTCCAGTACTCACTCGGAGACATCGTCGACCAGATGGTGGAACTGGTCGGACAACGGACGACCTGAGCGACGACGCGTCCGTGAACATCTGCCTGCTCAACCAGTTCTATGCGCCGGACGTCTCACCGACCGCGCAACTGGCGACGTCGTTGATCGAACATCGATCGGCGCTCGGCGACGACTGCACCGTCGTCTGCGGCTCCGGGGGCTACGCCGACGCGCGGGACTCGCGTCCGCTGGCCGCGTCGGTGCGGATCAGGCGAGCATGGTCACCGCGTCTCGGACGCAGCCGGATCGCGTCGCGGTCCACCACCTACACCGCCTACTTCCTGGCGGCGCTCTGGACGATGCTTCGCCTGCCCCGACAGGACGTCATCGTGGTCATGACCACGCCGCCGTTCGTGTACCTCATCGCCCTCGCACACAAGCTCCGGCATCGTGACACCCGAGTCGTCTTGTGGAGCATGGACGTGTACCCCGAGGTCGCCGAGCGACTCCGCGCCGTCAGCGAGCGGAGCGTGGTGTCGCGGCTGTTGCGCAGGCTCAACGCCTGGGCACTTCCCAAGCTCGACTCGGCGATCGCGCTCGACTGCGCCATGGCGGACCTGCTGCGCGATGCCGGTGCGCCGACCGAGCGGGTCCACGTGATCCCGAACTGGGAGCGGGCGTCGCTCTACACCGGGTCCGACATCGAACCCTGGTCGGGATACGAGCGACTCGGGCTCCGCGACCGGTTCGTGGTGCTGTACCTCGGGAACATCGGGCTCGGTCACCAGTTCGAGACGGTCGTCCAGGCTGCCCCGCTTCTCGCCGACGATGCGGTGAGCATCCTCTTCGTGGGCGGCGGCCCACGCTGGGAGGATCTGCGTGGCCGTGCCGCCGGCATCGACAATCTTCTCCTGCACGACTACGTCGACAAGGAACAGACGCCAGGTGTCCTCGCCGGAGCCCACGCATCGCTCATCTGCCTCGACGACCAGGCCCTCGGGGTCATGAGCCCCTCCAAGCTCCACGGCAGCCTGGGCATGGCCACACCGGTCGTCTACGTCGGCCCAGCCGGTTCGAACGTCACCGAAGCGATCGACCGATTCGGCTGCGGCGTCTCGATCCGGACCGGTGACGTCGACGGTCTCGTCGCCGCCATCCGCAGTTGGAAACAGGACCCGCAGTCGCTCGCCCGGGCTGCCGCGCAGGCGCGGGTCGCGTTTCTCGAGCGGTATTGCGACGAGGCCACACTCCCCCTGTGGGACGAGTTGCTCGACCACTCGCCCGAGGATCGACGATGAGTGATCCGACCCAGATGGTCCCCGCGGTCGGCGGCATGGACCGGCGCAAGCGTGCGATCCTCGGCCTACTCGGCACGATCGTCGTCCTGCTCGTCATCCTCCTCATCGTGGTGTCGAACGACGATGGCGACGATCAGTCGACATCGTCGACCACCGAGGCCACCACCACCACGACCCCGGAGGCGACCACGACCGCCCCCGGATCGACGACGACCGAGGCAACGACGACCACCATCGCCGACACCACGACGACAGCCGAGGCAACGACGACCACCGAGGCGACGACCACCACCTCGGCTCCCCCGGCGACGATCGCGCCGTCGCGGTGCTTCGGCGACGATGCCGACCAACCACCGGACGACACGGCGATCGTCTTCCACGACGCCTGGACCATCGACGACCGCAACTGCGCCGAACGGGTCGCGACCGACGAGGCCATCGACTCACTTTTCCGGGCTGACGGGTCCGGAGCCGACTGGACGTTCCAGGGGTGTTCCGACAACGGCGTCGACGAGGCACTGATCGAGTGCGCCTTCCGCTACGAGGGCGGCGCGTCGTTCTTCGAGATGCAGGCCGGGCCGGGCTCTCGATGGCGCGTCGAGGCCGTCCGATTCGTCGCCGACTAGATCAGATCACCGACGCGAAGTAGGCGGCAGTCTTGTCGAGCCCTTCGCGCAGCTCGATGGTCGGCTTCCAGCCGAGTGCTTCAGTGGCGAGCGTGATGTCGGGTCGGCGCTGTGTCGGGTCGTCGACCGGGAGTTCCTCGTGGATGATCTCGCTCGACGAGTTCGTCACATCGATGACGAGATCCGCCAACTCGGCGATGGTGAACTCGGCCGGGTTCCCGATGTTGCACGGACCGGTGATGTCGGCGTCGAGCAACGCCATGAAACCGTCGACCTCGTCGTCGACGTAACAGAACGATCGGGACTGCGAACCGTCGCCATAGATCGTGATCGGATCGCCGCGCAGCGCCTGGACCAGGAAGTTCGAGATGACGCGCCCGTCCTTCGGTCGCATTCGCGGCCCGTAGGTGTTGAAGATCCGGACGATGCGGACGTCCACGCCATGGTGGGAGTGATACGCTATGGTCATCGCCTCGGCAAAACGCTTGGCCTCGTCGTACACACCGCGCGGGCCGACCGGGTTGACGTGGCCCCAATAGTCCTCGGTCTGCGGGTGGACCTGCGGATCCCCGTAGACTTCGCTGGTCGAAGCGAGGAAGAACCGGGCCGACTTGGCGCGTGCCAGGCCCAGCCCGTTGTGAGTGCCGAGGCTGCCGACCTTGAGCGTCTGGATCGGCATCTCGAGGTAGTCACGCGGCGACGCCGGAGACGCGAAGTGGAGCACGGCATCGACATCGCCCGGCACCCAGACATAAGTCGAGACGTCGTGTTCCGCGAAGGTGAACCCCGGTGTCCCGAACAGGTGCTCGATGTTGGCGATGTTGCCGGTCACGAGATTGTCGAGCGCGACGACCTCGTCGCCGCGCACGAGCAGCCGCACACAGATGTGTGAGCCGAGGAACCCGGCACCGCCGGTGACGACGATGCGTCGGGGCGACGGATTCACGCCGTGGCCATCAATTGCGACCGACGCCGCGGAAGTCGAACCCACGTCGCAGCAGCGCCGAACGGTCGAGCAGGTTTCGCGCATCGACGACGGAAGGGTTCGCCATCCGCTCCTTCACGACGTCGAGGTCGAGCCACTTGAACTCGTCCCATTCGGTGAGGACCAGGAGGACGTCGGCGCCGTCGCATGCGTCGTACGGGTCGCCGACCACTTCGATGCCATCGCGGGGGCTGGTCGACACGGCGGGGTCGTAGGCACGGACCTTGGCGCCCCGGTCGATCAGCCGACCGAGCACCTCGAGCGATGGCGATTCGCGCAGGTCGTCGGTGCGAGCCTTGAAGGTCAGGCCCCACGCCGCCACCTGCTTGCCGTCGACGTCACCACCAGCGAGGTCGACCGCCTTCTGGGCCGTGCGGTCGAACTGGTCGTCGTTCACCTCGATCACGCCCTTGAGGAGGTCGAACTCGTACCCGCCCTCCTCGGCGATCTTGACCATCGCCCGCGTGTCCTTCGGGAAGCAGCTGCCGCCGTAGCCGGGTCCGGGTCGCAGGAACTCGTGGCCGATCCGCTTGTCGTAGCCGATACCGAGGACGACGTCGTTGATGTCGGCACCCACGGCCTCACAGATGGCGGCGACGGCGTTGATGAAGCTGATCTTGGTCGCGAGGAACGAGTTGGCGGCGTACTTGATCGTCTCGGCCGACGCCGGATCGGTCACGACCAGGGGTGCGGTGAGCCCGAGATACAGCGAGGCGACCTTGATTGCCGCGGACTGACTGTCGGCGCCGATGACGATCCGGTCGGGGTTCATGAAGTCGTGGACGGCGGAACCCTCCCGGAGGAATTCGGGGTTGGAGACGACCGAGACGTCGGCGCGGCCCAGGGCACGCTCGACCACCTGCGTGGATCCGACGGGCACGGTCGACTTGTTGACGACGACGGCCTCGGAGGGGAGAACCGGTGCGATCTCTCGCGCCGCGGTCTGGATGTAGCTGAGGTCGGCGGAGCCGTCGTCGCCCTGCGGCGTCGGAACGCACAGATACGCGAACTCACAATCGGCTGCCGCGGTCGCGGCGCCGAGGACGAAGGAGAGACGTCCGGCTTCGATGCCCTCATGCACGATCTGTTCGAGGCCGGCCTCGAGGATCGGGATCTCGCCACGCGTCAACGCCGCGACCTTCTCCTCGTCGATGTCCGCGCACACGACCTCGTGGCCGAGTGCGCTGAAGCACGCCCCAGTGGTCAAGCCCACGTACCCGGTACCGATCACTGCGATCTTGCTCAAGACGACTCCTCGGTCTCTGTCCGGTTCAGTAGCTGTTCGACTGTGGCCCGGAGCGAATCACGGTACAAGGGCATCGGCGGCAACTGTGAGCTGCGCCACGCAAGTCCGTCGAGCACGGAGTTGGCCGGCCGTGGTGCCGGGCGTGGTGGATCGAGCTCGGCGGTCGAGATGGCAGACACCTTGTCGGGATCCTCGCCGGCGAGGTCGAGGATCTCTCGCACCAGTCCGTACCACGTGGTCTCGCCCCGATTGGTCAGGTGGAACGTCCCGGCCATCCGATCCTCCGCCAGATGGCGGAGTCCCACCGCGAGGTCACCGGTGAAGCTCGGGCTCCCGTGTTGGTCGTCCACGAACGCCAGATGGTCTCGATCGCGGAGCGCCAGGACCGTCTTCACCATGTTGTTGCCGTTGGGACCCATGACCCACGAGGTCCGGACGATGGCACTGTCGGGTGCGACATCGCGGACCTCGCGCTCGCCGGCGAGCTTCGACGCTCCGTACACCGAGGTCGGATTGGGCTGATCCCACTCGGTGTACGGCTCGGCCTTCGTGCCGTCGAACACGTAGTCAGTCGAGATGTGGACCATGTGCGCCCCTGATCGGGCACAGGCCTCGGCCACCCACCGAGCGGCGAGGGCGTTGTCACGAAACGCTCGCTCCGGGTCGGACTCGCAGTCGTCGACCGCAGTCCATGCGGCGGCGTGGAACACGACGTCCGGCGCGCCGAGGGCGATCGTGTCGAGCACGGTGCCCCGGTTCGAGACGTCGAGCCGGTCGCGGGCGAGCCCCGACACGTCGTCGCCGATCGCCCTGCAGTGTTCGGTGAGGTCGGTACCCAGCTGTCCGCCGGCGCCGGTGATCAGTACCCGCACGGCTCAGCCACCCCGGAGGGGGCGCCACCACCAGTCGTTGTCGCGATACCACTGCACGGTCTCGGCCAGCGCCTCCTCGAGCGTGCGTTCTCTGCGCCATCCCAACTCGGTGATCTTCTTGATGTCCACCGAGTAGCGGCGATCGTGGCCCTTGCGGTCCTCGACGTAGGTCACCAGCTCCTCGCCCACGTCGAACGCGGCGAGGAGACGATCCACGAGTTCGCGATTCGGGGTCTCGTTGCCGGCGCCGATGTTGTAGATCTCGCCCGGTCGCCCCTCGGTCAGCACCAAGTGCACGCCCGAGCAATGGTCATCGACGTAGAGCCAGTCGCGCTCGTTCAGACCGTCGCCGTAGAGCGGGATGGGCGCCCCGTCGATCAGGTTGGTCGTGAACAGCGGAATGGCCTTCTCGGGGTACTGGTACGGGCCGAAGTTGTTGGTGCACCGGGTCACCGACACCGGGAGGCCGTGGGTGGCGTGGTAACTCAGCGCGATGAGGTCGGATCCGGCCTTCGACGCCGAGTACGGCGACCGGGGTTCGAGCGGATCGGTCTCGCGCGACGAACCGATCTCGACCGATCCGTAGACCTCGTCGGTGCCGATGTGGACGGCACGGCCGATTTCGAGATCGCGGGCGGCGTCCATGACCACATTGGTCCCGAAACAGTTGGTGTGGACGAAGTCGTCCGAACCCTCGATGGACCGGTCGACATGGCTCTCGGCGGCGAAGTGCACCACGGCGTCGCAGCCGCGCATGGCGTCGCGTATGGCCGCCGGGTCACAGATGTTGGCGTGGACGAACGAATACCGGGGGTCGTCGTCGACATCCTTCAGGGTGGACAGGTTCCCCGCGTACGTGAGGGCGTCATAGGCCACCACCTCGTCATCGGTGTGCGACAGCACGTAGCGCACGTAGTTCGAGCCGATGAACCCGGCGGCACCGGTCACGAGGATCTTCACGGCCGCGACGGTAGCGAACGGACGCTCAGTTGCTGTCGTCCGAGCCCAGCACGTCGGCCAGGGTGGGCGCGTCGCGATCCTTCGCCGACACCATCGTCGGATCGCTCGCGTCGAACGGCTCGGGCCATGCGATCCCCAACGTCGGATCGAGTGGTGTCAGGGCGACGCCGTCCATGCCGGGCTGCCACTCGCGATCGAAGCAGTAGGCGTACTGCATCGCGTCGGTGAGCGACTGGAAGCCGTTGCACACGCCAGGTGGCACGAGCACCTGGGTCCCGGGTGCCAGGTCCACGGTCACCACGGTGCCCGCCGACCCTGAACCTGGCCGGGTGTCCACGTAGGCACCGAAACCTCGTCCCGCGACGACGGCGACCAGCTTGTGCATCTGTTCGCCGTGCATGCCCCGAATCGCCCCACGCCGGGTCTCGGTCACGTTGACCTGGACCCATGGGCCGAGGGACGGAAGGCCCGCGTCGACGAAGGCCGACTCGCGATAGAGCTCGCGCACGGTGCCCCGGTCGTCGGTGACCTGCTTCATGGTGAGGATCACCAGTCCCTCTATCGCGGTCTCCGCGACGGCGAAGTCGACGATCTCGACCATCAGGTCTGTTCCTCCGTCCCGGTCGACATCGATGTCAACTCGTCTCCTCGAACTCGAGGATGCGTAGCAGCGATTCGGCGTAGCCGCTCTTGGTCAGGTCGCCGCCGTGCGCCGCGGCGATCGCCAGCGTGTGGAGCTGGTCGTCGGAGATGTAGCCCTCGCGGTGGGAAGCCGCCTCGGGCGAGCCGATGAGCAGACCCTTGCGTCGCTGCTGGCCCGCGACCCACGTCTGGGCATCGAGCAGCGCGTCGAAGGTTCCCACGTCGAACCAGTCGGTCGCGAAGGGAAGCTTCGAGACCTCGAGCGAGCCCCGTTGCAGGTACACATTGTTCACGTCGGTGATCTCGATCTCTCCACGGGCGCTCGGTTCGATGTTCCGGGCGACCTCGACGACGCTGTTGTCGTAGAAGTACAACCCGGGGACCATGAAGTTGGACGGCGGATCGGACGGCTTCTCGTGTACGGCGACGACCGTTGTGGCGTTCTCGGCGAACTCGAGCACACCGAAGCGCTCGGGGTCCGGAACCCAGAGTCCGAACACGACCGCACCGTCGGGGTTCGTGTAGCGCTGGAGCTGCTCGCCCAGGCCACCGCCATAGAAGACGTTGTCGCCGAGGATCAGCGCCACGTCGTCGTCGCCGATGAAGTCTGCTCCCACGAGGAAGGCATCGGCGAGACCTCTGGGTTCGGTCTGCACGGCGTACTCGAACGAGCAGCCCCAGTCCTCCCCCGTGCCCAGGAGCGCCTGGAACGCCGGGATCTGCTCCGGCGTGGAGATGATGAGGATCTCGTTCATGCGGGCATGGAGGAGCGTGCTGATCGGGTAGTAGATCAGCGGCTTGTCGTACACGTGCATCAACTGCTTCGACGTCGCTCGACTCGCCGGGCCGAGCCGGGTCGCGCGTCCGCCGGCGAGAATGAGTCCCTTCACGCCGGGGTGTCTACCAGCGCAGGGGAAGCACTAGCCACAGTCGACGCCACCGGAGACCTCCGTCGGAATCGTGCCCAGCACGGTCGTCGAAGACTGCGGTGTCGTGCTGGTGGTCACCCGCGGCAGGGTCGTGGTCGTGGTCGCGTCGCTGGACTGTTCGGGCTCGTCGCGCACGCCTCCGTAGTCGGTCCCGGTGACGACGGTGACGTCGACGACATCGGGATCCTCGGACAACACACCGCCGGAGACGAGCCAGCGGGCCACGAGTTCGGCGGCGGCGGCGTCGCCGGGCGCGTACCGGATCTCGGTGCGCGGCGCCCCGAGATCGGTGGCGTCGCCGGTTCCGCCGATCGAGAATCCCCGGTCGCGCAGATCGGCGGCAACGGTCGATGCCTGGCCCGGCTCACCGGTGCCGTTGAGCACCCGCACGCGGACGGACGATTCCGACAGGGACGACGGGTCGATGTTGCGAAAGATGTCGAGGACGGGCTCGGCGGCTTGGGTCTGCAGACGCAGGATCGAGGCGCCTCCGGCCGTGTCGCCCCCCACGGGCAGGTCGTAGAGGTCGAGTTCCGATGGCCGGAAGCTGCGGAACTCACCGGCGAGTTCGACGATGTCGTCGCCGTCGAGGGTGTCGTCGATGATCACCGCATCGAGCGCTCCGTCGATCAGCGCGTTGAGCGTCACGGGGTTCCGCACCCCTCTCGTGAACGCTCGGTCGAGCGCCTGGACGATGAACTCCTGTTGCCGTCGTACCCGACCGATGTCGCCCGAGCCATCGGTTCGCCACCGGCCGTCGATGAACTCCTGGTAGGCGCGTGACCGGACGAAACCGAGCGAGTTCCTGGCGTCGAGGGTGACGCAGCCTGCCTCGGCGATGTCGAGACCACTCCGCAGGTCACGGACGGGGTGGGGGAAGTAGAGGGTCACGCCGTCGAGCGCGTCGACGACGCTCGAGAAGCCCTCGAAGTCGACTTGGACGTAGTGGTTGACAGGAATCCCGAAGTACGCCTGGATCGTCTCGATGAGCCGCTCCGGGCCACCGGTCTGGATGGCGGCGTTGATCTTGGAGCTCCCTGACGTGCCGGCGATCGGTACGTAGAGATCGCGGGGGATCGACAGGAGCGCGGCACGACTCGATGTCGGATCGACCCGGAGGATCATCATGGTGTCGGAACGGAATCCGCCGATGCTGGATCGAGTCGAGCGGACGGGATCGTCGGGATCGAGGCCGCCGGCGGAGTCGACGCCGACGAGGAGGTAGTTCTGGGCGACGACGCCGTCGGCGAGCTCGGAGGAGTCGGTCAGGACCTCGGCGATCTCCACGCGCGGGATCTGACCGAACTTGCTGTAGCCGTACGCCAGCACTGCGGCCGCGAGCAGGAATGCCGCCATGACGCCGATGTTGCCGACGAGCACGAGACGCTGGAACACGGACCGCCGCGCCCGAGGTGCGGTCGTGGCAGACATCTGGGCGAGGCTACCGGTCTGCTCCCGTCGGACTGGAGGCGCCCTAGCCTCTCGCGCCGTGTCACTGCTCGCCGATCACGCTGCCCTGGCTGTTGTGGGCGAACGGCTGTGCACCGATCTGGTCGACGTGACCCACGATGCGGCGTGCCTCGACAGCACCGGCTTCTGGGCCGCCGTCGTTCCCTACTCCGGGCACCCGACGTTCGCACGGTTCGCGACCGTACGCCCGGCCCGACCATGGCGTGGCGCGCCGTGGCGCGGTCCAGATCGCAACCGCTGGAGCTCGTCGCTCGACCGCGAAGGCTTCATGGCCGGTGTCGGCCGCATCCGCGACGCGATCGTGGCCGGCGACGTGTACCAGGTGAACCTCACGCGACGTCTGGACGCACCGGTCAGCGACGACGTCGACATCGCGGCGCTGGGCGCCGCGCTCGCGATCGGGAATCCGGCGCCCTATGCGGCGGTCGTACGGGTCCCGTCGGCCGGCGTCCACGTGGCCTCGGCCTCGCCGGAGCGGTATCTGCGCCGCGAGGGACGGCTCGTCTGGTCGTCGCCGATCAAGGGAACGGCCGCCACACCCGACGAGTTCCTCGCCAAGGACGAGGCGGAGAACGTGATGATCGTCGACCTGGTCCGCAACGATCTGGGGCGGGTCTGTGACTTCGGCTCGGTCTGTGTGCCCGCACTGCTCGCCGTCGAGCACCACCCCGGCCTCGTGCACCTCGTCTCGACGGTTGCGGGCGAACTGGCCGACGACATCGGATGGCCGGAACTGGTCGATGCGACGTTCCCGCCGGGATCGATCACCGGCGCGCCGAAGCTTGCCGCCATCGACCTCATCGACCGCCTCGAACCGATCGAGCGGGGCGTCTACTGCGGCGCGGTCGGCTGGGTCGACGCCGATCGTGGGATCGGCGAGCTGAACGTCGCCATCCGCACGTTCTGGATCGAACGAGTCGAGGGCATCGCGCGGTTGTGTTTCGGCACCGGCGGCGGGATCACCCACGACAGCGATCCGGCCGGCGAGTGGGCCGAGACCGAGCTGAAGGCGCGTACCCTCCTCGGCGTTGCGTCGAGCTAGCGGTTCGCCTTCGGACGCCCGCCCTTGCGGTGGTTACGACCGCCGCCACCGGACTTGCCGGCGCCGGGGCTCTTGCCGCCGTTGCGGCGCTCTCGGCCCGTCGGCGACGCGCTGCCGGGACCGTCGTCGTCACGCAGTCGGTGGCCGTTCTCGGACTCCCAGTCAGCGATCCGCTGATCGTTGGGGTCGTAGAGGTTGCTGTTCCGCTTCTTCGGGCCACTGGCGGAACGCTTGGCCTGGTGCTCGCGGCTGCCGGCGGGACGACTGTGCTTCGAACGCGCCTTCTTCGGGCCCGCGTCGGCCACCCGTCGGGGCGGGTCGGCAGGCGCACCGTGCGCCGAACCATCACCCAGCGCGTCGGGATCCGGCACTTCGGTCTGGACCGGCAGGCCGAGATCGCGTTGGAGGGTGGCCACGTCCTTCTTGTTGTTCGGCCGAACAAACGTGACCACCGTGCCCTTCGCTCCGGCGCGGGCGGTGCGCCCCGAGCGGTGGAGGTAGGTCTTGTCGTCCTCGGGTGGATCGAAGTGGACGACGCACTCGACACCGTCGACATGGATGCCCCGGGCCGCGACGTCGGTGGCGATGAGCGCCTGCGAACGTCCACGGGAGAACGAGTCGAGCGCACGGGTCCGCTGGTTCTGGCTGCGACCGCCGTGGATGGCGTCGGCCCGCACACCGGCCTTGCCGAGCTGGCGAGCGAGGCGATCGGCACCATGACGTGTTCGGGTGAACACGATCGTGGGACCGGCGGCGACGATGGCGTCGCGGCAGTGGTCGACACGGTCCTCGTGTTGGATCGTCCAGAAGTGATGGGTCATCGCCGTGATGTCGGGTTCGGCGTCGCCGATCTCGTGGCGGGCGGGATCGTTCTGGTATCGCCGGGTGAGCTCGGCGATGTCTCCGTCGAGCGTGGCCGAGAACAGCAGCGTCTGACGATCGGACTTCGTCTGGTCGAGCAACTTGCGCACGACGGGGAGGAAGCCCATGTCTGCCATGCGATCAGCCTCGTCGACGACCACGATCTCGACATCGGCCAGCGTCACGTTCCCGCCGTCGATCAGGTCGAGCAGCCGGCCGGGACAGGCGACGAGGACGTCGACCCCCTTGCGGAGTGCATTGATCTGGGCGCCGTAGCCCACACCGCCGTACACCGCGGTGATGTACCGATCCGAGGCGAGGGCGGCGGGCAGGAGCTCCTCGCGGATCTGGTCCGCCAGCTCCCGGGTCGGCGACAGGATGAGTGCGGTCGGGCGACCCGCCTTGGCCTTGGACACCCGGGCGAGGACGGGGACTCCGAAGGCGATGGTCTTGCCCGATCCGGTGGGCGCTCGACCGCAGATGTCCCGACCGGCGAGCGCGTCGGGGATCGTGGCTTCCTGGACCTCGAAGGCTTCCGTCATGCCGTTGTCGGACAGCGTCTGGGCCAGGCGCGCGGGGACGCCCAGGTCAGCGAAGGTGGTTGACATGTTTTCTGACTCTCGATCTGGATTCGTGTTGCCGAATGGCAGTGGTGTCGACGCTCGATCCACGTGCGAAGCAACGGTGTCCGAGAGGCGTCGGGCCGTGTGGCCCTCCTGCGAGATGAAACGGGGAGCAAGCTCGACCCGAACGCAGTGCACCAGAGGATACCGGGTTGCTGCATCGATCATGCGAATCGCGTCGGGCAGAGGCCCTAGCGTCGTGTCGTGCTCCCCGTCTGGCTCAACGGATCCCTCGTCGACGCGGCCGACGCAGCGGTCTCCGTGTCGGACCACGGCATCACGGTCGGCGATGGCGTGTTCGAGACGATGCGGACCGAGCAGGGGGTGCCGTTCGCCATGACCCGCCACCTCCGACGCCTCCGTCGGAGCCTGGCAGGGCTCGGCCTCGACCTCGACCGATCGGATGACGAACTCCGGGCCGGGTTGCGGGCGGTGGCCGACGCCGTCGACGGGTCGACGCCGGGACGTGCGAAGATCCGCCTGACCGTCACCGCCGGACCCGGACCGCTCGGCTCCGGTCGGGATCAGGGGCATCTGACGGTCATCGTCGCAGGCGCACCGCTCGACCCATGGCCCGACACCGGGGCCGCGGTCACGGTGCCGTGGCGGCGCAACGAACACTCAGCAGTCGCCGGGCTCAAGACCACCTCGTACGCCGAGAACGTCGTCGCGCTCGCCCGAGCGAGGGAGCAGGGCGCGTCTGAGGCACTGTTGGCGAACACGGTCGGCGAACTGTGCGAAGGCACGGGATCGAACATCTTCCTCGTCCGGGACGGAATCGTGCGAACGCCACCGTTGACATCGGGATGTCTGGCCGGGGTGACCCGCGAGCTGGTCATCGAACTGGCACGTGACCACGGCGTCGAGGTCCGGGAGGAGCCGATCCTTCCGGTCGAGATGCCGCAGTGCGAGGAGATCTTCCTCACCTCGTCCACCCGCGACGTGCACGCCCAACACCGCGTCGACGATCGCAGCTTCGACGCTCCGGGCCCGGTCACACGCTCGCTGCAGTCGGCGTTCGCGGCCCTCGCCGCCGAGAACGTCGATCCGTGACCGTCGACATGGCCGTCGAGCGGCACCACGACCACCTCATGGTCCGCTGGACCACGCCCCGCTCCGAGGGGTCCGCTCGCTTCGATCATCTCCCGGACGCCGTGCCGGAGTGGCTGGGATCAGCCGACGAGCTGCTCGCCGGTGCAACCCGCCGCGACGAGGGCCAGGTCCTCGACGCGCTGGTGGCGTGGGCCGCCGAGGCCGATGTCGACGTGGGTCTGTGGCACGACGACGCCGGCATCGACGTGCTCCACGTCCGCCCGGAGGGGCGACGCTCCTGAGTCCGCTGCTGACCGCGCTCGGCGTGGTCTTCCTCGCCGAACTCGGCGACAAGACCCAACTGGTCGCGCTCGGACTCGGCGCTCGCCACCGCCTCGGACCGGTACTCGTCGGCGTGTCCCTCGGCTACGCGGCAACCAACCTCCTGTCCGTCGTCGTCGGTGGCCTCCTGGGCGCCGCGCTTCCGACGAGGGCACTGGGTGTCGGTGGCGGTGTCCTGTTCCTCGCGTTCGCGGCGTGGACACTCCGCGCCGACGACGACGACCAGCCCGACGACCTCGTCAGGACCGGCCTCCCGTGGCTCCGACTGGTCGCGTCGGTGGCGGGAACGATGTTCGTCGCCGAGCTGGGCGACAAGACGATGCTCGCCACGGCCACGCTCGCGGCGCAGGGCGCTCCGGTGCTCGTCTGGGTCGGTGCCACCATCGGCATCACGGCCAGCGGCGCCGTGGGCGTCTTCGTGGGTCGGTCGATGGGCACGAGACTCCCCGAGCGGGCGACGCGCCTCGGTTCCGCCGCACTGTTCGCAGCGTTCGGCGTGGTCCTCATCGTCTCGAATCTCTAGGTCCGGTCCGGTCCGGGCCCCTACGCGCCGTCGGGGCCGTCGCGTCGGAGATGCACGACGTCGCCGACGGCGATGGTCCGTCGCGTTCCCTCGAGCGTCTCGACCACCAAATGCCCGTCGCCGGTGATGTCGACGGCAGTACCGACGACGTCGTCCGCCCCCAGATCGACCCGCACGCGCTGACCGAGCGTCGCCGAGCGCGTCCGCCAAGATCGCAGCACGTCGGCGGTGCCGCCGGAGACCAGTCGGCCGTAGTGGACGTCGAGTCGGTCGAGCAGCGCATCGAGCAGGACGTCGGTCGAGATCGTGCGCCCGCTGACGTGGTTGATGGCGATTGCGATGTCGGTCAGATCAGCCGGGAGGTCGTCCGGCCAATCGACGTTGAGTCCGATGCCGGCCGCGATCGTCGCCCGCTCGTACCCGTGTGGCTCCCGGTGGCCGGCGGCGATGGGCGAGCCCGACGGCCACTCGGCCTCGGCCAGGACCCCTGCCAGCTTCCTGGTGGACCCGTCGTCGGCCTCGACGACGAGGTCGTTCGGCCACTTGAGCCGGGGCGCGAA
>JBBKVY010000241.1:0-6525 GCA_037968675.1 Acidimicrobiales bacterium | reverse complement strand
AGTCGTGATGGCCCACGTTGTCTTCGGCCTCGTGGCCGGCGCCATCTACACGGCGGCAGTCGGTTGAGTCGGTCCATCGAGGTTCCGCTACGTGGGCCACTGCCATGAGACGACCCACTGCCTCGTCAACGACGACTGCTGAACGATCGAAGGTCGGCTCATGATCGAGATCGTCCTCGTCGCAACAGCTCTTGTGTTCGTCGCGCTGGCGTCCGTTCGTGGGCGCCGTCTCGGCCAGGCGGCCGTGCGCCGCTGCCAACAACTCCTACGCCGACAGCGTCACGATCGGGACGTCGCCATGGTCCGGCGGATACCGCCCCGAACCAAGACGGCGGTCGATCTGCCACGGTGCGACCAGTGCCACGAGGTCTTCGACGAGATCGCCGAACTCCGCGAGCACCTCGAGACACACCAATGACCACCGCGTTCGTGCTCTCCGGTGGTGCGTCGCTCGGCGCGGCCCAGGTCGGCATGCTCGCCGCCCTCGCCGACACCGGAACCACACCCGACCTCATCGTCGGGACCTCTGTCGGCGCCGTCAACGGCGGCTGGATCGCCGGTCGACCAGATCTCGATGGCATCAACGACCTCGCCAGACTCTGGCGGACGCTCGGACGCGGTGACGTGTTCCCGACCCGCCCGCTCGTTGGTCTCCTCGGCTTCCTCGGTCGAAAGCCCAATCTGGTGCCCGACGACGCCATCCGACGGCTCGTTGAAGACCACCTCTGCTTCGAACGACTCGAAGATGCCCCGATTCCTCTCCACGTGATCGTGGCCGACCTCCTCACCGGCGAAGACGTCCGCTTGTCGTCAGGCAACGCCGTCGACGCGATCGTCGCCAGCGCCTCGATCCCGGCGGTGTTCCCACCCGTCGTCATCGACGGACGGCCCTACATGGACGGGGGCGTCGTCAACAACACCCCCATCTCCCATGCGGTGGACCTCGGCGCCGAGACGATCTGGGTGTTGTCCACGGGCCATGCCTGCGCCATGACCGAACCGCCACGGAGCGCACTTGCCACCGCACTGCACGCCTTCGGACTCGCCGTGAACCAACGCCTCGCCGCCGACATCGACCGCTACGAAACGCAGGTCGATCTGCGAGTCGTACCCCCACTGTGCCCACTGCGCACCAGCCCGATCGACTTCTCCCACTCCGACGAACTGATCCGACGGGGCCACGACACCACCCTCGAGTGGTTGGCATCCAGCCCGGCCTACGCCGGCCAGTCGGCGCTCCTCGACCCCCACCGCCATTGACGATTGCCGTTGACGCTCGCGGCCGGTGCTGATTGTCGCAACCGCGACGTTGCCGGCATGGACACCGACAACGGCTGGTTCCACTGAGCATGACCATCCAAGAGATCCTCGACACCAAGGGCACAGAGGTGCTCACCGTCCCCGACTCCACGACACTCGCCGTCGCCGCGACACGCCTGTCCGTGAACAACATCGGCGCCCTCGTGGTCACCGACCAGGCGGGTCAGGCGCTCGGCCTGTTCACTGAGTCCGACCTGACCCGCAGCATTGCCGAACTCGGCAGCCAAGCCCTCGACCTGCCCGTCAGTCACGCGGCAAGCCGCGACATCGCGGTCGTCGACGCCGACGCTTCGATCCCCGAGGTCATGGACATCATGACCCGCTTCAGGACCCGCTACGTCGTCGTGTTCGACGACGACCTCACCGTCGGCATCGTGAGCATCGGCGACGTCGTCAAGGCCCGCCTCGACGACTGCCAACTCGAGGCAGCGGTCCTGCGGGACCACTACCTCGTCCACCGCTGATCCACACCCGACCGCACATCAGAAGGAGAAGACATCATGCCCAGAGCAGTACTCAACGGAACCGTGCTCGCCGAGAGCGACCACACCGTCGTCGTCGAGGGGAACCACTACTTCCCACCCGAATCCATAGTCCGGGACCACTTCGCCGCCAGCTCGACCAAGACGGTGTGCCCGTGGAAAGGACTCGCCAGCTACCACGACGTCGAGGTCGACGGCGCTGTGCTCAGCAACGCTGGTTGGTACTACCCCAGACCCAGCCCCCTCGCCCGCCGCATCAAGGGCCACGTCGCCTTCGACAATCGAGTCCGGATCGAGCCAACCGACCACGACCAGCCCCGACCGCGACGTGGCCTGCTCAGCAAGCTCCGACGCGAACCGACCACCGCAGCCTGAGCCGGAAGCCGCCGCTGCGCCATGGGTTCCTTCTGGGTCTATGCCCTTCTCTTCGCCGTCACCGCGGGGGAGTCGAGCGCCTTTCTCGGTCTCGTCGTCCCCGGCGAGGCGGCCGTGCTCGGCGCTGGAGCGCTCGCGTCCCAAGGTGAACTCAGCCTGATCCCAGTCATCGTCGTGGTCGTTGCCGGAGCCGTCATCGGCGACGCCATCGGCTACGCGGTTGGCAAGCGATTCGGTCACGCACGCGAAACGGGTCTGCTCGCCAAGGTCTGGTCATGCCAACGCATGCTGCGCGTCCGGACCTTTCTCGACAAACACGGCCGCAAGACCATCTTCCTGGCTCGCTTCGTCGGCTTCTTCCGAGCCCTCGTCCCCTTCGCCGCCGGCGCCGTCCGCATGCCCTACCGCCCATTCCTCGCCTACAACATCGCCGGAGCGCTCACCTGGGGCATCGGAACCGTGCTCGTCGGCTACTGGGCAGGCGACGCCGCCATCAACGCATTCGAGTCCTCGACCCGCTACGTCATCGTGGGAGCTGGCCTCGCCGCCGCGGCCTACGCGATCTGGCTGTGGGTGACGCGGGAAGCTCGGGCCGCACGTGCCGCGGCAAGACTTGCCACCCTTGAATCCCACTCCGCCGCCTGAGGACCAGAACTTCATGAGACCCAACATCAACAAGATCACCTTCCCGGGTTCGCAAGGGGAGCAACTCGACGCCCGCCTCGACCTGCCATCGTCGCCTCCACGAGCCATCGCACTGTTCGCTCACTGCTTCACCTGCGGCAAGGACATCGCCGCCGCATCGCGGATCAGCGCTGGGCTGGTCGCCGAAGGCTACGGCGTGCTGCGCTTCGACTTCACCGGACTGGGCTCGAGCGACGGCGAGTTCGCCAACACCAACTTCACGTCCAACGTCGGCGACCTCATCGCCGCGGCCGACATTCTCCGTGAGCGCTACGAGGCGCCCCGACTGTTGATCGGTCACAGCCTCGGTGGCGCTGCCGTGCTCGCCGCGGCACCGCAGATCCCCGAGGTCGCCGCGGTGGCCACCATCGCGGCACCGTCAGACCCGGCGCACGTCGCCAACGTGTTCACCCCCGATGCGCTGGCAGCGATCGAACGCGACGGTGAAGCCGACGTGGAACTCGCCGGGCGACCGTTCCGCATCCAACGCCAGTTCCTCGACGACATCTCCGCCCAACGACTCGACGACTCCATCGCCAACCTGGACGCCGCCCTCCTGGTCATGCACTCCCCGGTCGACACGTACGTCGACATCGACCACGCCCGACGCATCTACCAAGCCGCCCGACACCCCAAGAGCTTCGTCACCCTCGACGGCGCCGACCACCTCCTCACCAACCGCTCCGACAGCACCTACGTCGCCCGACTCCTCGCCACCTGGGCATCCCGATACCTCCCTGAAATCGAGCCGGCCGCCGCCGCCACGCCCGACGGGCCGGAGGGCATCGTCGTCGTCGAGGAAGCCGACACCGGAGCGTTCGCGCAACGCGTGACCGCGGGCAACCACACCTTCATCGCCGACGAACCCGCCGGGATCGGCGACGACACCGGACCCAACCCCTACGAGTTGCTACTCGCCGGACTCGGCGCATGCACCTCGATGACCATGCGCATGTACGCCACCCGCAAGAACCTCCCACTCGACCACGTACGCGTCAGCCTCAGCCACAGCCGAACCCACTCCGACGACTGCGCCGACCCTGACGACGCACCCTGCAAGATCGACCTCATCGAACGACGAATCGAGATCACCGGCGACCTCACCGAAGAACAACGTTCCTCGCTCGCCGCCATCGCCGACAAGTGCCCCGTCCACCGCACCCTCGAAGGCGACATCAGAGTGGGGACCACCATCGAACCCGCAGAGAGGCAACGATGACTAGCTACGACCTCATCGTGATCGGCGCTGGAATGGGCGGCGTCAACGCCGCCAACCGCGTCGCCCGCGAAGGATGGCGAGTAGCGATCGTCGACGAACTGCCGTATGGCGGCACCTGCGCACTGCGGGGCTGTGACCCGAAGAAGATCCTCCGCCGGGGAGCCGAGATCATCGACAGCGCCCGCCTCCTGCGCGGCAAGGGCATCGACGACGCAGGACTCACGATCAACTGGGCCGACCTCATGGCCCACAAGCGCGGCTTCACCGACCCCATGCCGGCGAGCGTCGAGCACGGGTTGTCGAACAACGACGTCGAAGCGCTGCACGGAACTGCCACATTCACCGATCGCAACACACTCGACATCGACGGCAAGTCGTACGAGGCAACGCACTTCCTCGTCGCCACCGGCGCCCGTCCGCGAGATCTCGGATTCCCCGGCGCAGAACACGTCATCGACAGCACCGACTTCCTCGACCTGCCCGAACTCCCCCCGCGAGTTCTCTATGTCGGGGGTGGGTTCATCTCCTTCGAGTTCGCCCACATCTCCGCCCGCGCCGGCGCCCGGCCGATCATCCTCAACCGAGGCCCGCTCCCGCTCAGGGGCTTCGACCCCGACCTCGTCGAACTGCTCGTCGCTCGCAGCGCAGAAGTCGGAATCGAAGTCAGGCGTGACACCAAGATCAGTTCGGTGGTGGCAGCCGGCGCCGGATACGCCGTGACCGTCGACACCCCAGATGGCGAAACGATCATCGAGGTCGATCTCGTCATCCACGGCGCTGGCCGGGTTCCCAACCTCGCCGGCCTGGGACTGGAGGCAGCCGGAGTCGCCTACACAGACAAGGGAATCGCCGTCGCAGACCACCTCCAGAGCCTCACCAACCCTGCCGTGTACGCCGCTGGCGACTCCGCCCACACCCCTGGCATGCCGCTCACACCCGTCGCCGTCTTCGAAGGCAAAGTCGCCGCGTCGAACATGATCCACGGCACCACCACCGCCCCCGACTACAGCGGGGTCGCCACCACCGTCTACACCATCCCCGAACTCACCCGAGTCGGACTGCTCGAAACCGAAGCGCGAGAAGCCGACATCGACCTCGACGTTCGCTACTCCGACACGAGTGGCTGGTTCTCGAACTACCGGATCGGTGAGACGACCGCCGCGACCAAGATCCTCATCGACCGCAGCACCGACACGATCGTCGGCGCCCACATGTTCGGCCCCGAATACGGCGAGCTCATCAACTTCTGCGCCCTCGCCATCAGACTCGGCCTCACCACGCGCCAACTCAAGTCGATGACCGCCGCCTACCCCAGTGTCGGATCCGATCTCGGCTCGATGCTCTGAAGCCCCAGCCGCTCCCGCGAAAGAGACCCAAGATGAAGAGCCACGACCTGATCGTGATCGGCGGCGGTGCCGGAGGCATGTCCGCGGCCGAGGCCGGTGTCCGACGAGGCGCCCAGACCATGCTCGTCCAGGACGGACCGATGGGAGGCGACTGCACGCACACTGGGTGCGTCCCGTCCAAGGCGCTCATCGCCGCTGCTGCTCAGGGTCAGTCACTGACCCAAGGTCTCGCCAACGCCCGCCGATCGATCGCGGAGATCGCCGCCACCGAAGATGCCGACACCTTTCGTCGCCGCGGCGTCGACGTCATCTCCGGACGGGCACGGTTCACAGACAGCCACACCCTCGACATCGCCGGGCAACTCCACCGTTCCAAGCGGATCATCATCGCCACCGGCGCCGCCCCGTTCGTGCCCCCGATCGACGGGCTCCGAGAGGCCAAGCCGCTCACCAGCGACACCCTCTGGTCCATGACCACCACACCGTCATCGTTGGCGGTGCTCGGCGGCGGGCCGATCGGCTGCGAACTCGCCCAAGCGTTCGCCCGCCTCGGCGTGACCGTCACCCTGTTCGAGGGCGCCAAGCAGATCCTCGGCCGAGAAGAACCCGCGACCGCGGCAACCATCACCCGTGCACTCGAAGCCGACGGGATCACGATCCGCATCGGCGAGTTCGTCCAGAAGATCGAACGACTCGCTGACGGGCGAGTACGAGTCCACACGCCCACCGGCGAACCCGTCGACGCCGACGAGGTCATCGCCGCCATCGGCCGACGTCCCGTCACCGACGGCCTCGACGTCGCGGCAGCGGGTGTCGAACTCGACGAAGCAGGCCACGTCATCACCGACAGCACACTGCGGACCACGACCGCCGGTGTCTACGCCATCGGTGACGTCACCGGTAACCTCCCTTTCACCCACGCCGCGCACACCATGGGCCGTATCGCCGCCGCCAATGCGCTGAGCCGCTATCGCTGGCGTCGATTCAAGATCGACGCGATCCCCTGGGTCACCTTCACCGCCCCGGAGGTGGCTCGAGTCGGGATGACCGAAGGCGAGGCCTTCGACCGGTTCGGCGCTGCGGCCAGGGTCGTCGACTT
>JBBKVY010000240.1:0-6769 GCA_037968675.1 Acidimicrobiales bacterium | reverse complement strand
GCCTATCGACGACCTTCGGGGACGGATTCGGCACGTCGGGATACGTCCGCGATCCAGCGTTTCGGGGAGGCCCGCCCACTCAGTTCATCGACCGATTGGTGACGTGCGCAACACGGCCGAACAACGACACGCAATGACGTGCTCGGAAACCAGGGCTGGGTTGCCGCCGTACCGGCACCGACGGGAGCGGTCGCTGCGTCGGCTGAAGATGAGGGTGCCGTCGCGGTGCTCAACGGTGTCGGCTGTCGACTGGCACGTTCTCCAGTTCGACGCCGCAGGAGTCTTAGCAGAGGTTTTCGATCGGGTTGCGTAGGGGAACACCGCTCGGCGATCGCGAGCCTTCGTCGTCGCGGCGGTCAGCCGGCCCTTCGGGCTGGGCCCCGGATTGCCGCTGGCGTCCGGGTGGTCGTCCGGGCAGCTCTCGCGGCGACGCAGTACCGTGTGACACATGTCGGATGTCTAGGTGGGAGGTTCCGTCTATGACCGTTCCGGTGCCAGCCGCGGACGGCGAGTCCGCGGCCGGTGGTGCGAGCTACCGGATCGTGACCAGCCCGATAGCGGCGCTGTTGATCGTCCTGCCGGCCATCGCTGCGGTCATCGCGGCCGTCGTCACCCCAGACGCGTTGTCTTCTCCTGTCGATGCGGCGGCGTCGCTTGCGTTGATCACAGGAGCGGCCGTCGGTATCGAACGGGCCCTCGAGGTGTTCTGGACGGTCATTGGATCGTCGAAGACCGGCCAGTGGTGGCCATTCAGTGCCATTGGGTCGGCGTTCGCGCAGTACGAGCGGGATGCAAACGACCTGTTCGAGGAACCGCTAGCTGACGTTCTCGGCGTCCTCGACGAAGCAGCGGCGGCAGCGATCGCCGCAGGCGACGACATTGCTGCAGTGACGGCCGTCGTCACCGAGACCCGCGCAGAAGCAGACCGAATAAGAGCCCGGTACGAGGCGGCGAAGAAGAACCTTCCGGTCGGCAGTGGGCGGCTCCAAGTGATCTCCGAAGCCGTCGACGACACTGCATCGTTCGTCGATCACGTCATCGACCAGGCGAAAGCCATCTCCGATGAGATCGACACGTCCGTGTCGGAGGCAGTGAACGCCGTCACGGACAGCTGTAAAGAGATGACCGACGTCATCCAGTCTTTCGACGACAACCCGGCACGAAAGCTCGCGAGTCTGTCGTTCGGAGTGTCGGCCGGCATGCTTGTCGCTGCGGTCCTAGGAACGAACATGTTCTCCGCGATCCTCGACAACGCCGACGACCTGCGCCTCGCGCTTGACGGAACGGTGGGGGTGCTCGTCACCGGCATCGTCATCGGCCTCGGTTCTAACCCGACGCACGAGGCGATCAAGGCGCTCGAGCGGCGGCGCGCAGACCGGGCGGCAACGGTGCCCGAAGCGCCAACGGTCCTGCCTTCACGGGCGGTGACCCCGAGGTTGACTGTGGCTGCGTCGCGGACGTGGAACCTCGTCGACTTCGACCCGGTGCCGCTGGCAGAGCCAGCGCCGCCCGAGGTCCGGCTGTCGGTGCCCGTATCGCCGAAACGGAACCGGCGGGTCCGTTCGACGTCGTGACCTCCGGCCCGGCCGGGGGTGCCACGGGCTTCATTGACGATGCCGTCCCGCGTCGATTCGACGGGAGTACCACACTCCCTCGATCGCTCGATTGCCCGATTCGAGGAACCGTTCCTATCGGTCGCCCCGAATATCGCCGCTTGACCGTCGCTTCGTGACTCCTATCGGCGCGTATCGAGCGACGACGGCGTGGCGAGACCGCTCGGTGCCGAAGCACCGACCGAACCCCGCACTCGAAGCACTGGCCGCGTAAGGGTGCTAGGCGGGGCGGCGAAGAGGGGATCAGAGATCGTACGCCCGCTCGTCCCTTCTAGGATCGGCCCTCCGCCGCCCTCTCCAGGAACCCTGCATGGCCGACTCTCCAAACGACGTCCCCGCTGCCGCCAACGACGCCCACCGCGCCGCGCTCTCGGTCATCGAGGCCGTCGACCCCGTGATCTCCGGAGCAATCCGTGGAGAGCTCGCGAACCAGCGGAGCCAGCTGAAGCTCATCGCGTCCGAGAACTACGCCTCGATGGCCACGCTCCTCGCCATGGGGAACTGGTTCTCCGACAAGTACGCCGAGGGCACCATCGGCCACCGCTTCTACGCGGGCTGCGAGGTCGTCGACGTCGTCGAGGCGCGGGCCGTCGAGCACGCCCGCGAGCTGTTCGGTGCCGCCCACGCGTACGTCCAGCCGCACTCGGGCATCGACGCGAACCTCGTCGCCTACTGGGCAGTCCTGGCCCAGCGCGTCGAGCTGCCCGGTCTCGAGGCCCTGGGCGCGAAGCACGTCAACGACCTCACCGACGCCGACTGGAACAAGCTCCGCCTGAAGCTCAGCAGCCAGCGCGCCCTCGGCATGTCCCTCGACGCTGGCGGCCACCTCACGCACGGGTTCCGGCCAAACATCTCCGGCAAGCTCTTCGACCAGCGCAGCTACGGCACCGACTCCACGACCGGCCTCCTGGACTACGACGCGCTCCTGGCTCAGGCGCGCGAGTTCAAGCCGCTCGTCCTGGTCGCCGGGTACTCCGCCTACCCGCGGCGCGTCGACTTCCGCCGCATGCGGGAGATCGCCGACGAGGTGGGCGCCACGCTGTTCGTTGACATGGCGCACTTCGCAGGACTGGTGGCGGGTCGCGTGTTCACCGGCGACGAGGACCCCGTGCCCTTCGCCCACATCGTCACGACCACTACGCACAAGTCACTCCGGGGGCCACGGGGTGGGATGGTGCTGTGCCAGCCGGAGCTGGCCGACCTCGTGGACAAGGGCTGCCCGATGGTGCTCGGCGGGCCCATGCCGCACGTGATGGCGGCCAAAGCTGTCGCCCTCGCCGAGGCCCGGCTGCCCGGTTTCGCCGTGTACGCGCAGGCCATCGCGGACAACGCCAAGTCCCTCGCCGAGGGGCTCCTGAAGCGCGGTGTCACGCTCGTCACCGGCGGCACGGACAACCACCTCGTCCTCCTCGACGTCGCAACGAGCTACGGCCTCACCGGTCGGCAGGCGGAGCAGGCACTCCTCGATGCCGGCGTCGTGACGAACCGCAACTCGATCCCGGCGGACCCGAACGGCGCCTGGTACACGAGCGGGATCCGCATCGGCACCCCAGCGCTCACCACGCTCGGGATGGGCGCTGACGAGATGGACGAGGTGGCCGACATCATGGCCACGGTCCTCAGCGCGGCCACGCCTGCGCAGGCGACCTCCGGGCCGTCGAAGGTCCGCTACGACGCCGACAGCGCCGTCATCGACGCGGGCCGGCAGCGGGCCGGCGACCTGCTCCAGCGGTTCCCGCTCTACGACGGCCTCGATCTCGGCTGAACCGACGATCCCGGAAGTGTTGGTCAGGGACACCCGAACGCGCGCTCGATAACGCGGCCGCGGAGCGCGATCGAAGTGTCCGCGTACCTATCAGGCGATTCTCGGGGACGCCGGTCGACGAGCTTCGGGGACACTTCGCGTATCAGCGGACCAGCGCGTAGCCGGTGATACGTCGTGCCTGCGTTCGACGTGAAACCGAGCCTTCGGGGACGTACCAGCGCCAGGTGGCAGCGCACTGCCGCAGCAAATGCACGGAGGGTGGTTCGCTTCATCCCGTGAACAACTCACCGACCGTCGACATGTTGTGGGAGTCGGCAGACCCGCGCCGCGAACTCACGAAGCGATTCGGATTCCGCAACGGTGCCTCCGCAGCCGATTGGGTAGCTGAGGTTCTCGAGCGGCACTGGAACCTTTCGGTCGGGCAATGCGATCGTCTCGTGATCAGCTCCCGAAACGTCATGGCCTGGGTGCAGGCGGGAGATCGCTCCCTAGTCGCGAAGTGGTCCTCATTGCCTCGCCGCTTCTCTCACCTCGAAGACGCCGCCCGACTGGTCGCGTGGCTCGACACCCAAGCGGTTCCAGTCGCAGCCCCCATCGCGGCGACTGACGGCCGCCTATTGGTCGAGGCGGGCAACGACGCGAGAGGGCAGTTGCGATCCCGGCTGCCGCTTCCGGGCAGCCGGTTCCTGCTCGGCGTGCTTCCGGCTGTCGACGGTGACCTCCTCGACACCGACGACCCCGCACACGTCGATGACGCTGGTCGGATGTTGGCAACAATCCACCAGGTGCTCGCTACCTATCCGAACTGGATCGGTCGCCGTGGACAAACAGCGAACAAGCAGATCATCCACAACGACTTCCGCTCCGCGAACATCATTCATGACGGGACGAGGATCTCGGCAGTCCTGGACTTCGAGGAGATCGCGTTCGACACGCGAGTCGCGGACATCGCCAAGTCAGCCGTGCTCCTCGCCACCCGCTACCGGGACTGGGGACCCACGAGCCAGAGCGTTCGAGATGCCTACGTGAACGCGTATGACGGACACGCTCGCCATTCGCTGACCGGCTCAGAACGAGATGAACTCGATGTACGAATCGCCGGGCATATGAAGACCTTCGGGTGGGACTAGGCGAACAGGCTCCTGGCTCAGTCGTCGTCACCGCTGCGGCTGTCGTGCCTCCTGGCCGCGCCAGCGTTCTGCCTCGCAAGGAGGAGCGCATCCAAGACGGCGCTCAAGTCATCAGCAGCCCCCGCGGCAAGAGCCGCCGGCTCTCGTACGTCAGTACTGTCGATCCGATCTGACGCGCGATCAACGATCGTCGCAAGTTCGCCGACGGACCGAGCAACGAAGTAGCCGTCGGCACCAGCGTCAAGCGTTCGGAGGACCTGTCCTCCGAACTTGATGCCATGCGCAACGTCCTCCACCTCGACAACAAGAAGGGCGGCGTCCGGAAACGCTGAGCGCACCTTGCTCGTGAGCTGCCGACTCGAAGACGGGACAAGGACCATGTCCTCGTCCCCCTCGGAGACCTTGATGTCGACGAGCTCAAAGCCGGCGCCGAGAAGGTCGGAAAGGCGGCCGGCTGCGTCCGGCGAAAGCGGGAAGGTGACAACGACGCGCCGGCGGGGCCGACCACTGCGAAGATGCACCACGTCCCCAACGATGGTCCCCACGGTACGGGACGCACCCCCGTCCTGCCCTCAAAGTGCCGGCAGGCCCCGCACAGCTCGAGCGTCACATAATCCCGTCTCGAAACGTCCCCGGACCGCCGGAGAACGGCGCGTAGTGAGCTGTGCGTAAGCGCAGCTTCGGCTTCGATGACCGGCGGCAGAGTGGATCAGACGGCGCGGGCGACGTACTTCGCGAAGATCTTGTCCTCGGTGTACGACGCATTCTCGATGGAGAAGCCGCTCCGTTCGATCATCGATTCCAGCAACCACGTGAAGGTGGAGTGCTCGTCGCGGACGTGTTCCTCGAGCTCCTCGCGGCTCCACTCGCCATCGATCTCATCGCCCCCGGACGCGCACCACGCTTCCAGCGCAGTCTCTGTATCGGCCAGGTCGAAGCTGTACACAACGTCCCAGAGACGGAGAACCCCCCCGGGCGCCATGAGGCCACGAATGCGGCGAAGCGCTACTGCCTTCCAGAAGTCGGGTAGGTGGTGCAACGCGAATCGGGAGTACACGAACTGCACTGGGTCGCCAGCGTGCTCGTAGGTGAGAAAGCCTCCGTTCACGACCGTCACGTTCGAGAGGTCCAGTGCGGTGATCTTGGTCTCGAGGGCGCTCAGCATCGCCGGTGAGACGTCGACCGCGATGACTTCGGCGCAAGCCGACGCGGCCGCAACGGTCAGCTGGCCAGTGCCGCTGCCGAATTCGATGAGCCGAGCGTCGGCATCGAGGCCAACGTCGCGAAGCAGCGCGATCTCACCCGGAGCGTCTGCGTCTTCCTTGCCGTCGTAGCGACGGACGTGACTCTCGTCGAGGTTCTCCCGCCCTGCGCTCGCCAGCTCGTCGAGTATCCAGCCCGCACCAGGCCGGGGGAGCGATGGCGACGTCACCGGATCATGCTGTCATTCTCAGCGGCGTCGCAACGCACACCTATCGCTCGCTCCGATCAACGGATCGCGAGGGGACTCGGGCGTAAGAGATCGGCGCTTCTGGACGCGTTGCGAACATGGCGGTGTGGCCGCGTCGTGGGAGATCTCGGCACGGGTGAGTTCCACGCCCGTGCCTCGTCGCCAGCAGTACCCTTGTACGCGATGGTGATCGACCCGGACTCTCTCCTACGCGATGCGTTGACGCTTCCGGCCGATCGCCGCGCTGAGTTCGCCGCTGATCTCCTGGCCAGCCTGGATCGGGATGAGCACGATGACCCGGACGAGGTCCGAGCGGCGTGGGCGGCCGAGCTCGCACGGCGGGCCCGACGTGCGGTGTCGGGAGAGGATCCGGGCCGCCCGTGGCCCGCGGTCCGTGAGCGGGTTCGCTCAACGCTCGCTCAGTGACCCTGCCGATCGAGTTCTCCGTCGAGGCGGAGGAGGAAGTCGAAGCAGCTGCCGTCTGGTTCGATGAGCAGCGACCTCGCCTCGGAGCCGAGTTCTTGGAAGCGATCGGGGACGCGCTCGATCTGATAGCGGAGTGGCCAGGAAGCGGCTCGGTCGTCGATGACATGCCCGAGGATCTTGAGGTCCGTCGTGCACCGATTCCGAGATTTCGGCCCGCAGGTCAGCGGCCATTTCCGGACCGATGACCAGACTGGGATTTCTGGCCAGATCGGCCGACGAGACCGAATCACCGACGACCTTGCGGCAGCGGCCGCAACTCGTCAGGTGTGACTCCACCACGTCGGCAGTGGCCGAGTCGACCTCGCGTGCCTCCCTCGCGTAGGAA
>JBBKVY010000239.1:0-12415 GCA_037968675.1 Acidimicrobiales bacterium | reverse complement strand
CCCCCACACTTCCGACCCCCGGGTGCACCCGCGTCGTTGGGCAGCATCGGCCTCAGTGGGCTCCCCGGCCGACCGCTCGACGCCAACGATCCGTCCTCGACGCCACGGGAGAAGGGAATCGGTCCGGGCGCGGTCACCGCGATCGCCGTCGTCACACTGCTCATCGGCCTGGTCATCGGGTTCTTCACGGGCCGGGCCTCCGAGGCCGACGATTCGACTGCGTCGGCACCGCCCCTGACCAGCCCGTCCACATCAGCGACCACGCGACCGCCGGGCGACACCGTTCCCCAGACGGTGACGCCCGACCCCGATGCACCGCCGTCCACCGACCTCGATCCGACGACGATCGGCACAGTGGAGGATCCGGTTCCGTTCGGCCAGGCCTACGTCCTCGGCCTCTACGAGATCGAGGTCCTCGGCATCGAGCGCGACGCGTCGTCGACCCTCGCCGACTTCAACGGATCGGCCGTGGAGCCGCCGGACGGGCGCCAGCACGTGCTCGTCCGCCTCGCGGTCCGATTCACCGACGCCACCGGGGTCGGGAATGCGGCCGCGATCCCCCTCTTCCTGTCCGACGGAACCGGGACCTGGAACGACTACGACGCGAGCTGTGGTGCCGTGCCCGAGTCGATCCTGGGCGCTGGTCTCATCGAACAGGGCGACGAGGCGGCAGGCAACGCCTGCTTCACGGTCCCCGTCGAGGTGATCGACGGCCTGCTGCTCGGCACCGAGGGATTCAGCGGGCCGGTGTACTTCGCCCTCCCGGAGTGACGCCGACGCTTCCCCATCAAACGCTCGTTTGGTACGGTTGACGCCATGACCGACCTCTCGGACCGAACGCATGAGAAGACGATCGACATCCTCGACCCCCGGCTCTACGACGACCCGTGGGAGACCTACCGGTGGCTCCGCGAACACAGCCCCATTCACTACGACGTCAAGAACGACCTCCATGTCGTGAGCCGGCACGAGGACGTCAGCGCCATCTCCCGCAACCCCGAGCGCTACTCCGCTGCGCAGGGTGTCCGACCGAACGTGCCGGCCGTGATGTCGATCATCTCGATGGACGATCCCGAACACACCCGTCAGCGGCGCATCATCTCCAAGGGCTTCACACCCCGAAAGGTGCGCGAGCTCAGCGAACACATGCGCGAGGTGTGCACCCAGGTCATCGACGAGATCGCCGAACGGGGCGAGATCGACTTCGTCGAGGACTTCGCCATCCACCTGCCGCTGATCATCATCGCCGAGCTCATGGGCCTCGAGCCCGAGCTGCGGCTGAAGCTCTACCGCTGGTCGGACGACATGATGGCCGGCGACGGGCACATGGACGCGGACGACCCCGTCACCGTCGCCGCCGGTCTGGCCTTCGCGGCATACGCCGAGGAGTGCACCAAGCTCATCGAGCAGCGTCGCAGCGCACCGACCGACGACATCATCAGCGTCCTCACCGGCGCCTACGACTCCGGCGACCTGTCGTGGGACGATTCGCTCAAGGCCGATGCCGAGGCGGCCGCCGACCTGTCGGACGACGAACTCCTCATGTTCCTCGTCCTCGTCGTGGTGGCCGGCAACGAGACCACCCGCAACGCGATCTCCGGCGGACTCCAGGCATTCAGCCGCTTCCCGGAGCAGAAGGAGAAGCTGCTCGCCGACCCAACGCTGATCGACTCGGCCGTCGACGAGATCGTCCGCTTCGTCGCACCGGTGCTCTCGTTCCACCGCACCGTGACCGAGGCACACACCTACAAGGGGGTCGACTTCGAGGTCGGCGACCGCATCCTCATGCTCTACCAGTCGGCCAATCGCGACGAGACGGTGTTCGACGACCCCGACACCTTCGACATCGAGCGCAGTCCCAACCCGCACCTCGGTTTCGGCATCGGCACCCACTATTGCCTCGGCGCCAACCTGGCGAAGGCCGAGCTCCGAGTGGTGTTCGAGGAGTTGTTCAAGCGGCTGCCCGACATCCGGGTGGCCGACGACGCCCCGCTCGACCGCGGCGACTCGTCGCTGGTGATCTCGATCGCTCACCTGCCCGCGGTGTTCACTCCCGAGCACGCCATCTGACCAGTGGCGGCCACCACCGACCAGCGGACCAGGATCCTCGACGCCGCGCTGGCCCTCATGGGTGAGCAGGGCGCCTCGACGACCAGCATGCGCCAGCTCGCCGGCGCCTGCGACATCAACGTCGCCACGCTGTACCACTACTTCCCGTCGAAGTCCGACCTGCTGCGAGCCGTCATCGAGGAGCGGGCCCACGGTGACGAACTGGCATCGATGGTCGAGCCTCCCGTCGAGCGGCGGGGCGGGCCGGAGACCCGGCTCGGCAACCTGTTGGCGTTCATCGCCACCGAGGCACTGGCGACCGACGCCGTCTGGCGTCTCTTCATCGGCGAGGCCGTCCACTCCGACGACGACGCGATGGCGCTCGCCCGGCAGCTCAGCAGTGAGCTCGAGATCGCACTCGAACGTTGGATACCCGACCTCGTCCCCGAGTTCGACGGCAACGTCGCCGCCCTGGCCCGCCTGCTCCGCGGGCAACTGTTCGGCATGATGATCGAGGTCCTCGTGTCGCCGGATCTCGCTCGCGACGTCCTGGTCCAGCAGCGGGCAACCGAGCTCGCCGGTCTCGTCCTGGGCCGCTGAGCAACGATTACCCTCTCGCCCCATGAAGATCGCCGTCGTCTACGCCAGCAAGACCGGGAACACCCGGCGGGCCGCCGAGCTCATCGGCGCCGACTTCGAGGACCGGGGCCACGACGTGTCGGTGCAAGCGGTCGACGATCTCCACTACAAGGCCCTCGCAGAAGCGGACCTCGTGGTGCTCGGCACCTGGGTCGCCGGACACTTCATCATCGGGCAGAAGCCGGGTGACGCACGACGCCTCGCCGCGGTGCCCAAGCTCACCGGCAAGCAGGTCGCCATCTTCATGACCTACGCGATCAACCCCGGACCCGCGCTCACCAAGTTCGACAAACAGCTCACCGCCGACGGGGCGGACGTCGTCGCCGGCTACGCCTGGAAGCGGTCGACGCTGCCGGCCGGGGTCGACGAATTCGTCGACGGCGTGCTCGGTGCCGTGATGTCACCCGCCGGCGCCTGAACACGTCGTGGAGGATGACCCGCAGCCTCCTGCGTGGTTCACGAGCGCGGTTGCCGACGCGCCGGAGGTCAATCGCGTCGACTGCAACGGCTGCGCGATCAACTATCTGACCTGGGGTCCCGAGGGAGCGCCGGGGCTGGTCTTCATCCACGGCGGGGCAGCGCACGCGCACTGGTGGAGCTTCCTCGTGCCCCATCTCGCCGACCACTACCGCGTCGCCGCCCTCGACCTCTCCGGACACGGCGATTCGGGACGCCGAGACGACTACCTGTTGCACCATTGGGCCGACGAAGTCCTCGCGGTGGCCGGCGACGCCCACATGGCGACCGAGCCGGTCGTGATCGGCCACTCGATGGGTGGGTACGTCAGCATCGGCACGGCCGCCCGTCATGGTGACCGGCTCCGCGGCATCGTCATCCTCGACTCCCCGGTCACCGCCCCCGACCCGGAGACGGAGGCCGCTCGGCAGGGCAACATCTTCGGGCCGCTGCGCGTCTACCCCGACGTCGAGACGGCGCTCACCCGGTTCCGGACCGTTCCGGAACAGGACCACTACCTGCCCTACGTACTGGACCATGTCGCTCGGCACTCGTTGCGCCCGGTCGATGGTGGCTACTCCTGGAAGTACGACCCTGACATCTTCGTGCCGGCGCGATCGGAACCCCGGGTCCTCCTCCCCCAAGTGACGTGCCGTGTCGCGCTCTTCCGGGCCGAGAACGGACTGGTCACCCCGGAGATCGGCGAGTACATGTACGACCTGCTCGGACGCGTCGCCCCCGTCGTCGAGATCCCCGAGGCCGATCACCACCTCATGCTCGATCAGCCGCTCCTGCTTCTCACGGCGTTGCGGACACTGCTCGCCGACTGGGAACACTCCTCGCCGATCACCTGGGGCGCCGGGTGATCCCGTCGGATCCACGGCACCACCGCACCGCACACCGTCACCACCTGCACCCCGGTCATCGAGCGGGCACGGTCGCCGGCGCCACGGAGCTGTGTGCATGAGCGACGATCAGTCACCCATGTACACCCGGCTCGAACTGTTCGACCGGTGGGATCCCGATCGGATCGGCTCGTGGGCCGACTGCCTCGACGGCCGCACCTACCTCGACGCAACGCACCAGGGCCTGCGCGCGCCCGACTCGGAGCAGGTCGCCGTCACCCGGGCTGCGCACGACACGCGGATGACGCGAGCGCTCCACGCTCGCCTGTGGGCGCCGGGGTGTCGCCCGGCTGCGCTGATGGGCGGGCATCAGGCCCCGCGCGGCTCGTCCGCGTACCGCGCCGCAGCGTCGATCGCCGCCGGCCTGTCGCAGAAGGGCCTGACCGTCCTCACCGGAGGCGGCCCGGGCGCGATGGAGGCGGGGCACCTGGGTGCTCGCCTCGCCCTGTCCACTGTCGATGTCCAGGAGGCGATCGACCGCATCAGCGCCGATGCCAGCGTGCGGACGTTCCCGCTCGGAACCGGCGAACTGGTGGTCGGTGGACGGTTCGACACCGATGCCCTCACACGGCTCCACCAGTGGCAGGTGCCAGCCTTCCACCTCGCCGACCAGACCGCACGCGACGCCAACGACACCATCGGCATCCCCACCTGGCTCTACGGCCACGAGCCCCCGACACCGCTGGCCACCCAGCACGCCAAGTACTTCGAGAACTCGATCCGCGAGGACGGTCTCCTCGCGCTCGCGGTCAACGGCATCGTCTTCCTCCCGGGCAGCGCCGGCACCATGCAGGAGATCTTCCAGGACGCTGCCCAGAACCACTACCGCTCGGTCCGCCGCACCTTCTCGCCCATGGTCTTCCTCGATCTCGACGGCCACTGGAGCGAGCGGTTCCCGATCCGGCCGGTTCTGGAGGCGCTGTTCCGCGAAGAGGACCGGGCGATGGTCTGCTGGACCGACGAGGTGGACGAGGCGGTCGACTTCATCGACCGGTTCGTGGTCCCCGAGGCCTGATCCCGCTGGCTAGGTTCCGCACCGTCGCACCCGAGACGAGGAGCACCAGATGGCACAACAGGTCAAGGCGGTCGTCGCCAGGGCACAGGGACACCCGGTCACGGTCGAGACGATCGTCGTTCCCGATCCCGGGCCCGGTGAGGCCGTGGTCGCAATCCAGGCATGCGGCGTGTGCCACACCGATCTCCACTACCGCGAGGGCGGCATCAACGACGAGTTCCCGTTCCTGCTGGGGCACGAGGCCGCCGGCGTGGTCGAGTCGGTCGGCGACGGGGTCACCAACGTCGAGCCCGGCGACTTCGTCGTACTCAACTGGCGAGCGGTCTGCGGCGAGTGCCGGGCCTGTGCCAAGGGCAAGCCGCATCTGTGCTTCGACACCCACAACGCGAGCCAGAAGATGACGCTCGAGGACGGGACCGAGTTGTCGCCGGCGCTGGGCATCGGCGCCTTCGCCGAGAAGACACTCGTTGCATCGGGCCAGTGCACCAAGGTCAACGCCGATGCCGATCCGGCTGCGGCCGGGCTGCTCGGCTGCGGGGTGATGGCCGGCTACGGCGCTGCCGCCCACACCGGCGAGATCGCCGAGGGCGAGACCATTGCCGTGTTCGGGTGCGGGGGCGTCGGCATGGCCGCGCTGGCCGCAGCCCAGTTGCACAACGCTCGAACGATCATCGCCGTCGATCTCGATGCGAAGAAGCTCGAGCTCGCCAAGGAGTTCGGTGCCACACACACCGTCGATGCATCGTCGACCGACCCGGTGGAGGCGATCCGAGCGCTCACCGACGGCTTCGGCGTCGACGTCTGCATCGAGGCGGTCGGCAACCCCACGGTGCTCGAGCAGGCCTTCTACGCACGCGACCTGGCCGGCCGTGTCGTCCAGGTGGGCGTACCGACTCCCGACATGAAGATGCCCGACATCCCGATGATCGAGTTCTTCGGACGGGGCGGTGCGCTCAAACCATCGTGGTACGGCGACTGCCTCCCGTCCCGCGACTTCCCGGCCCTGGTCGAGCTCTACCTCCAGGGGCGGTTCGCGCTCGACAAGTTCGTGTCCGAGCGGATCACGCTGGACGGCGTCGAGGACGCGTTCCACAAGATGGAGCGCGGCGAGGTCCTGCGCAGCGTGGTGATCCTGTGAGCGCCCGGGTCGATCACGTCATCACGTCAGGGATCTTCTCCATCGACGGCGAGGATTTCGAGGTCGACAACAACATCTGGCTGGTCGGCGACGACGACGAGGTGATCATCGTGGATGCCGCCCATGAGGCGGGCCCGATCGTCGAGGCCGTCGGCGGCCGCTCGGTGAAGGCGATCATCTGTACCCACGGCCACAACGACCACATCAATGCCGCAGTCGACCTCGCCGGCGCGACCGGCGCGCCCATCCTGATCCACGACGCCGACCGCATGCTGTGGGACGACGTGTACCCGGACAGGGCGCCCGACGGCACCCTGGCCGAGGGCGACACGGTCACGGTGGCGGGCACCGACCTCACCGTCCTGCACACGCCGGGCCACTCCCCCGGCGGTGTCTGTCTGCACGACGCCGCCAACGCCCGTGTGTTCGGCGGCGACACGCTGTTCAACGGCGGCCCCGGCGCCACCGGGCGCTCGTTCTCGAGCTTCGACACCATCATCGACTCGATTCGCACGAAGCTGCTGGTGCTGCCGCCCGAGACCGTCGTCCACACCGGCCACGGCGACACGACCACCATCGGCGCCGAAGCCCCCCACCTAGAAAACTGAATCTTGCGGCCGTTGTGGCGACCCCTCAACTGAAACGGCCGCAAGATCCGGTGTTTGTGGGCGAACGCGGGGCAGGCGCCCACTCGGGGCGCCTGACCTGCGTGTTTCCTGGAGCGGGCGACCGGGTTCGAACCGGCGACCTCAACCTTGGCAAGGTTGCGCTCTAGCCAGCTGAGCTACGCCCGCAGGGACCGGTCAATCTATCGCGCAGGTCCGACGGTGCGGAATCGGATCACGCACCGTCCTCGTTCTCCTCCGGCGGTCGGAGATCGATGCGCAGGTGGAGGATGCCGTCCTCGATCGTTCCTTCTGCGTCGCCGATGATGGCGTAGTCACGGAAGTCGGTCTGGGCCTGCTCGATGAAGCGAGCTCGCTCCTCACCGGCCACCGGTGGGAGGTTGCGCTTCCGCACCGCGAGGGATCGATCCTTGAAGCGGGCGATCATCGCGTCGACGTCGAACGAGTCAGGCATGGCCAGAAACTAGAACACCGTGGTCGGGTCGTCGCCACCGGGCCGATCGGTGCCCTCTCCGGCCTCGATCGATGGCCCGTCGTCCGGCTCGGGACGGGTCGAGACCCAGTACCGCCGGGTCCACAGCCCGATGAGGACGGCGATGGCGACGAGTCCGGCAACGATCAGCCACAGCGTCGTCGACTCGCTCACCCCGCCATCGTCCGATGCCGAGGTCGGAGTCGTCGATGTGGTCGTCGTGGATTCGGCGCCGTCGGTTCCGTCGCCGGCGACGAGCAGGTTGCGCCCGGTGGTGGTGCTCGTCTCCGACACGATCGTGCTCGACGTCGGGGTCGCCTCTGTGGTCGCCGAGGTGGACTGGACCGGTCGGGCCGTGGTCGGCGTGGACCTGGTGGTCGGCACGAACGCCGTGGTCGTGGTCACCACCGTCGTCGCCACGGTCTCGGCGGTGGTGGTCTCCGACGACGGTGTCAGGATCGTCGTCGGACCGGACACCGACGACCCGGCCAGGCCGGTGTCGGCGCCAACGAGGACGAACATCCCGAGGGTCGACGCGAGAACGGTGACCGCGATGCGCAGCCGGAGTCTCGCGCTGGTCTGGACCGGGGACATGGGCCGACGATCGTACTGGCGACCCGACGAGAGACCCAGACGCAGGACACCGGTCAGTGCTGATGACGCGGACAGCTGTACGTGGTCCGGCCACCGATGGTGCGACGAGCGAGCGGTGCGCCGTCGCGGGGGCACAGCGCCCCTCGTTCCCGGGCCGGTTGCAGGTCGCCGGTGTGACTGCCACCTCGCTCGGTGAGCTCGTCCACCGTGCCGACGATCGTCGCCGCCAGCGCATCGACGACGTCGTCCGGCACGTCCCCGGCCGGCCGGATCGGGTCGAGGCCGGCACGCCACAACGACTCGTCGACCAGCAGGTTGCCGAGACCGGCCAGCCGGCGTTGGTCGAGGAGGCGGCTCTTGAGTGCGGCACGCGATCCGGCCAGCGCGTCGCGGAGTGCCGCTGCCGAGACCGAGGCTGCGTCGGGGCCGAGGCGAGCGGTGTCGGGGTCGAGTTCGAGGCCACCCAGCCGGCGAGGGTCGCGGACGCGCAGCGTTCCCTCGTCGAAGTCGATCACCGTCCGGTCCCACGCCGGATCGTCTCGCTGGCCCCCGTACTCCAGCCGATCGATGTCGGCCCTACCGTCGACGAGGAGTCGCCCGGTCATCCCGAATCGAAGACCGATCGTCGGCCCATCGGTCTCGAGGAGGAGGAGCTTGCCGATCCGTCCGGTCGCCCCGACCTCGAGCCCGAGCAACGCCGCTCGCACGGCCTCGGGATCCTGCCCACGCAGACCGAGCGGGTCGAGTGCGGGTACCGCGACGATGCGTCGACCGACCACCTGCGTTGCCTGTCGGCGGTACGTCTCGACCTCGATGAGCTCAGGCAATGGCCCGGACGATATCGGCGACGACGTCGTCGACGTGCTCGAGCCCGACGGAGATACGGACCAGGCCGTCCGAGATGCCCATCTCGGCTCGCTCCTGTGGCGAGAGCGTGGCCGCCGACATCGAGGCGGCATGGGTCACCAGTGTCTCGGTCCCACCGAAGGAGACGGCCGGCGTCGCCAGCTCGATCTTGTGGACCATCGCCACCCCGGCGTCGTAGCCACCGGCCAGATCGGCCACGACGACCGCGCCGCCGGCGCGCATCTGGCGCATGGCCAGTTCGTGGCCTTCGTTGCTCGGGAGGCCGGGATAGCGCACCGAGGCGACACCGTCGAGCGTCTCGAGCCGCTCCGCCAGTGCCTGCGCCGTCTCACTCTGCTGTCGCATGCGGACATGGAGCGTCCGGATGCCCCGAAGACCGAGGAACGCGTCGAACGGCGAGGCGACGGCGCCGTGCATGACGTGATGCCCCCACACCACGTCGATCAACTCGCGCTCGCCGGTGACCGCGCCGAGAAGCGCGTCGTTGTGCCCGGCGATGCCCTTCGTCGCGGAGTGGACGACGAAGTCGACGCCGAACTCGTGGGGGTTCTGGATGGCCGGGGTCGCCATGGTGGAGTCGACGGCAGTGAACGGACCCTTGATGGCGCCGATGGCCTCGAGGTCGACGATCCCCATCATCGGGTTGGCGGGTGTCTCGACCCAGACCAACTGCGTCGGCTCGGCGGCCACAGCGGCGGCGACCACACCCGCGTCGAAGGCGTCGACGAACTCGACGTCGATACCGAACCGAGGGCACATCCGGGCGAGCAGCTGTGTGGTCACCGAGAACATCGACGACTGTGCGACGATCCGGTCGCCGTTCGAGCACATGCCGAGGATCACCGATGCCGCGGCGCCCATGCCGGATCCGAAGGCGATGCCGGCCTCGGCTCCCTCGAGGTCGGCGACCGCGTCGCCGAACGCCTGGGCCGTCGGTGTGCCGTTCCGCGCGTAGAACTCCGTCGACAACGACTGTGACGCCATGGCTGCGCTCGCTGCGAGATCACGCAACTCGTACGCCGACGACGGCCAGATGGGTGTGGCGATGGACCCATGGTTGGCAGATCGACCGGCCCGGATCGATCGGGACTCGGGCCGCAGGTCGCGTTCGTCAGGCATGGGTCTCCTTCGTCGGTTCGGCCGCATGCGGGTTGTCGAGGAACGGTGCCAGCAGGTTGCCGACGGCTTCGTTCTCGATGAGGAACGCATCGTGGCCGTGAGGACTGTCGAGCTCCCGATACACCGCGGGAACGCCAACGGAGCGGGCTCGATCGGCGATCTGGCGACTCTGCGGCGCCGGGTACAGGATGTCGCTCGACACCCCGATGGTCAGCAGAGGCGAACGAAGTCGGCGCATCGCCGCATCGAAACCGCCACGGTTGCGGCTGATGTCGTGCAGGTCCATGGCCTTGGTCAACACCAGGTAGCTGTTGGCGTCGAACCGGCGGACCAGCCTGTCGCCGTGGTACTCCAGGTATCGCTCGACCTGGAACCGCTGCCAGAGCTGGAAGCCGTCGAGCGACTCGACCAACTCGCGGCCGAACCGGTCGGTGAACACGCTGTCGGACCGGAACGTGATCTGGCTGACCATCCGCGCCAACGACAGCCCCTCGTGCGGCCCGTGGCCGGGAGCGGCGTCGTAGTAGTCCCCGTCGCACCAGGCAGGGTCCATCCGGATCACACGTCGGCCCACCGACCACCAGCCGATCTGTTGTGCCGACGCGGCCTCGCAGCTGGCGATGACGACCACCGAGTGCACGCGTTCGGGGAACATGATTCCCCACTCCAGAGCCTGCATCCCGCCCATCGACCCACCGACCACGCTGTGCCATCGGGTGATACCCAGCTCGTCCGCGACCGAGGCCTGACTGCGGACCATGTCGCGGATCGACACGACCGGGAACCGAGCCCCGTAGGGTCGGCCGTCGTCCGGGTGGGCCGAGGCGGGGCCGGTCGACCCCTGGCACCCACCGAGGACGTTGGGGCAGACCACGAAGTAGCGGTCGGTGTCGATCGCCTTGCCCGGCCCGATCGCGCCGTTCCACCAGCCCGGCGACGGGTGTGCCCCGGTGGGAGGGCCGAAGGCATGGCTGTCGCCGGTGAGCGCATGGCAGACGAGCACGGCATTGGATGCGTCGTCGTCGAGCGTCCCGTACGTCTCGTAGGCGATTACGACGTCCTCGAGCACGGCGCCCCCCTCGAGCGCGAACGGTCGTCCGCCGGCGACCGGGACGAAGTGGCGCCCACCCGGGTCGTCGCCGACGCGCCACGCTCCCGATGCGGGCAGAGCGCTGGGATGCGCTCGACGACCCAGCTCCGCCAGCGGCCGGCCGAGGCCCGGCGTGCCGGAGGTCGGGCCACCGCGTGCGCCGGAGATCGGTTCTCGTCTCCCGCTCGTCGCCATGTGGTTCCACCTCCTCCGAGGGGCGGACACCCGGCTGCGGCGGGGAGAACCCCGGACGCTTGGTTGCCCCGGAGGGCCACATCCCCGTCCCGAAGGAGGGAGGCACCTTGGGTGTCCGATCCCAGGTTGCCGGACCCGGTCGCCCGGGCCGCTCTTGATGCTGTTGGTTGTTCGGTGCGCATCCTACGCGAGCTGTCCGGCGGCCACGCACATCGGACCCCGCGCCGAAGAGACTGTGAGCAAACTCCCAGGTTCGGAGGGTTGACTGACGCCGTGAGCAACACGCGGGTGCTGGTGGTCGACGACGAGGTCTACATCCGCGACCTGGTGTCGAGCGCCCTGCGCATCGCGAGTATGGAGCCGATCACCGCGGCGAACGGCGACGACGCCGTACGCATCGCCACCCGCGAGCAGCCCGACCTGGTGGTCCTCGACGTCGGATTGCCCGGCATGGATGGCTTCCAGGTCTGTCGAACGCTGCGTGACGCCGGCAACCAGACGCCTGTCGTCTTCCTGACTGCCCGAGATGGCAAGGAGGACATGCTCCAGGGCTTCACCAAGGGTGGGGACGACTACATCACCAAGCCGTTCAGCATCGACGAATTGGTGGCCCGGGTCCGCGCGGTGCTGCGCCGGACCCAGCAGCAGGGACCAACGACGTCGACGTTGGCCTGCGCCGATCTCACGCTCGACGAGGCCACCATGCGGGTGGCACGGGGCGGCGACACGGTCAGCCTGTCCCCGACCGAGTTCAAGCTCCTTCGGTTCCTCCTCGCCCACAGCGAGCAGGTGGTGTCCAAGGCGCAGATCCTCGATCACGTGTGGGAGTACGACTTCGACGGGAACGCAAGCGTCGTCGAGAACTACATCTCCTATCTCCGCAAGAAGATCGACGACCGGGAGCCGAAGCTGATCCACACCGTGCGCGGCTTCGGCTACGTCCTGCGCACCGAGCCGTGAACGGGCCCCGATGATCCGCCGTCGACTCGTGATCGGCGTGACCTGCACCGTCGGCATCGCGATCCTCCTGGGCGCGTGGCTGATGGTGACGTCACTCGAATCTCGCCTGATCTCGAACGTCGACGACGGGTTCAGCAACGGGTCCGTCAACGTCGACCTCCGTGACCAGCTGCTCGACCGCGGCCCGGGTCTCGACCGCCTCGACGAACGCCGAACGGCGATCGTGCGCTACTCACCCACCGGCGGGGTGGTCGCCTCTGTGCCATCGGGGTCGGCGGACGATCCGGATG
>JBBKVY010000238.1:0-6388 GCA_037968675.1 Acidimicrobiales bacterium | reverse complement strand
CGGGGTGCCAGCCGTTCATCGACCCGTTCGCGCCAGTAGCGCAGGGCAGCGTCGAAGTCGTCGTCGTTCCCGGACACGGACAACAGTGCGGCGAGCGATCCTGCCAGCCACGGGGCACGCTCGTCGGTCACGGCGATGGCGAGCTTGTCGGCCCGACCGAGCGACAACGCCCCGTCCACGACCGCAGCCGACACACGAGCATCCCGAGTACACAGCTCGGCGATCCGTTCCAGACGTCGGGCCTCTCCCACCGACAAGCCGGCATAGGTGATCAGCCACTGCTTCGCCGAGCGCACGCCGGCCGCCAACCACGCCGCCGTGGGCCACATGCCGGCCAGCGAGGCGACAACAGAGCGTTGCGCCGAATCCATCGACTCGATCAGAGACACGGCATCGTCCAACTGCGCCCGCGCCGACGCCGCCACATCGGCATCTCGGGCGTAGGCGGCGGGACCGGTCATGCACCCCATTCTCCCCGCAGGGTCTGACAAGAACTCCGAGTCTGACGACTCGCCGGACGACTCGCCGGACGACGTCAGCGGTCGAGCATGTCGTCCAGCAACGCGAGCGCGGCGCTCGCGAATGCGACCATGTTCCGCACGCGATCGTCGTCGCCGGTCAGCACGTGACGCGTGGCGTGTGCGGGCCCGTGGACGGCGACCCATGCATGTCCCGGCGGGTCGCCGTAGGGGTTTCCCGCGGGGCCCGTTGCCCCGCCCTCACCGATCCCCCACGTCGTGCCGACACGCGCCGCGATCGACGCGGACAGGTACTGCACCCACGGTTCGCTGGCGCCGCGAAGGCCGGCCGGTGCTTCGACCGTCCCCGCGATCAGTCCCGAGGCGGCGGCCCGTGTGTAGATCGTCGCGCCCCCGAGGTAGTACGCCGACGCGCCGGGACGGGACAGCAGTGCGGTCGAGATCAATCCGCCGGACGATCCATCGGCGACCGCCACCGTGTCGCCTCGTTCGAGGAGTCGACCGCCGACCCTGACGCCGAGTGCGAGCAGTGCGTCGAGATCCATGGCCTCACGGTAGGGGTGAACGTCCGTCGAGGTCGTCGAGGTCATCGAGGTCGAGGCCGATGAACATCGGGTCGACGAAGTCATCCGGGTGATGGCCGGGCAGGGCGGAGATCGCCATGTTCGGCAACAGTTCGAACAGGAAGCTGACCGACCAGACGATCATGCGCAGGTGCGCCACCGGATGAAAGATGCGACGAGTCGACCAGAGCATCGACAGCGTCCCCATCGTCGTGAAACCTGCGAGGAGGAGCATCGACAGCGTCATTGCGAACACGTAGCGGACGCGCCCGCCGCCGGACGCCTCGTAGACGTCGTGGGCAACACCCTTGTGCTCGACCTCCTCCGCGAGATGCCAGAGGAACAGCGACGTCGCAGTGGGGTCGGCCCCGTCGAAGAGTCGCCGCTGCCGACTCGCCGTCCATCGGGCGGCAGAGAAGGCCACCGTCTCGAATCCTGCCGCGAAGGCGAGCGCGAAACGAGGTGATGTCCGGCGGCGGAGCACCGCGAACGTCCGGACCATCAGCCGTTCGACATGGCCGAGGGCGCGGAATCGCTGGACGATGACATCGTTGAAGCGGCGGTGCTGACCATGGTGCTGGCGTTCCTGGCGGACGAAGGCCCGAGCCGCCACCGCCAGGTCCCCCTCGAGATCGTCGACCACGTCGGCCACGGCCTCGACGACGTACGGCTCGACATGAGGCATGAGGAGCGAGACCGCGTTGGCCGAGATGGCGAGCTCGGGCCGCTCGGTCCAGATGGGGTCGAAGTCGGCGGGCCACGCGAACCGCACTCGGCGGACCACGGGGCCGTGAGTGGCGCTCATGGGGTCCATGGTGGTCGACACTGTCCATGTCATCGGCGCACCCGATGCCTGGCTTGAGGCGCGCCGCGGCCTCGCCATCGACAAGGATCGCCGCCATGGCCCCTGCGTTCCGCAACCGGATCACCGAGATGCTCGGCATCGACATCCCCATCGTGCAGGCCCCGATGGGCTGGATCGCACGGGCACAGCTCGCGTCGGCGGTGTCCAACGCCGGCGGGCTGGGGATCATCGAGACCTCGAGCGGTGAGCTCGACGCAGTCCGGACGGAGATCGAGAAGATGGCCGATCTCACCGACAAACCCTTCGGCGTCAACATCGCACAGGCGTTCGTGCGAGATCCCGCCATCGTCGATTTCGTGATCGACCAGGGCGTCCAGTTCGTGACCACCTCAGCCGGGAACCCCATGAAGTTCACGAGCCAGCTGAAGGAGGCGGGTCTCACGGTCTTCCACGTCGTCCCCACGTTGTACGGCGCACTGAAGGCGGTCGACGCCGGCGTCGACGGACTGGTCGTCGAGGGTGGCGAGGGCGGCGGCTTCAACAACCCGCGCGACGTCGCGCTGATGGTGCTCCTCCCCCTCATCCGCTCGAAGGTCGACGTGCCGATCATCGCCGCCGGCGGCATGGTCGACGGCCCGACGATGGCCGCAGCGCTGGCACTCGGCGCGGAAGGCATCCAGATGGGCACGCGCATGGTGTCCTCCACCGAGTCACCCGTGCACGAGAACTGGAAGCAGGCGATCATCGACGCGGCCGAGACCGACACCGTGTTCCTCAACCGGCACACCTCACCGGCGCTCCGGGCGCTGCGGACCGAGCGGAGCGAGGCACTCGAACACGACACCGAGACCAACGCCATGACCGCGTTGATCGGCAGCACTGGCGACCTCTACTTCGGCGGCGACATGGAGGCCAGCCTCGCCCTCAGCGGTCAGGTCGCCGGTCGCATCGATTCGGTCGAGCCCGTCGCCGACATCATCGGACGTTGCGCGACCGACTGCCTCGATCTGCTCGGCGACCTCGCGCGCCGCTACCCCCGGTGAGCGCGGCCGAACGCGGGCAGCTGCGCACCGAGACGGAGCGATGGTTCGTCCGTCGGGGTGTCCCGCACCTGATCGCGGACTACTCGGCCACCGGAGACATCTGGACGCGGGCGACACCGTTCCTCACCCTCGTGGTGTTCGCCGAACTCTTCCTCGCATTCGGCGATCGCGTGAGCGGGTGGTCGCAGGCCGGCGTATTCGTGGTCGGCGTCGCGTTCGTGGTCGGGGCGTTCGCCGCGCTGAACGTCCTGCGCCGTCGGCCGGCGCTCTCGTTGCCCGACGACATCGGCTGGCTCGAACTCGCAGCGTTCGTGATCGTCCCGGCGGTGCTGCCTGCGCTCGTCAGCGACGACTCGCCGGTCGGGGCACTCGCGCTCGCGGTGGCGACGAACGTCGTGATCCTGGCGGTCACCTACTTCACGGTCAGCTACGGGCTCGTTCCCCTGATCCGCTGGAGCGCCGTCCGATTCTTCCAAGAGCTCGGTGGGCTCATGGACCTGCTCGGCAAGACGCTGCCACTGCTGCTGCTGTTCTCGGCGTTCCTGGTCCTCAATGCCGAGATGTGGCAGGTGGCCCACGACCTCCCGTCGCCCTACTTCGCGATCGTGCTCGCGATGCTCGTCCTGCTCGGGTCGTTGTTCGTCGCCCTCTCGCTCCGCAAGGAGCGGGCGGCCGAGCAACGGTTCGACTCCTGGCAGGACGTCATCGAGTGCGCTGGCGCATCGCCGCTGGCCGACACCGCCCCGGCCGATCCAGGGCAGCGAGTCGATCTCCCACCGCTCGATCGCTCGACCGAGCGCAATCTCTCGCTGATGCGCTTCGTGGGCATCTCGATCCAGGTGCTCCTGGTCGCTGTCCTCGTCACAGCGTTCTACGTCGTCTTCGAACTGCTGACCGTCCGGGAGACCACGATCCTCCAGTGGATCGCCGACGACGCGCTGGACCCGGCGCGCGACGTCTGGTGGGAAGCAACGCTGTTCGGCCACGACCTCGTCCTCACTCGCGCTCACGTCGTCGTCGCCGGGTTCGTCGGCGCGTTCTCCGGACTCCAGTTCGCAGTGTCCGTACTCACCGATGCCACCTATCGCGAGCAGTTCGCTGCCGACGTGGCCGACGACGTACGCGAGATCCTCGCCGTGCGCGCGCTCTACCTCGAGATCGTGGGCGCCGCGCCGGACTGAACGCCGGCAACGGCCGCGAGAGCGGCGACGAAGTCGACGCGAGCCGCGCCCCGCACCGTCACGGTGACGGCGTCGGGAGCCACCAGGACCTCGAACCGGAGCAGACCTCCGCAGCACCCCTGTTCCAGCACCGCGAGCTCCACCGCCCGGGCCGCAAGCGTCGCGTCGACCGGGAGGACGATCCGTCCGTCGGCGTCGATCGTGGTCGCCTGCCCGGCCACGGCGAGCCACTCGTCGAATCGTTCCGGCAGCTGGTCGGCGGGCAGTGTGCAGGCGTCGGCCAGCGTGCCGGACAGCGCCACGGGCTCCGACCCAGCGGCGCACCCACAGCCCGGGCCACACCGCTCCGGCGCGGTCGTGCCCGCCAATGCCGAGACCAGGCCGTCGAGTCGGTCGGCGAACGCGACCAGGTCGCGCACCTGGGCACGGGCCGCGTCCGCACGTTCGCACACGAGCTGGTGCAGGCGATCGCGGACGGGTTCGCAATCGCCAGTGCGCCACAGCGCGACCAGCTCGGCGATGTCGTCGAGCGACAGCCCCGCCGTCTTCGCGCTCCGGATGAACCGCAACGTGTCGAGATCGTCGTCGTCGTAGAGCCGATAGCCGGCATGGCTGCGGGCCGGCGGGGCAAGGAGCCCGATGCGCTCGTAGTAGCGCAACGTGTCGGCGCTGAAACCGCTCGCCGCAGCAGCCTCGGAGACCTGGTGGAACGTCATGGATCAGACCGTACGGGTTGGAGCCGGGTCCAAGGTCAAGGTCTTGGAACCCGGACCCTGCATAGTCTCGCCCCCGTGGTCGAGCCACCGACGGGGACCGTCACCTTCCTGTTCACGGACATCGAGGGCAGCACCGAGCGGTGGGAAGCTGAGCCCGACGCGATGGCGCGTGCACTCGCACGCCACGACGATCTCGTGCGCGGTGCGATCACCGCCCACGGCGGTTACGTCTTCGCGACGGGAGGCGATGGCTTCGCTGCCGCGTTCGATGATGCCGAGCACGCCGTCGACGCCGCCGTGCGGGCCCAGGCTCGGCTGGCCGAGGAGGCCGACGCCGACGGCTTCGATCTCCGGGTTCGGATGGGCATGGCCACGGGGCGAGCGGACGAGCGAGACGCCGACTACTTCGGGCCGGTCGTCAATCTGGCCGCCCGTATCTCGGCCGCGGCACATGGCGGACAGATCCTGCTTTCGACGCGAACCGCCGAGGACCTGCCACCGCGATACGCACCCGTCGATCTCGGACCCCATCGGCTGCGTGGCTTCGGCGACCCGATGCAGATCCTGCAGATCGGTGGCGCGGCCGGTGACCATCCCCCGCTGGCGGGCCTCGACGCCGACGACCACGACCTCCCCGTCGTGCGATCGCCACTCTTCGGGTTCACGCCGGCCGTCGATCAGGTGATCGCCCTGCTGGACGACCACCGGTGCGTGAGCATCACCGGTGTCGGGGGGATCGGCAAGACCCGACTCGCGGTCGCGGTTGCAACGCGGACCCTCGCCGATCACGATCTCACGCGGTTCGTCGACCTGAGTCCGCTGACGAAGGACGAGCAGGTCCTCACCACCCTCTGCGCCACGCTCGGGGTCGAGCCGGGCGAGGCGGGCGCCGTGGTCCGGCACATCGGCCACCGTCGCGTGTTGCTGGTGTTCGACAATTGCGAGCACCTGCTCGACCCGGTCGCAGTACTGGTAGAGCAACTGGTCGCCGAGTGCCCGGAACTGCGGATCCTCGCGACCAGCCGAGAGGCGCTCGGGGTCGACGACGAACACGTCCGGTCGGTGCGACCGTTGTCCATCGAATCGGCCGTCGAGCTCTTCGTCGAACGCGCCACAGCACGAGACGCCGCTGTGCACTTCGACGAGACCGCGATGGCATCGATCGCCAACATCTGTGCGCAGTTGGACCGGATCCCCTTGGCCATCGAACTCGCCGCCGGTCGGACCACCCACATGAGCGTCGACGACATCGACCGAAATCTCGACGATCGGTTCCGGCTCCTCTCCGGGGGACGTCGCCGGGCCCGCCAACGGCAGGAGACGCTCCAGGCGGCCATGGACTGGAGCTACCGCCTCCTCGAGCCGGAGGAGCAGCAGTTCCTGCAGACCGCCTCGGTGTTCCAGGGCGGGTTCACGGCGGAGGCCATCGGTGCCGTCTCGGGCATTGCCGATCTGGCGACGCTCGATCTGATCGGATCGCTCGTCGACAAGTCGCTCGTCGAGGTCGTCCACGTGTACGGCACGACCCGGTACGGGCTGTTGGAGACCGTCCGGATCTACAGCCGCGAGCGTCTCGTCGCGGAAGGAGACGCCGAAGACGT
>JBBKVY010000237.1:0-9025 GCA_037968675.1 Acidimicrobiales bacterium | reverse complement strand
CCCAGCCGTCGAAGGCGGCGCGAGCGGCCTTGGCCGCCTTGTCGAGGTCGTCGGCAGTGCCGGACGGGATCGAGCCGATGACGGAACCGTCGGTCGAGTCGAACACCTCGATGGTGTCGGTGCCGGTCGATGCGATCCAGGCACCGTCCACGTAGATCTTGTCGTGCGCAGTCACGTCTCGTTCCCCCTGTGGGCGAGTCATTGTCGGTTGCGGCAGACCGCCGCGATAACGGACGCTATCGGGGCGGCGCCGACCCCGCCACCGCGGGGCGAGCAGTCCTCGTATGGTCGCGACATGACCACACGGCGAGGACCGCTCCGCCTCGTCGTCGCCTCTCCGGCCGGCGATCGAGTGCTCGCCCGCCCGAACGGACTCGCGGGGTGGGCGCTCCCCCAGATCGCCGTCGATCTGCCGTTCTCCGGGTGGACCGATGCGGCCGTCGCTGCCGCGACCGCCGTGCTCGGATCGTCGGCACGTCCCATCGAGCGGGTGGGCGATGGTGCGTGGGCCGTGGCCGTCGAACGCATCGGCGCGGCCGGGAACACCTGGATCGGCGCGCACGAGACGGCGCGCCTGGGAACCGATGCTGCAGTGGCGAGGGAGTGGTTCGCCCGCCGGGCCTCGGAGGAGGGTTAGGTTCCGCTCGATGGCCTCGACCCTGGTCCCCGTGCTCGATGGCCTGGCGTTCGCCGAGGGGCCGCGTTGGCACGACGGGCGCCTCTGGTTCTCCGACATGCATGCGCACGTGGTCCAGGCACTCGACCCGTCGACCGGCGACCTCGCGACCATCGTCGATGTCCCGGGACGGCCCTCGGGCCTCGGCTGGCGACCCGATGGGACCCTCCTCGTCGTGTCGATGACCGACCGGCGCCTGCTGGCGCTCGTCGACGGTTCGCTCACCGAGGTCGCCGACCTCACCTCGGTGGCCACGTTCGACTGCAACGACATGGTCGTCGACCGCACCGGCAACGCCTACGTCGGCAACTTCGGCTTCGACCTCCACGATCCCGAGGCGGACCACTGCACGACGACACTCGTCCTCGTGACAGTCGACGGCGGGGTCCGCGTGGTGGCGGACGACCTGTTCTTCCCCAACGGCGCCATCATCACCCGCGACGGGTCGACGCTGATCGTCGGTGAGTCGTTCGGTGGATGCCTGACGGCGTTCGACATCGAGCCCGACGGGTCGCTCTCGGGTCGGCGCGAGTGGGCCCGAGTGAACGGGTCCGTTCCCGACGGGATCTGTCTCGACGCCGAGGGAGCCATCTGGATGGCATCGCCGATCAGCAACAGGGTGCTCCGCCTCGCCGAGGGCGGCGAGGTGCTCGACGAGATCCGCACCAGCGACGAACGCCAGGCATTCGCGTGCATGCTCGGTGGGCCTGCCGGAACGACCCTCTTCGTGTGCACGGCCATCGACAGCGACCCCGAATCGTGCCGCCGCCACCGGTCGGGCCGCATCGAATCAGCCGAGGTCGACGTCGCACACGCCGGGCTTCCCTGACTCCACACGGCCTGACCGGCTCGCCGAACCGACCGGTTACGCTCGGCGGCCGATATGGCTTCCTCACCAAAGATCATCTACACGCTCACCGACGAAGCGCCCGCGTTGGCGACCCGGTCGTTGCTGCCCATCATCGAGACGTTCGCCGGTGCCGCCGGTGTCGCGGTCGAGACACGCGACATCTCACTCGCGGGGCGGATCGTCGCCGCCTTCAGTGAGCTGCTCCCGCCCGAGCAACAGGCCAACGACTCGCTGGCCGAGCTGGGTCACCTGACGCAGTCACCCGAGGCCAACATCATCAAGCTCCCGAACATCAGCGCATCCGTGCCGCAGATCAAGGCGGCGGTGGCCGAGCTCCAGGCCGGTGGATACGCGATCCCCGACTACCCGGAGGACCCCGCGACCGACGAGGAGCGTGACGCACGCGCCCGCTTCGACACGGTGAAGGGCAGCGCCGTCAACCCGGTGCTCCGTGAAGGCAACTCCGATCGTCGAGCACCCGCAGCGGTCAAGGCCTACGCCCGCAAGTATCCGCACTCCATGGGCGCGTGGTCGTCGGACTCGAAGACCCACGTCGCCACGATGGGCGCAGGCGATTTCCAGTTGACCGAGACGTCGGTCACCGTCGACGCCGCCGACGACGTACGCATCGATCATGTCGGCGACGACGGCTCAGTGACGGTGCTCAGGGAGTCGACATTGCTCGAGGCCGGAGAGATCATCGATGCCGCAGTGATGAGCCGGACCGCACTCGTTGCGTTCCTCGACGCGCAGATCGCCGATGCGAAGGATTCCGGAGTCCTGTTCTCGGTCCACCTCAAGGCGACGATGATGAAGGTCTCCGATCCGATCATCTTCGGACATGCGGTCCGGACCTACTTCGACGACCTGTTCGCCGACAATGCCGAGACGTTCGAGTCGCTCGGCATCAGTCCCAACGACGGCATGGCCAGCCTCCAGACCGCGATCGGGTCCCTGCCCGACGACGAGCAGGCCGCCATCAAGGAACAGATCACGGCGGCGTACGAGAGCGGTCCACCGCTCGCCATGGTCGACTCCGATCGCGGCATCACCAATCTCCACGTCCCCTCTGACGTCATCATCGACGCCTCGATGCCGGCGATGATCCGAACGTCGGGTCAGATGTGGAACGCGGCGGGCGAACTGCAGGACACCAAGGCCGTCATCCCCGACTCGAGCTACGCGTCGCTCTACGACGAGACCATCCGCTTCTGCCAGGAGCACGGCGCGTTCGATCCGACGACGATGGGCACGACCCCCAACGTCGGTCTCATGGCGAAGAAGGCCGAGGAGTACGGCAGCCACGACAAGACCTTCGAGATCGCGAGCGCGGGCACGGTCCGCGTGGTCGACCGATCGGGCGCCACGCTGCTCGAGCACGTCGTCGAGGCCGGCGACATCTGGCGGATGTGTCAGACCAAGGATGCCCCGGTACGCGACTGGGTCAAGCTGGCGGTGTCCCGGGCCCGGGCCACCGGTTGGCCGGCGGTGTTCTGGCTCGACGAGAACCGGGCGCACGACGCACAGGTCATCGCGAAGGTCCGCGAGGAACTCCCGCATCACGACACGGCCGGCCTGACGATCGAGATCGAGGACGTCGCCGCTGCCACCCGCTACACGCTGGCACGGGCCAAGGCGGGCGAGAACACCATCTCGGTCACGGGCAACGTCCTGCGCGACTACCTCACCGACCTGTTCCCGATCCTCGAGTTGGGCACCAGCGCCAAGATGCTCTCGATCGTCCCGCTGATGAAGGGTGGCGGACTGTTCGAGACCGGTGCCGGTGGGTCCGCACCCAAACACGTGCAGCAGTTCGAGAAGGAGAACCATCTGCGGTGGGACTCACTCGGCGAGTTCTTGGCGCTGGCCGTCTCGTTCGAACATCTGGCGTCGGCGACCGGCAACCAGCGGGCGAAAGTCCTGGCCGACACGCTCGACGCGGCGACGGAACGGTTCCTCGACGAGGGCAAGTCGCCATCGCGGAAGGTCAACGAACTCGACAACCGCGGCAGCCACTACTGGCTGGCGCGTTACTGGGCCGAGGCCTGCGTCGCCCAGAGCGACGATGCCGCGCTGGCGACTGCCATGGCTCCGCTGGCCGAGGCGCTCGTCGACGGCGAGGACGCCATCACCAGCGAGCTCATCGAGGTACAGGGCACGCCGATGGACATCGGGGGCTACTACTTCCCCGATCCCGAGCTCGCCGATGCGGCGATGCGTCCGAGCACCTCGCTCGCGGCTGCGCTGGCGACCGTGAAGCGCTGAGGCGCCGGCCCGCACCGTCTGCGGGAGGGCGGCCTCGAGCCCGGCCCGACCGCCGGACTCGGACGGACCCTCAGACCAGCGGCGTGTAGCCGGGCACCTCGCTGTGAGGCGTGTCGAGATACACCTTTGCCTCCGGCGGAGCGCCGAATCGGCCGTGGCTCCAGCGCACCTCGACGTGGCCGTCGACGATCCGCTCCACCGCGGCATGCCGGTCCCGGACGGTCGCCCGCCACCGCACCTGTGGTTGCCCCACCTGGTCGGCCTCGATGTCGAAGCTCCGCAGTTCATGGTCCTGGCGCCAGTCCCACGGCGTGTCGATGCGAAGACGGATCCGGGCGTCCTGGCTCACGCCCACGACGAAGTACGGCGCGGACGCGAAGCGGAGCAGACGCCACAGGAGCTGTTCCTGCACCGGCCTCGTGCGAGCGGCGTCACGCCATCGCTGGGCCGACCGCTCGCTCACCGCTCGGCACAGGTCGAGGTAGGGCTCGTCGAGGCCGTCCGGCCAGCGACGGCCCACCTCGCGGAGCGCATCACGAAGCCGGATCCGATCGTCTCGACCAGCCCGATCCGGGTCTGCGGGGAAGTCGCAGCCGACGGCCCGCGCCGCCTCGGTGGCGAGGTGTCGGTGCTGCTCGGGGGCCACGAGGCTGTACCAATCGACCCGTGGTCGTGCGTCCGACGGCGAGAGCAGCCGATCGAAGACGCGTGAAGGCGCGGCGTTGTGCAGCACCTTCGACGAGTACTTGCACGAGACGAGGTACACCCGGTCGATCCGCAGGTCGGCGGGGATCACCTGGTCGCCCGGTGGCCGATTCCCGCCCGTCCACTCGATCCGTCGCGGGCGACGTCCGTCCAGCGCGTCGGGATGGGCAGCGAACGCCACGCCGTTGTCGAACGCGTCGGCGGCCAACTTCCCCAGTACGGGATCGTGCAGCCCACGGGTGAGCTGCTCCCAGGCCTTGTCGTCGACCACCAGTTCGGGCGGGCGCTGCAACACCGCCCAGTCCACGGTGCCGTGCCCGAGACAACCCAGCGCGGTCGCCAGTTCGGTGATGGCCGTCTTGTCGTCGGCCATCGCCGGCGGTCAGGCCCCGTGAAGCGCGCGGACGGTCTCGACCGAGGCCGGGTCGGTCAGCTCGACCGCGGCGGCGATGGTCGACCGGGGTATGGCCGCAAGCGCCTTGGCCTGCGCCGAGTTGCGAACGGGCAGCTCGGTGGTCAGGACCAGGACCGACGCACCGGTGTCGGCCACGACCGAGGCCTGACCGATGGTGCGCCACAGGACATCGGACCGACGGAGGCCGGACGGCGAGGGGGTGAACGAGCCGGCGACCGCGACCAACCACTGCGAGCCGTCGGACCCGGTGGCGCGGAAGTCGAACTCGACCCCCCGGTCGCGCACCGCGGTGTGCTTGGCGTCGATGCCGGTGAACCCTGCCAGTTCGAGCAAGCGACCGGCGACGTCGGTGGCCTTGCGGCCTGCCACGACGAGGTCGGCGATCGAGGCGTCGGGCGCCACGGTGACCCTGGCTGGTGGGACCTGCACGCGAGACGATGGGGGTTCGGCGCGAGCGGCGGCGACGCGTGCCTCTGCGCCCGTGATGTAGTCGGCATCGGTGTCGAATCCGACGAAGTGCCGCCCCGCCCGCACTGCCGCCACGGCGGTGGTCCCGGCCCCCATGAACGGGTCGAGCACCAGGTCGTTCGCGTAGGTGTACAGGTCAATGAGGCGCGCCGGCAGCTCGACCGGGAACGGTGCCGGATGGTTGACCCGCTTGGCGCTCTCGGGCGCGAACTCCCACACGTCGAGCGTTGCGTCGAGGAAGTCGTCCACCGTCATCGACCCGTCGCTCGGAAGACCGGCCTTCGCGCGGGTCCGGGCGTCGACCGCCCGATCGAAGCGTCCCTTGGAGGCGACGATCACCCGCTCGGTCACATCCCGGAGCACGGGATTGCCCGGACGCTGGAAGCTGCCCCAGGCACACGAACCGCCGGCGCCCTTGCCCTTCTGCCAGATGATCTCGCCGCGGAGGAGCAGACCGAGGTCCTCGAGGATGGCGATGACATCGGACGACAGCGAGCGATATGGCTTGCGACCGAGGTTGGCGACGTTGACGGCGATGCGTCCACCGGGTTCGAGCTTGCGGACACACTCGGCGAAGACATTGCGCAGCATCTCGAGGTACTCGAGATAGCTGGCCGGTATGCCCTTCTCGCCCAATTCCTCTTCGTAGGCCTTCCCGGCGAAGTACGGCGGGGACGTGACCACCAGCGCGACCGACCCGTCAGCGATGTCGCCGTGGCTGTCCATGTCGCGAGCGTCGCCGAGCCAGAGCTGGTCGAGGGCCTTGGGCGGGTGGACGTCGTCGTCCGTGGACACCACCGGCGGCACGAAGCGGTCGTAGAACCCGCTGGCGTCGTGGCTCTCCCGCTTGCCGACCCCGAAGTTGGAGGTCGCCGTGCCGCGACTCTCACTCCGGGGATCGGTCGATTCCATGGACGAATCCTACGCGACCCCCTCCGACAAGAACTCCGACCCCCAACCGTTCTGGTAGGTCATCGCTACCACCAGATGGCGCGATCGTTCACCAGAACGAGGATCTTGGTGGCTCAGCGGGCGAGGTCGAGGCGGTGGACGACGTCGAGCGCCGCGACCGAACGGTTCATGGTGTACAGGTGCAGACCCGGGGCGCCCGCGTCCAGCAGGTCGGACGAGAGGTCGCTGCAGACGTCCGTACCGAGGACTCGGACCGCCTTCGGGTCACCGTCGACGTCCAGGCAACGGTCCCAGAGTTCGTCGGGGATCGTCGTGTCGTTGAGCTCGGACATCCGACGCATCGAGTGCACGTTGATGAACAGCATGACCCCCGGGATGACGGGCGTGTGGCAGTCGAGCGCAGCGAGCTCGTCCACCATGCGCAGGTACGGCTCGGCCGTCCAGACGAACTGCGTGACGCCGAAGTCGGCCAGCGCCAGCTTCTCGGCCAGATAGCGACGATCACTCTCGATCGACGGCGATCGCGGGTGCTTCTCGGGATGCGCCGCGACGCCGACCGAGAAGTTGCCCGCATGGTCGCGCACGACCTCGATCAGCTCGGCCGCATGGGCGAAGTCGCCGCCCGGATCGCTGCCGTCCTGGGGTGGATCACCACCGAGGGCGAGGATGTTGTGGACGCCGCCTGCGGCGTAGGCGTCGAGCAGTTCGATGATCTCGGGCTTCGAGTGACCCACGCACGTCAGATGCGCCATCGTCGGGAACGAGTGGTCCCGGTTGAACCGGGTGACGACGTCACGAGTCCTCTCGCGGGTCGAGCCCAGCGCGCCGTAGGTGACCGACGTGAACGACGGGTTGACGACAGCGAGTTCGTCCAGCACCGCGATGAGCTGCTTCTCGGCCTCGTCGTCTTTGGGCGGGGAGAACTCGAAGGAGACCGTGGGACCGTCACCGAAGAGGTCGGCGATGCGGGTCATGCGCCCGCTCCCGCCGTTGCCTCGGCCGCGGTCACGGTGTTGCGCAGCAGCATGGCGACCGTCGTCGGACCCACACCTCCGAGCCGCGGCGTGATCCACGACGCGACCTCGCCGACCCCCTCGTCGACGTCGGGGAGCAGTTTCCGGCCCTCCCACGACAGGCCCCCGGACACGACGATCGCTCCCGGCTTCACCATGTCGGCGGTGACGATCGACGGGGATCCCACCGCTGCGATGACCACGTCGGCGCGCATGGTGTGCACGGTCAGGTCGGGGACGGCCGAGTGGACGACCGTCACCGCTGCGTTTGCGCCCGGTCCCTTGAGCGTGAGCAGCAACGAGAGTGGGCGCCCGAGGGTGGGGCCACGGCCGACGATGACGACGTCCTTGCCTCGCAGGTCGATGCCGTAGTGGACGAACATCGCCCGGATGCCGGCCGGCGTGCAGGGCACCGGACCGTCCTGCTGCAGGACGAGACGGCCCAGGTTCTCCGGGTGGAGACCGTCGGCATCCTTCGCCGGATCCATGCGATTGATGGCGGCATCGAAGTCGAATCCGTCGGCCACCGGATACTGCACCAGGTACGCGTCGACCGCCGGATCAGCGTTGAGTCGGTCGACCGCGTCGAGGAGTGCCTGCGGATCGTCCTCCACCCCGATGTGGACGTCGGTGCTGACGATGCCCAGGTCGGCGCAGGTCTCGTGCTTCTTGCGCACGTAGCCGGTGCTGGCCTCGTCGTCGCCCACGAGGATCGTTCCGAGTCCGACGGGCTTGCCCTGCCGGCCGAGCGCCTCCACCCGCTTGCGGACGTCTTCGAGCACGGCCTCCGCCACGGGGCCGCCGGCGAGGAGTTGTGCGCTCATGGTCCGACATTCTCGCGGATCGGGCACTCCGGACCCACCCCAGAGAATCGCTTTCGATCACACCCCGTCTGCTCACGTGATCCCCAGCGATGTTCGCAGGGAGTCAGAACGACCAGCCGGCGAAGGGTGTCGGGAGACAGAAGGACCGGTCGAGGGCGTCCAGCAGGTCGTCCGGACCGGCGAGCGTGTCGGTGAGGGCGAGGCCCGAGGCTGGTCGCTCGCCCATCCAGAGCCGGGAGAACGCATTGACGCTCGACTCGAGCACCGGCAGCCGGTCGTCGAGCCCGGACTCCAGCGCTGACGACTCGCCGAATCGGACCGTGTACTCGCCACCGACGCCCGACCACGGTGCGTCCGCCATGTTGGCGAGCGGGTCGGTGAGTCGTAGACCGAACGCAACCGGTGGAGCCACGAGGTGGGTGGCCTCGACGCAGGCGCCGAGGTCCATGATGCGGATCTGTTGCTCGGCGAGCGCGTCGTGTGTCGCGAAGGAACCGCCGGCCAGACCGACCGCCCGGCGTTGTCGGATCGGGGTGGCCAGGAGATCCTGCAGCTGCACCTCCGGGGGTTCGGCGTTGATGCTCAGGGCGTTGACCTGGTCGCCGAGTCCGCGGATCATCCCGAGCAGATCGAGCAGGCGGTGCGGATCCTCGTACACGAGCCACTCGATCGAGTACGGCCCATTCTCGCCCTTCGCTTCGCCGAGCAGAAAGCAGGTGAGGCGACCGTCGTCACCTCGATGGCCGAGGGCAATCGGCTTCTCGGTCCAACGAAACTCCGCCGCCAGCATCAGGGGCTCCTCGAGGACCACGGAGCCGTGGCCGCGGGAGCGGCGTGCGAGGAGCGCGTGCATCTCCTCGGCATCATCGACGGTGAGGCGGACGGGCGGGTCGGGGG
>JBBKVY010000236.1:0-7999 GCA_037968675.1 Acidimicrobiales bacterium | reverse complement strand
GCCACCCCGCCCCCGCCCCCGCCGGCGTTCTGTCCGACGCCGGGAGCGGAGTTCGTCGACTCGTGGGGCTTCGCCCGCTCCGGTGGTCGCAGTCACAAGGGCGTCGACATGATGGCGCCGCACGGTACGCCGGTGGTCGCCCCGGTCGACGGTGTGGTCCGGTCGAGCAGTTCGTCGCTCGGTGGGATCGGTTTCTATCTCGATGACGCTGCGGGCAACGAGTACTTCGGCTCGCACCTGGCAAGCCTCGACGTCGTTGGTCCAGTGGTCGCCGGTCAGCAGATCGGCACCGTCGGGTCGACGGGAAACGCTGGTTCGCCCCACCTCCACTTCGAGGTGAAGCCTGCGGGCGCGGGCTCGGTCAACCCATTTCCTTTCGCCTTCAACTGGTGCGCGACCGACTGGGATCAGCCCGACGCGACCGTCCTCCTCCCCTAGGGCGGTTCGTCCCCTCTGACTCCAGCGGCCATCATGGACGGTGTGGGCATGATCGCTGAGCCGAGGCACGACCTCCCGTCGTACCTCTGGCCCCGACCGAAGTATCGGGGTTTCCTGCATGCCGCCGGGGCCTTCGTGGTCGTGCCGTTGGGACTACTGCTGATCGCGTCGGCGTCGACGCCCCGTGCCCGGCTGGGTGCGACCGTGTACGTCGTCGCGCAGCTGTTCGTCTTCTCCACGTCCGCGCTGTACCACCTGGTTGCCTCGACGCCAACGGCGAGGCGTCGGATGCAGATGGCTGATCACCTGATGATCTACGTCCTGATCGCCGGCACGTGGGTGCCGGTTTGTCTGCTGGTACTGCCCCGCAGTCAGGGCGTCCAGTTCCTGGCGGGCGTCACGCTCATCGCCATCACCGGCATCGTGCTCAAGTCCTTCGGCATCCATCGGTTCCCGCGGTCGAGCAACACGCTGTACGTCGTCATGGGTCTGGTGAGCCTCCTCGCACTGCCGGCGATCATCACCAACATCGACGTGACTGCACTCGTGTTGTTGGCGGCGGGAGGCGTTGCGTATCTCGTCGGCGCCCTGGTCCTGATGCGCAAGCACCCCGACCCGCGTCCGACCGTGTTCGGCTATCACGAGGTCTGGCACGCCTTCACCGTGGTCGCCGCGGCCTGTCACTTCGCCATGGTCTGGATGGTCGTCGGGGCCTAGGTCGTACGGTGTCGCGATGGACCACATCGACGACGTCAAGGTCGAGCAGCTCGCCACACGGGCCCGGCGAGAGATCGACAGCGGCCTGTTGCCGTCGTGTCAGTACGCGGTGGCACGCCACGGCGAGATCGTCACCGGTGAGACGCTCGGCGACGCCACCGACGCCAGTCGTTACGTGATCTTCTCGGCGACGAAGGCGGTGGTCGCCTCGACCTTCTGGACGCTGATCCAGGAGGACCTCGTCGACATCTCGCTCCCCGTGGTGCACTACATCCCCGAGTTCATGGTCGACGGCGAACCCGAGCGCGGGCCGACGATCACGGTGGAGCAGGTGATGCTCCACACGTCCGGCTTCCCCCACGCGCCCCTGGGCCCGCCGCTGTGGTGGAGCGCAGAAGGCCGGGTCGAGAAGATGCGTTCCTGGCGCTGCAACTGGGAACCGGGGACGGCCTTCGAGTACCACGCCAGCACCGCGCACTGGGTACTGGCCGAGATCATGGAGCGGGTCACGGGCGCCGACTTCCGCACGGTCATCAACGACCGGGTCCTCGCACCGCACGGACTGGACCGACTCCAGGTCGGCGTCCCGGAGGACCAGCAGGGCGACGTGACCGAGCTCCTCGCCGTCGGCGAGCCGCCCACGCCGGACGAAATCGAAGCTGCGTTCGGGGTACGCGAGTTGCCGGTCACCGAGGTGACCGAAGCGGCGCTGCTCGGATTCAACGAGCCCGCCGTCCGTGCGCTCGGCGTCCCGGGCGGCGGCGGGATCTCCAATGCGTCCGACCTGGTGCGCTTCTACCAGGCGCTCCTGCAGAACCCGAAGGGTGTCTGGGACGACGAGTTGCTGGCCGACGTCACGACCAACGTACGCAACACCTTCCCCGACCCGATCTTCGGTGTCCCGATCCGCCGCACACTGGGTCTCTGCACGGCCGGCGACGACGGCAAGGGGGCCTACCGAGGCTTCGGCAAGACGGGCTCACCACGGCGGTTCGGCCACAACGGTGCCGGCGGCCAGCTCGCGTGGGCCGATCCGGACAGCGGCCTCTCGTTCGTCTACCTGACCAACGGCATCGACGCCCACCCCATCCGTCAGGCCAGGCGCGGCGTCGCGCTCTCCAGCATCGCCGCCGAAGTGGCTCCCCGCAGCGAAGCGAGGAATCCCGATCAGGTCGTGTAGTCGGCGTTGATGCGGACGTAGCCGTCGGTGAGGTCGCAGCCGTACACCGTCGCGTTGCCTGCGGAGATCCCGAGCGAGACGTGGATGAGCACCTCGTCGCCGGCGAGATAACCCTCGAGCTCGGCCAGCGCGGCGTCGGCGGCCTCGGCGGGGTAGAGCTCCTGTTCGCCGATGCGGATCACGACGTGGGTCTGCTCGATGTCGGTGTCATCGCTGCACTTGCCGATGGCCATGGCGATCCGCCCCCAGTTGGGGTCGGCACCGTGGATCGCCGTCTTCACCAGCGGGGAGTTGACGATCGTCTTGGCCACCCGCTTGGCCTGGACGTCGTCACGCGCACCGTCGACGGTGACGACGACGAGGGTCTCGGCCCCCTCGCCGTCGCTGGCCAGCTGGCGGGTCAGGTCGAGGCACACCGCCTCGAGCGCAGCCTCGAACAGATCGCCGTCGACCGCGCCGGCCTCGCCCGAGGCGAGGATCGCCGCGGTGTCGGACGTCGACGTGTCCGTGTCGACCGAGACACAGTTGAAGGTGCGGTCCACGACGGCCCGGAACCGACGGTCGAGCTCGGGCGGCAACACGTCGGCGTCGGTGAGCACGAAGGCGAGCATCGTCGCCATGTCGGGCTCGATCATGCCGACGCCCTTGGCGATGCCGACGATCGTCGCGTCGCCGACCGTGGCCGTCGCCGTCTTGGGGTGGGTGTCGGTCGTCATGATCGCGGTGGCCACCGGATCGGCGTCGACGCCGTCGGGGGTCGGCATGGCGGACAGGTGCGACCGGACGCGGTCCATCGGATAGCGCCGACCGATCACCCCGGTCGAGGCGATCAGGACCTCGTCGGGCTGGCAACCGACCGCCTTGGCCACGCCCTCGGCGAGCTCGATCGCATCGGCGTGGCCGTCGGCGCCCGTGGCCACGTTCGCGTTCTTCGAGATCACCGCGACAGCCCGTAGCGAGCCGTCGGCCACGTGCGCACGGGAGACGGTCACACTGGGTCCGACGAAGCGTGATTTCGTGAAGACGGCACTGGCCGCGCACGGAGCATCGGCGGCGATGATCGCGAAGTCGTCGGTGCCGTCCTTGATGCCGATGTTGGCGACGTGGGCCCGGAAGCCACGGGGGAGTGCGGTCACGACGCCGAGTCTGTCAGCCCGGACCCCCACGAACTCGACGCAATCGACACCGGAAAGCGGGGGTCATGACGTCGAGAACGTCAGGATGTGCCGTACACCGGTTCCGGCGGATCGATCTGGCCGGTGAGCTGGTCGATCACCGCACCGAGTTCTGCCGGATCCCAGCGATCGCCCTTGTCGATCATCGGACCGTGTCGGAACCCGTCCATCAGCGTGAGCTGGCCCCCGTCGATCTCGAAGATCCGCCCGTTGACCGCCGTCTGGTCGGAGCCGAGCCACACGGCGAGCGGTGCGACGTTGTCGGGAGACTTGGCGTCGAATCCGGCGTCGGGTGCGGCCATGTCGTCGGCGAAGACCTGCTCGGTCATGCGGGTGCGGGCGACGGGGGCGATGGCGTTGGCGGCGGCCCCGTACCGGCCGAGCTCCGCCGACTGGACGAGTGTCAGCCCGATCACGCCGGCCTTGGCCGCGGAGTACGACGCCTGACCGATCGATCCGAGCAGTCCGGCTCCTGACGACGTGTTGACGATGCGACCCTTCGTCTGGCGACCGTCCTTGGCCTCCGACCGCCACCACGTTGCGGCCATGCGGGACACGCAGAAGTGGCCCTTGAGGTGGACCCGCACCACGGCGTCCCACTCGTCCTCGGTGGCGTTGGCGAACATCCGGTCGCGAACGAAACCGGCGTTGTTGACCACGGTGTCGATCGATCCGAAGGTGTCGATCGCCGTCCGGACCATGCGTTCGGCGCCGGACCAGTCGGCCACGTCGTCGCCGTTGGTGACCGCCTCGCCGCCCATGGCTTCGATCTCGGCCACCACATCAGCGGCGGCATCGCTCGTGCCGCGTTCGTCGGTGCCGTCGAGTTGCACGCCGAGGTCGTTGACCACGACCTTCGCGCCCTGCTGTGCGAACGCCAGCGCATGGCTGCGGCCGATGCCGCGTCCGGCGCCGGTCACGATCACGACTCGTCCCGCACAGATGCCGCGTTTGTCGGTGCTCGTCATCGCGGGGAGTCTGTCAGGATCTGACGCGGTGTCAGAACGCCGGCATGGACGCGCGGCTCAGAAGCAGAGGTTGGCGGCGTCGAAGAAGATCTCCTGCGCCTCGAGGCTCGGCTCGTAGTCGAACGAGAACGAGTTGGCGATCTCGGCGAGGATTGCTTCGTCGATACCGCGGAGTTCGGCCCGGATGCACGCAGCCGCCACCTCGTCGCCGGTGAAGGAGAGCAGGAACTCGTTCAGCGCGGCCTCGTCGAAGGCGCCCTTCTGGGTACTTGGAGTCCCTGGCTGGGTGCCCGGTATCGATTGCTCGACCGGGTACTCGTCGATCTCGATCGGCGGCTCGATGATCTCGACCCCCTCCTCGAATCCGAAGCCCTCGTCGAATCCTTCCTCGAACTCCAAGCTCTCCTCGAACGACGTGCTGAAGCCGTCGACGAACCCTTCGACCAGATCGACCATCGCGTCGAGGTGGCTCCGTTCGAGCACCTCGAGACCGCTGACCATGGCGTCGAGACCGGTGGCGATGGGGGCGACGAACCATTCGCCGTCGACGCGCTGGGTGGTGATGCCGATCTCCGGAGTGTCGATCTGGGGGAACTCGATGCGCTCGCCGTTGGATCCGCCCTCGTCGCCGAGGTCGTAGCCGAAGTCGTCGAACATCTCGTTGCTGAAGTCTTCGAGATCCTCGCTGCACACGGGGCCGTCCTCGAACGGCGAGCCCTCGAGATCGAGGCTCTCCATGTCGCCTTCGATCGTGAAGCAGTCGTCGGCGAACGACGCCGAGAACTGCTCGCCGTCGGCCCGTACGGTGACGGCGACGGAATCGACGAACACGCTCGCCGTGTCGCCCGAGACGTCGGATCGCAGGGAAAGCTCGTCGACCGTGACGTCGAATTCGTCGCGGAACTCGTCGATCTCGGCCTCGGCATCGGCGAGGAACAGATCGGCGTAGTCGTGCAGCGCTGCGAACTCGTTGGGCGAGAGACGGGCGATCGCGTCGCGCATGTCGAGTTGGACCAGTGCGTCGACCATCCCCTCGACTGCTGCCTCGGGGCTGTCCGCACCCACTGGCTGGATGCCGGCGGCCAGGAGCGGCTGGCCGGCGTCGAGGCGGGCGAGCTCGGCGATCGTGTAGCCGATGCTCACGCGCCAACCGTCGTCGCCCTCGCGAGCGACGAGGAAGACCTCGTCGTTCCCGTCCTGGTGGATGCTGGTGGTGTCGGACTCCTGGAAGCCGCTGATCTCGCCACCGAACCGGTCGACGGTGTCCTTCACGAAGTCACCGATGGGGAGTTCGTCGGTGTCGATGCTGCTCGTGACCGTTCCGCCCGTGAGGTACACCCGGGTGAGTCCGTCGCGCACGGGTTCGGTGCGGTAGGTCACATCAGCGAACTCGAAGTCGATGCCCGCCACGCTGCCCAGATCGAACGAGTCGTCCAACACCTCGAGCCGTTCGAGCTCGCCGAAGATGTCCTCGACCGGGCCGCGCAGCGTGTCGCGTTCGCCGGGATCCAGCGCGGCCAACAGGCCGACGAGGTCCTCGTCACCGGCCGCATCGATGAGATCTGCGACTGCGTCTTCGGCCGTCTCCGGCCCCGATGATCCCAGCTGGGTGACGGCGAACGCCGTGCCACCGACCAGCAGGAGGCCGCCGACGATCCCGGCCAGGGCACGACCGCCGAACCCAGACGACGAGGTGACCTCGGCCTCGGTGTCGAGCGTCAGTACCGGCTCGATCGGGGTCTGCGGAGGAGGTGGTGGTGGCGGAGGTGTTGCCGCCGCCGCCCACTCGTCGTCTCCGCTGGGTCCGAAATGATCGTTCACGTGCTCCGCCTCTTGTCCATGATCAGGGTGCCGATTCCCGAACCGGCAGTGATGGTGCCGAAACCGACGGCGAGATACAAGCCCGGCTCTGCGCCGAGCGGCGATCTCGCCACCAGCAACCCGCCGACGACCACCAATGCCCCGATGGTACCCGCCGTCAACGAAACAAGAAACACGGAACGTAGTGCGACCCCCACGAGCACCATCCCGCACAGCAGGGGAATGACGTACCAGAGGCCGGACAGACCTTCGGTCGAGTCCGACAGGACACCCGCACGTCCGGCGACATCGATGACCGCGTAGCTGGATCGCGTGCGAGCGCCCGACGACGCCCAGGGGAAGAAGGTGGCCACGGTCGTCGCGACGGCGCCGACCGCGGACGCCACAGCGAGCGGGGACAGGGGCGATCGGTTCGTGGGCACGACGTGATGATGGCCGACTCGGGCCGTCGTGACCTCGTCTGGCGTCGGGTCGCTCCGAGGTGCCACGGTGACCAGCGATGCCGAGCGTCGTCATACCCGAGAACTGCGTCGGACCGCCTTCGATGGCCCACGGTGGCTACGTCGCCGGCCTCCTCGCCCGTCGGATCGACGGCGCAGCACAGGTCACGTTGCGCCAGCCCACCCCCGTGGGTGTCGAGCTCGAGATCGTGGAGTGTGGTGGCGACCGCTGGGAACTACGCAATGGCGACGAACTGCTGGTCGGGGCGACGCCGGGTGACCTCGACCTCAAGATCCCGACACCGCCCACGATCGAGACCGCACGGGTCGCCGAAGCGGGCTCGCCGTCGCGGTGGGAGGGTCGGGGCGTGCACCCGATCTGCTTCGGGTGCGGGTTGGCTCGAGACGATGTGGAGGGTCTGCAGATCGCCGTCGGTCCGGTGACCGTCAACGGTGTCGCGCAGGTCGCCGCCGTCTGGCGGCCGCGCATCGACCACGCAGGCGCCGACGGCTCGGTGGACCCATGGTGGGTCGTCGCTGCGCTCGACTGCCCGGGTGCGATGGCCTACATCGCAGAGGGCACCAGTGCCGGCCTGCTGGGCCGGATCGTCGTCGAGCAGTTCGCACCGGTCGCGGTCGACGCCGACCACGTCGTGACCGGCTGGCAGATCGGCGTCGACGGTCGCAAGCTGCTGGCCGGAACCGCGCTGGCCGCCGCCGACGGCACGATCCTCGCCGCCGCCAAGGCCACCTGGTTCGCCTACAGCTGAGTTCGGCAGCAAGTTGACCTGAATGGACATAAAATGTCAGGCGCAGCTACGAACAAGACTGATGCATGTCACCTCACCCCGTAGCCGACGTGGGGGATGCGGCGGCGGCCCGCTGCCGCACCGATCTCCCGTTACGGGGCGTAGGTCCTCAGCACCAAAAACCCCAGGACGTGCTCATAGAACGGCACTTCGGAGCGGCTTCTTACCTCTCAGTACGGCTCGAATCCAGGCCCTCTGCGGTCTCGATGCCGTTCAGCCTCAGCTACTCGCTCGGCTTGTTCGGCGGACCGTTCATCAAGCGATGCCTCGGTCTCCTCGAACTCAGGAAGGTCCAGGCCCGACAGAGTCACCTCACCGTGCGCGCCCGCGCGGTCGGTGGAATCAGGGTCTGCTTGGCGACGGTCACGCAGGTAACGCACGAGTGAGCGAAGCGACGGAACCCGCGCAGGCTCTCCTTCGACGATCTGCGGCACGCCACCCAGATTGCCGG
>JBBKVY010000235.1:0-19693 GCA_037968675.1 Acidimicrobiales bacterium | reverse complement strand
GGGTGGGATCACTCCGTCGAGCGCTGGTCGCGTCTCCACCAGTGCGTCGCGGGCCGCGGCGCCGAACGCACCACCGTCGATCGATCGAGGGGCGTCGCCCGCACCGAGGAACGCCTGGTGGGTCTCGACGAACGCGCCGCGGAAGAGCGCTTCGATCTCCGGATCGTCGAGCGCCGCCTCGGATGCGGCATCGATGCTCGGGCGGTCGATGGCCACGTTGTCGGGCAATGCGGCCTCCACACCGTCGCCGATGTTGGCCACCAGCTGGTCGCGGACATCGGCGTCGCCGAGCAGCGCGTCGGCGACGGCCTCGGACCGACCGGGATCGAGGACTGTTCGGGTCATGATGAATCCCGTCCAGGCGAGCGAGCCGATCCAGAGACTGACGGCGAGCAGGACTGCGGCGAGCGCGCGACGCACGGCCCCATGATGACGGACTTCGCTTCGCCGGCCGCGTCAGCCGCGCAGGAACGCCTCGACGAGGTGTGCGAGCTCGACCGGCTGGTCACCCTGGATCGAATGGCCGGCGTCGGCGACGGTGATGATCTCGGCGTCGGGCTGACGTTCTCGGAACGATGCCTGATCATCGGCGTCGACGACGGGAGACCGGTCGCCGACCACGAGCTGGATCGGCACGTCGATCGTCGCCAGATCGTCCCACAGCTGCGAGAAGTCGAGATCGCTGTCTCGCCGCTCGATCATGTCGGCCTCGCCCCCGCGCTGGTGACGCCAGACCCAGGTCCCGTCGTCCTGCTCGACCGCGTTGTGGAGAATCCCCCGCCGCAGCGAGGACTCGGACCGCGTCGGGTTGAACTGCACGGTCCGTTCGAGGATCTCGTCGAACGACACGAACGACTCCGGACCGGCGAGGAAGGCGATCACGTCGGACGCCTTGTCCTTGTCGGCTCCAGGTGTGACGTCGACCATCATCAGCTTGCGTACGACGGCCGGGGCGACCACCGCCAACTCCATCGCGGTCATGCCGCCGAGCGACATGCCGACCACCAACGACGCATCGGGAGCGAGTGCTTCGACCACCGGCGCCATGTCCCGGGCGAGCGAGCGCGGCGAGATCGCCGAGCCGAGCGCGCCGCCGTCGGAGTGGCCATGACCGGGGAGGTCAATGGCCAGCAGGGGCCGATCGAGCGCCAGCGCGACCGTGTCCCAGGTGTGGGCGTTCTGCCCGCCGCCGTGGAGGAGGACGATCTCGGGCGGCGCTGTCCCCCACCGGAGGCCGCGCATGACGCGACCGTCATCGAGGGCCACTGCGACTCGTTCGACCGTCGGTGCGCCGGTCCAGTCGAGTCCGGCCTCCGCGGCGTTCTCGTGGAACAGTCCGAACTCGTCGTATGCCGGCGCAGCCATGGCGGCACCCTAGGAGCGGTCGCGGATCGCCGTAGGTTGTGGCCGTGACGACTCTTGCCGAACGACTCCGATCCGACCTCACCGCGGCCATGAAGGCACGGGATCGGGTGACCACGGCAACACTCCGGATGGCGATCGCGGCGGTGATGGAGGCTGCCGTGGCCGGTTCGGAGGCGAGGACACTGGACGACGCCGAGGTCGAGGCGGTCCTGCGGACCCAGGTGAAGCGGCGGGACGAGGCGGCCGAGGCGTTCCGGGCCGGCGGGCGGGACGAGCAGGCCGATCAGGAACTCGCCGAGCGTGCCGTCCTCGCCGCCTATCTGCCGAAGGGACTCGACGACGCCGAGCTCTCGTCGATCGTGGACGGCGCCCTGGCCCAGGGTGGGTTCACCGAGCCGGCGCAGATGGGTCAGGCCATGAAGGCTGTCATGGCGGCCGTGGCCGGCAGAGCCGACGGAAAAGCCGTCTCGGCGCTCGTGAAGTCGCGTCTCACCAGCTGACTCGGACATGATGGGACCGTGCCCGCCGACCCTCCGGAATCCACTGTGAAGCCCACTGCAGCCGTCGTGCTCGGGAGCGGGGGTGCTCGTGGATACGCCCACATCGGAGCGCTCGAGGTCATCGAGGCGAACGGGTTCGACGTCATCGCCGTCGCCGGCTGTTCGATGGGCGCCCTCGTCGGCGGCGTGTACGCCTCGGGACACCTCGTCGACTACCGCGACTGGGTGCTCAAGCTTCGCCAACGCGACGTTCTGCGTCTCGTGGACCTGTCGATGTCGTCCATGGGCGCGATCCGCGGCGACAAGCTGTTCGCCATGGTCGGCGAGATGATCGGCGACGTCGCGATCGAAGACCTCCCGATCGCCTACACCGCGGTGGCCACCGACCTGCTCTCCCATCGCGAGGTGTGGTTCCAGGACGGATCGCTGGCCGACGCCATCCGAGCGTCGATCGCCATCCCCTCGCTGCTGGCGCCGGTGGTCACCGCCAACCAGCTCCTCGTCGACGGTGCGCTGATGAACCCGGTGCCGATCCTGCCGACACTCTCGGCGCAGGCCGAGATCACGATTGCCGTCCACCTCTCGGGCGAGACACGCCGGCACAGCCCGACGAAGCCGTCCGGACCACTCGTTCCCGTCGCCGAGGGGGACGACGAGCTCGACGCGGACGACGAGCGGTGGGCGTCGCTGCGAGAACGGGCGGCGCGTCTGCTCGACTGGGACGTCGTCCGAGCCAAGCTCTCGCGCGACGGCGAGCGTTCCGAGTCCGATGACCTCGCCGAGTTCGGTCGATTCGACATCATGAACCTCGCCTACGAGACCATGCAGGCCACGTTGACCAGCTACAAGCTCGCCGGTTATCCGCCCGACGTGTTGGTGGAGATCCCGAAGGCGAGCGCCAGGACCTTCGAGTTCCATCGGGCCGAGGAACTCATCGAGCTGGGCAGGACGCAGACCGAGCTCGCTCTCGCCGCCGCCGGCATCTGATCAGGAGACGCCGGCGGTCGACGCGGCCGAGTCGGCGCGCTCGCGGTGACGTTCGTATGCCCATCCAGGACCGCGGAGCACGAACGAGAGTCGGTCGGACCAGGTCTCCGAGTCGGCGACGTCGCGCAGGATGTCCCGGTACTCGTGCGAGGCCACGACGGCCGGATTGAACGACCCGATGTTCTTGGTCAGGCCGTAGACCACCGGCTCGTCCTCCGGCTCGAACGTGCCGAAGAGCCGATCCCAGACGATGAGGATCGATCCGTGGTTGCGGTCGAGATACTGCGAGTTGGATCCATGGTGCACCCGATGGTGCGAGGCTGTGTTGAGCACGATCTCGGCCGGACCGAGGGATCGGATCGTCTCGGTGTGGATCCAGTACTGGTACAGCAGGTTCACGGCCCGGGCCTGTGCGATCAGCGACGGCCGGATCCCGGCACGGGCCAGCAAGCCGTAGGGGATCCACACGCCCAGGACATCGGCCACCGGTTGACGGAGCGCGGTCGACAGGTTGTACCGCTCGCTCGAGTGGTGCACGACGTGGAGCGCCCACATCGCCCGGATCTCGTGCATGAAGCGATGGTTCCAGTAGTAGATGAAGTCCCATCCGGCGATCGCCGCGACCCACGCTGCCGCGCCCTGGCCGCGATCGTGCTCCTTCCCCTTGTCCCACATGGCGTCGGGGTTCGTGCGCGAGGCGAGGAAGGTCGCTGCGGCCAATGTGCCGCTCGCCACGGCGGCGGGGCCGGTCACCCGCCGCGCCCTCGCTGCGAGCCGGCTCCAGCGTCGGCGCTTGGCGACCTCGGCCGACGCCGGCTCGTGGTCGCCGGGTGTGGTGGCGACGACGCGATCGGCGATCGACGTCGCAGACACCGCGGCCACGGTGAGCCCGACCAGGACCTTGCCGTACTTCCCCTTGCCGGGCACGATGTGTTCGACCAGCTTCGGCGTGATGAGCGGAGCGAGCAGCGAACCGACCCCCATCGCCAACGACGTCGCCGTGTCGTCCCTGGTGTAGTCGCCACTGGACGGGCCGTTCTCGGCGGCGCGAGCGGCGAGGGCGCGCTGCTCGGCCGCCATCGTCACGAAGTAGACGGGGATCGAGGCAACGGTCAGGTCCAACACGGCGCTCAGTCTGTCGGATCATCCGGACGAGAGCATGCCGACGACCCCGGTCGGACCTGGCGCAGAAATCGGGCAGAAATCTGTCATCCGGATGCGGCCGGGCCTCGTAGAACCTCTGAAGTGACCGCGCGGCGTGGGACGTACAGGGGCGTCCCCGTCGTGCGGATCTTCACGTGCCGAAGGGCGGGGTACGTTCGCTGCGATGGACGCAACCGTCGTCGACGAGATCCGCTCCGTACTGGAGACGTCGCCCACCACGTGGCGACGGCTGTCGGGCGGCGACGTGAGCGAGGCGTTCGACACGGTCCTGGGAGACGGACGACGTGTGTTCGTCAAGACCCACGCGAACCCGCCGGACGACTTCTTCTCGACCGAGGCAGCGGGGCTCGACTGGATCAGGGAGCCTGACGTGGTGCGGGTGCCGCGGGTGCTCGCCGTCAGCGACGACCCGGCCTTCCTGGTGCTCGAGTGGATCGACGAGGGTACGCCCGGGCCCGACACCGAGGGATCGCTGGGACGTTCGCTCGCGGCGTTGCACCGGAGCGGGGCGCCGACCTTCGGACGCGAGGACCGTCGGACGACCGGGAGCCGCGGACTTCCCAACGAACCGTGCGAGACCTGGGTCGAGTTCTTCGCCACCCAGCGCCTGATCCCACTCGCTCGGCTGGCCCGCGACGAGGGTGCGCTCGAGACGTCGACCGTGCGGGCCATCGACCGCGTCGTCGCGAAGCTCGATCGACTCGCCGGTGATCCCGAGCCGCCGGCACGTCTCCATGGCGATCTGTGGGCCGGGAACCGACTCGTCGACCTCGAGGGTGACTCCTGGATGATCGATCCCGCAGCACACGGCGGTCACCGTGAGTTCGACCTGGCGATGATGCGCCTCTTCGGGGGGTTCGGCGAGGCGTGTTTCGCCGACTACGCGACGGCCCACCCGCTGGCGGAGGGGTGGTCCGATCGGATTCCTCTCCACCAACTGGCACCGCTGGTCGTGCACGCCCTCAAGTTCGGCGGCGGCTACGTCCCCGCGGTCGAACGGGCCCTCGGAACCCTGACCTGACGTGATCCGAGCGGTGCCCTGAGGCCGGTTCAGGCGACGGAGCCGCCTTCCGGGAGTCCACCCTGCGGATAGGGGCCGATGAACATGTGCTCGAACATGCCGTGGCCGGTGTTGGTCGTCGACCCGTCGCGATACTCGAAGCGAGCGCAGTGCTCGACGATCGCCCACCAGGCCCACTCGTCGAGCTCTTCCATCGGCCACGACTTGCCCTCGACGGTCGTCTCGTCGCCGATCCACATGCCGTGCCGGTACTCGTCGCCCAGTCCGTAGCCCGTGCCGATTCCCAGGTAGTTGTGCACCAAGGGCGTGCAGAGGATTTCGATCGGACCGCCAGGGGCGTCGGGGAGATGGAAGGTCGAGGGCGTCTCGACCAGACGGGTGCCCGGCTTCAACGTGTGCGAGACGTGGGCTGCGCCGAGCCACTCCGGCTCCCTGGTCGGGGAGGAGGGATCGAGGTCGTGCCAGATGCGGACGGCCTCGTCCATGACCCGATGGCCGTTGCCCTCCTCCTGGATCAGCACGAGGATCGAATGGTCGTCGAACTGCATCGGCACGTAGTTCCACATGCCGGTCATCACCGGCTCGGTCTGGATGCCGGGCGGTTCGGGTTCGCCGACCGGCCGCACGCCCCATGATCGATCACGGGCACCCCACCAGCGGTCGGGGGTCACATCGAACTCCTCGTCGCCGACTCGCAAGGACCCGGTCCACCGGCCGTTCTGTGCGAACCGGGAGGTGTCGAACACGACTCTTCCGTGCTTGCGGGAGTAGTGCCGGGGCTCGATCCACGGTTCGAACACGCCGTCCCAGACGAGGTCGCACGACAGTTCGAGATCGGGCGCATCGCAGACCAACCGCAAGGACTTCAGGGGCTCTCGGATCTCGATACGGAACGGCCCGACCGACGTGTCCATCCGATCGGTGAGGGGCTTGTTGGCTCGGACGACGTGATGGGTGTCGCCACGGCGAACGGTGATGAACGCGTCATGCGTCCCGAGATTCGGGTACATGCCCATGCCCATGACGACGAACAGGTCGTCGCTGCACGAATGCATGTTGAAGTAGTACCGGTCGTAGAAGTTCCGGTCGCTGGTGCCCACATGGCGGATGGGCTCGGCGACCTGGTGTACGGGATAGTCGTCCCAGGAGCTCAGCATGGCGTCACTCTGGCAGATCGGGCGCTGGATCTGACGCGCCGTCAGGAACCAGGGCGAGGGCGTCGTCACCCTTCTACGCTCAGCGGCGTGCAGCTGCTCATCGGCGTTGTCGCAGCAGTCGCCATCTGGCAGCTGCTCACCCGGACTCGCATCAACACCTGGGCGATCCTGATCGGAGTGGTCGCCTTCCACGGTGTCGTCACCGTCGTCGTGGGCGGTCCTGCCAGCTCCCTGGAGATCCTCGTCGCGCTCGGGGCGATGTTCGTGTCGTTCACCGTTGCCTCGGCGATCCGTACGGTCGAGTCCGTCGGGACCGACCTCGACGATCTCCGCACTGATCCGGCCATGCTCAGGGCCGACGGTGTTCGACTCGCCGAACACCTGACCTCGCTCGGCTTCGAGGCGACACCCGAGGGTTGGCTGCACCTCGACGGGCGCGGCTGGGACTCGCTCACGCTCCGCCGAGGCGTCGTCAACGTCCTCATGGTCAGCGGTGACCACGGCCCGCAGATGGAGCTCACCACCTTCTTCGACGATGGCCGTGTGCTCACGACCGTGCAGTCGGCCCGTGACCACGTGGCCGATCATGTCCTGCGTCAGTGCTTCGTCGACGCCGATGTCGAGGTCCGGGTCACGGAGCACGAGCGAAGCATCGACTGGGTCACCGGCACGAGCCGTTCGGCGCTCGAGATCCCACTGGCCGACCTGACCGACCACATGCTCTCGGCGGAGCGCGACCACATCGGCCAGCTCCGGAGCGGCATCGTCGGATCGATGATGCGCGAGTTGCGCCAGCAGCATCTCGATCTCGGTTCCGTCATCAACCGCGCCGACGTCGTCGACTCCCTGCGCCCGACCTAGCCCGTACGCTCGAACCGCCCAACGGTCGCAGCTCAGCTGAATCCGGCGCGCCTCGCTCGGCCACGGTTGACCCCACCAACGATCCACAACGTGGTCCCCACGATCGCGAGCAGGCCACCTGCGCCGCCGGCGAGGAACCACGGCCAACGCGAGAACAGGTCCCAGATGGGGCGGGCGAGCAGCACCTCACCTCGTTGTGAGGGTTCGCCCCGCACCGTGATCTCGTAGGTCCCCGGGACGTCGACGTCGAACCGGACGACCCCGACGTACTCCCGATCGTTGATCGTGATGGTCTCGTTCGTGGAGTCGAACCGGGGAACCACCGATGCAGGGCCCTCGATCGTGACATCGTCTGGACCGATCGCTCCGGAGCCGGCGACGTCGACCCGCTCGTAGAGCACCCACGCACCGTCATCGAGCGCTGCCCGGTTGCTCCCCGGTACCGCCCACCGAGGGCCGCTCAGGCTGTCGACGAACGCCGGGATCAAGACGAACGACGCAGCAACCGCCAACACCACGCCGAGTCCGAGGACGAGCACTGCCACGAGGAGCGACGGCCCCCGCACCGAGCCGTCGGCACGGAGCCGTGGCTGTGGTGGCGCCGCGGCGGGTGGAGCCCCGAGCGGCGCACGATGTTCGGTCCACCGTTGGCCATCCCAGTACCGCTGGGTACCGGCCATGGTCGTGTCGGGATACCAACCGGGTGCCGCCATCACCCCATGTTGGCGCGTCGGACCCGGTCGAGGGCACGACGGATGCGCTGTGCGCTCACCGCTCGAGGCGTGCCGAGTTGCTGGGCGAACTGCTGGACGCGCAGCTCCTCGATCATCCAGCGCACGTCGTCGAGCGATGCCGTCATGCCGAGGTCGGCCACCAGCACAGCGTGCTCGGCGGACGCACGGTGGACGATCGACATCCGCTCGGCGTCGGCCCGGGTTCCCTCTCGGAGCCGATCGAGGCGAATCTCGATCGCGGCGAGGTAGCGCGGCAACTCGGCCAGACGACCCGCACCGATGCTCACGGCCATGCCATCGAAGACCAGCTGGGAGAGTTGCGTGGTCACGTCGTCGAGCGCTGGCGTCCACGCCACCGGGGCCACCTCTCGGAGCCGCTCGCCGAGACGGACCGCGTGCTGCACCACCCCGGCCATGGTCGCCACCGCTCGTGTCAGGTCGTCGACCCAGCGGTCCTTGACCGTGCGGAGCAGCGTCTCGAACGACGCCTCGTCCCAGACCGGACCATCGGCGGCGAGGAGGATCGCATCGAGGACCGCGTCCATGGCGTCGTCGACTGCGGCCGTGACCGAGCCATGGGGCGCAGACGTGAGGCCGAGCATCGTCCTCGCTTCGATCGTCTTCTGCACGGCCCGCGCCGGGCGAGGGAGCTGGAGCCGCAACAACCGACGGGTGCCGTTCCAGTGGAGTGCCTGCTGCTCTCGCGGTGAGGCCAGGACGCGCACTCCGACCGAGTCCTCGAGATCGACGAGCGACGGATATCCCTCGACCGCGAGACCGCCGACGTCGAACGTGATGACCCGAGGCAGCGTGCCGATGGTCCACGCCACGAGTCCGCTGGTCTCGAGCTCTGGTGCTTCGGCGACCACCGTGGATCGGACGTGCGCGCGCAGGCGTCGCTCGAGCTCGGCCAGGTCATCGCCCTCGGCCAGCACCACGTCGTCGCCGGTCACGCGGAACCACGGTCGGAGATGAGACGCCAGCTCCAGTTCGCCCCACATCGCCGGTGTGATCTCGACGCCGGCCATGTCCGTCAACGTCTTCGCGAGCACGACGCGCAGGGAACCATCGGACGGAGCGACCGCCGCAAGGGCCTCGGCCGCCCGATCAGGGGCGGGAACGAGATGCCGCCGCACCGACTTCGGGAGTCCGCGGATCATCGCCGTCAGCAGTTCCAGGCGGAGCCCCGGTACGAGCCACTCGAACGGGGCGGAGTCGGTGCGGTTGAGGACTGCCACCGGGATCTCGAAGATGGCGCCGTCTCGGGCGTCACCCGGCCGGAACGAGTAGTCGACCGGGACGTCGATCGTGTTCCCGGTGCGCTCGCCGACGGACCACGTCGTCGGGAATGCGGTGTCGTCCACGTCGTTGTCCGACGACAACAGGTCGTCGACCGACAGGTCCAGGAGCGCAGGTCTGGTGTCGATCTCGTCACGCCACCACCGGTCGAAGCGCCGGACATCGGTGACGTCATCGGGGATCCGATCGTCGAAGAAGTCGAAGACCTGATCTTCGTCGACGAGGAGATCGCGTCGCCGAGCACGGTCTTCCATCGACCGGACCGCATCGACCTGCTCGGCATTGTGCGCCACGAACCGGTGGTGCGCGTCCCACTCCCCACGGACGAGCGCATGGAGGATGAACAGCTCGCGCGCCCGGTCACGGTCGATGCGATCGAGGTCGACCGCCCGTCCCTCGACCAGTGTGAGCGCACGCAACTGCACGCGCTCGATCACCTGGGCGATGCCACGCTCGGGGTTCCACCACGGGTCGCCGTACGACGACTTCACGAGATGCCGCGCCGCATGTTCGATCCACTGGGGCTGGACGGTCGCGGCAGTACGCGCCCACAACTGATTGGTCTCGACCAACTCGGCCGCCATCACCCAGGTGGGCGGCTTCTTCGACAACACCGATCCCCGCCCGACGGCGAAGCGGGCGTTCCGGACACCCACGAACTCGGATCCTCGCCCGTGGGGGCGAGACGCCGACGAACGCTTCGTGGTCGCCGATTCGGGATCATCGTCCCGGCGGCCGACATTGGCCAGCAGACCGGCGAGCAGGGAGCGGTGGATGGCCTCTTCGTCGGACGGTCGTTGGTTGATGGCGATCTTCAGCGACCGGACCACCTGTCGGAGCTGGGTGTAGACGTCCTGCCACTCACGGACGCGGACGAAGTGCAGGTACTCGGCCATGCACTCGCGACGGAACGCGCTCGATCCGAGTGCCTTCTGCCGAGCCTTCAGGTGGTCCCACAGCGCGAGCATCCCGAGGAAGTCGGAGCCGGGTACCCGGAACCGAGCGTGCGACTCCCCCGCCTGGTGCTCCTTGCCGGCGGGGCGTTCGCGGACGTCCTGGATCGACAGCGCTGCGGCGATCACCATGACCTCGTGCACGCAGTTGTTTCGTTCGGCCTCGAGCACCATGCGACCGAGCGTCGGGTCGACCGGGAGGCGCGCCAACCGCGTGCCGAGCTTCGTCAGGCGCCGGTCGTGCGACGGCCTACCGGTCTGGAGCGCGCCCAGTTCCTCCAACAGCGACACTCCATCGGTGATGTTGCGGCGGTCCGGTGGCTCGACGAACGGGAACGACTCCACGTCGCCCAGGCCGAGGGCGGTCATCTGGAGGATCACCGAAGCCAGGTTGGTGCGGAGGATCTCGGGCTCGGTGTACTCGGGTCGTTCGACGTAGTCGTCCTCGCCGAAGAGACGGATGCACACGCCGGGCGCGACGCGACCGCATCGCCCGGCGCGTTGATCGGCCGACGCCTGCGACACCGGCTCGATCGGGAGTCGCTGCACCTTGGTCCGTTTGTTGTACCGGGAGATGCGGGCCGTGCCCGGGTCGACCACCGATCGGATACCGGGCACGGTGAGGGAGGTCTCGGCGATGTTGGTTGCGATGACGACCCGACGTTTCGTGTGTCGAGCGAACACCCGGTGCTGCTCGGCCGCCGACAGGCGGGCGAACAACGGCAGGACCTCGGTGTTCGGGAGCTGCATTCCCTCGACCGCCTCAGCGGTGTCACGGATCTCGCGCTCGCCCGACTGGAAGACGAGCACGTCGCCCATCTGCTCGTCTAGCAGTTCGCGTACCGCATCGGCCGCTGCGCCGATCGTGTCGTTGCCCCTGCCGTCGTCGGAGGTGGGAGGTCGGTAGCGCAGCTCGACCGGGAACGTGCGGCCCGACACCTCGACGATCGGTGCCGGGCCGTCGCCCAGATCGAAGTGCGCGGCGAAGCGCTCGGTGTCGATGGTGGCCGACGTGACGATCACCGCGAGGTCGGGACGACGCGGCAACAGCTGCTTCAGGTAGCCGAGGATGAAATCGATGTTGAGGCTGCGTTCGTGCGCCTCGTCGACGATGATCGTGTCGTACCTCGTCAGCTCCCGGTCGCGCTGGAGCTCGTTGAGCAGGATGCCGTCGGTCATCACCTTCAGCCGCGTGCGCTTCCCGACCTTGTCGGCGAACCGCACGGCGTAGCCCACCTCCTCGCCGAGGGCCACGCCGAGCTCGTCGGCGACCCGCTCGGCGACCGCCCGTGCCGCGATCCGGCGCGGCTGGGTGTGCCCGATGAGCCCGTTGCTGCCCCGTCCCAGTTCCAGGCAGAACTTGGGGAGCTGCGTGCTCTTCCCGGATCCGGTCTCGCCGGCGACGATCACGACCTGGTGGTCGCGGATGGTCTCGAGCAATTCGTCCTTGCGAAGCGAGATCGGCAGGTCGGGCGTCGTGAAGTCCATGGGCTGGGCTCCCAGCATCGTGGTCCAGACCCGGACCGGACAATTGACTGGGAGGCAGTGCGGGTGCCGGCGGCGAAGTCGAGCACGAGACAACCGTCGCCGTCGACGGTCAAGGGATCGTCGGATCCGAAGGCGACGCGCCGTCGAACGGGTGCGCGTCCTGGAATTCGGCGAAGCTTCCGTCGCGGACCACTTCGTCGAAGCGTTCGGTCGGGAACCAGGCGTGGGTGTACGACCGTCGAGCGATCGTGTGACGGACTTGGCATGGCCGACCCGGACCGACCCGCGGTACCTTGACCCGTGGGTCAATCACCACCACCACCCAGGGGAACAGCACCGTGGCCACCGATACCGAAACCCGTCTTCGCTACTCACGCGACGAGCTCATGGCGGAGCACGACTACGCCGAGCCGCACGTCGTCGCTGGGCGCCGCATGCACGGCGGGTTCCTGGCCGACGGGTCGTACACCCCCCCACGCACCCTGCACCGCGGTCCTGCGGTGGATGCCTGGACCGAAGCCCTCCGAGCTCGCGGCGGCGAGATCCTTGATGCCACGGCGTCGTTGCTCGACGGTGTGCGGCTCCCCAACGTCGAGCAGTCGAGGGTCCTGCTGCGCAACGGACTCGGCGAGACGTTCTGGAACACGCTCACCATCATCGGGAAGATCGAGGCCAAGGGTCGGCTGCTGGCCGACATCGAGTTCCCCGACCTCGCGCCCCACATCGTCGAGGACATCTCCCAGATGGCGATCGGTCACCTCAACGAGGGCCTGCTCGTGGCCCATGGTCTCGACGAGGGCGGCATTCCCGCTGAAGGGATCGGTGGCCACGACGAGATGTGGTTCGCGGCACGCGACCTGGCCTTCGGCGCCGGCGCCCACCCCGACGTCGAACCCCCGGCGAGCATCGCCCGAGACGACGGCGGCGAGGGCTTCGCCGCGGAGCGCCGCATCCCTGAGCTCCCCGAACAGATCGAGGGGATGCTGTCGCTGCTGACCAACCTGCTCATCATCGAGTTCCGGGCCGAACTCGGCTTCTCGGAGTCGCAGGCGATCCTTCGCACCCCTGGCCTGTTCGCCGACGACGCCAAGGCCGAGGAGGCCGCCGAGATCATCGGAAGGATCCGCACCGACGAGGAGATCCACGTCACCTCGCTGCGGCTCTACCTCGGTGAGATCCGGACGATCACGTTCAAGACCCTCGACGGTGGGACCATCGCCGGCGCCGAGGTCATCGACCGGTTCTGGGGCGACCTCGTCCACTGGGCCACCGTCGAGCAGCCCGAGCTCGCGGCCCAGCAGCAGCGCGAGATGCTCGAGGAGCGCATCCGCAAGCACCCGGAGGCCGAGCGAGTCCTGCAGGAGTTCGACGCCGTCGGCGACTAGCGCGGGACTCTGACGAGATCACGGTCACCGGATGAGCGCGATGCTGCCGACCGTCGCCGTCTTGAGCGAGTCATCAGGATTGGGACGCATGACAAGGCTCCCCTGACCGCTGACGTCCATGGTGCGGGTCAAGAACTGCGCGTTCAGCGGCTGCACCTGCGTCCCCTGTCCCTGGAACGTGAACGGGGCATTGGGCAGGAAGAAAACCCCCTGGGTCGAGTTCGTGCCCTGCCCCTTGATGTCGGAGGCGCCGCTGCTCTCGGTCCACAGGGCGAGGTCCTCGAACGGGTTCCCGCCGTACGCCATCTCGGCGGGCGTCGGTGAGGTGGACAGTTGGTTCGGGGCAGTCCAGTCGGCGGCGCCCGCACCACCGTTGAAGCTGATCGTCGACAACGGGTCGGCGCTGTTCTTCGGACATGGGAGCGTCGACGAGCATCGAGCGATCGGCGGGTACTGCTCGGGGGAGACGCCGCCGGCGGTCACCGCCTTGCGGGTGTACGAGGCCCCGGCTCCGTCGGTCAGGTACAGCGATGTCTGGCAGAGTCGGGCGAGACCGGAGACCGAGAACCCCCCGCTCATGGCAGCGAACCGCGTGGTGTTCGTGGTCGTTCCACCGGCACCCGGCCCCTTTCGAGACGCACAGGTGACCGTTCCCGGAAGCGCCGTCTGCCCGGTGTTGGCCAAGAGCGTGCCGCCGTTCGCGATCTTGACGGCGAACGTGTTGTTCCCGGCGCAGCCGCCGACGATGCAGCCACGGACGTACACGCGTCGCACGACCGGCAACGAGAGCGTCTTGTTGGACTTGATGTCGATGTTGCCGCGGACGACGAAATCCGTCGCGCTCGAGAACACGTTGGAGGCGGGGGCGAAGGTGGGGCAGTCGACGAAGACCTTCGCCGCCGCCAGCTTCGCGGCGACGATCGAGCCGCTGCACTCACTCCCACTCACGACGGTCCAGCCGGTGGCCGGAACATTCGCGGTCGCGGCATTCGCATCGGCGTGCAGCGTGGCGACCTGGGCGTTGACGCCGTTGTACTTGTCGTCCGACACCTGCCGGGAGGCGATCGGCCCAGGAGTCGGGGCGACGTTGAGGCCGGCGGGGGCCGTGTAGCCGGCCCGGCCTCCGACGGCCGCCGCGTACACCAGGATTTTCCCGGGAATCGTCGGCGACGCGGCTTCGGCCGTGATGCTGGGACCTCCTCCGCCACCGGAAGGCAGGGCCGTACCGAAGACCACCCAACCGCTGGCGTTGGTGTTCCCGCTGCACGGTGGCTGGAGACCGGCACTGTCCGCCGAGATGATGCCACCGACGGTCGAGCTCGACCGCTGGACGTACACCCCGGAACCCGACGACCCACCGCCCGATGTCTGCAGGACACCGCAGCCGACTCGCTCCAGCAGGAGCAGCGCCGCGGTGGCCCGATCGTTCGACGAGGCGTTCGCCCTGACCGTCGCACTCGCTGTGGTCCTGATGCGATCAGCGCCGATGACCGAGGCGAACGCGGTCTCGTCACTCGTCACCAGTCCGACCCGCATCCGCTCGCACTCCGACCCGTCGTTCACCCCGGGTCCGGCGAAGCCCTCGGTGTTGAGTTCCGTTGTGGGGACCGGATAACGCACCGTGAGCTCGAGTTCACCCGCGCGGAAGTTCACACTCCGGGGAACGGTCGGCACACAGGAAGCCATCGAGGCCGGGAGCGCGTTGCACGACGCGGTGATCGTGGCTTCGCTCGGCGCCGGGCGGAATCGACGGACGTTCCGGACGATCGACTGGACGGCGGCGACGCACGCCTTGTCCGGCGCCCCGACCGGTGAGCCGACATCGCCTCGACCAGACAGCTGGTAGCCCGCATCGAGGGCGGCGAGGTCGGCGACAGACTGCGCATTCCGCTTCGAGAAGCGAGCCTGGCCGAGATCGACGGCGAAGCACACCACGGTCACGAGAGCCACGAGACTCAGCGAGAACAGCACCAGGACTGCACCGCGATCCCCGGACTGGCGACGCCTCACGACGACTCAGACCGTGTCGTCGCGTCGACGTCCATCCGCACGTCGATCCGGCCGAACACCACCAGTTCGATGCGAGCGTTCCTTCCCGCGGTCACCTGGATGCGCCGGCCGTTGTCCGTTCCCGACACGGGGAAGGTCTCGCCCGCGATGCACGGGACCCCGGCAGTCGAGTACGAAGACGAGGGCACGACGACCTTCGCCGGGCTCCCTTCCACGAGCGAGACGCAGACATCGGACGCGGACAGGGTGCCGCTCGATCGGGCCACGACGAGGTCTCGCACGTTGGTCGCCCACGTGCCCGAGACGAACGTCTGGCTCGCCGGGATCGTGGCGGCGTAGCGAGCACCCTCCCTCGACGCGAAGGTCATCTGCTGCTTGTCGTCGAGGGCGAGTCCGGCAGAGATCATGCCGAACAGCAGCATCGCGAGTACGGGAACGATCAGGGCGAACTCGAAGGCCGCCGCCCCGCGGTGCCCGGCACCCAACAATCGTCGTGAACGCATCCTCATCCTGCGTGACGGTACGACCACGCTCCGTGCGCATCATCCCCCAGATTGGTGATCTCGACTCGTCGAGACCGATCAGTCCGGGTGGCTCGGAGGCGTGGGGTCGAACCCGGCGTCGCGCGCGATCGCGACCGCCTGCATCTGGGTCCGCGCGCCGAGCTTTCGCAGGATTGCCTTCACCTGGGAGCGGACCGTCTCCACCCCGACGAAGCGTTCTCGCGCGATGTCCCGTACGGCGCTCCCCCGCAGCAACGCCGACAGCACCGCTCGCTCCGCATCGGTCAGATCGGCGAACTGACGCTGTTCCTCCGACTTCTGCGTACGCGCCCGGCGCGCCGTCTCGACGAGATGGTCGCGTCGTGAGGCGGCGAGGAGCGATCCGCCCGCTGCAACGGTGCTGATCGCGTCCAGCAGTTCGTGGAACGGGTCCGACTTGTTGACCACCCCCAGCGCACCGGCCTCGACTGCGTCGCCCACGATGGCCTCGTCCTCGCTGGCAGTCAGCAGCACGACCGAAGCGCCGGCAGCCGTCAGCGGGGTGATCAGTCGCAGTGACGATCGATCGCCGAGGTTGAGGTCGAGCAGCACGATGGGGTCGTGGTGCTGACGGACGCGCTCGACGATGCCAGCGTCGTCGACGACCACCGGATCGACGACCTCGACCTCGTAGCCGGATCGCTCGAGCGAATCGCCGACGAGATGGGCAATGATCCCGTGGTCGTCCACCACGACGATGGCCTGGGTCACGGTCCGTACGCCCCCGGCTCGTCCACCTGTTCGATGGCCGTCGGCCAGACAGGGGCAGGTCGTCGGGGTGTGACCGCCCGCTGCTTCCCCGCCCTCCGGCCAGTACGGATCACGCCGTCGTCGAAGGGAACGGCGAGCTCGACGGTCGACCCGTGCCCGGGCGCTGACCGGATGACCACGTTCCCGCCCAGTTGGAATGCCCGTTGCTCCATGGAACGGATGCCGAAGCCCGGCCGCTCGACGGACCCCCGTTCGAAGCCACACCCGTCCTCCGTGAGCGTCAGACGGAGCTCGTGGTCGTCGACCACAGCCTCGATCGCGATCGAGTTCGCGCCTCCGTGTCGGACCGCGTTGGAGGTCGCTTCGCGAGCAAGCTGTGCGATCTCGTGACCGGCGCCGGGATCGATCGCGAGTCCTGGGTCGACGGCGATCCGGAGAACCGCCCCGCCGCGATCGGCGACCGGCTCGACCGCCAGCCGGATCACGTCGCCCAAGGGTCGAGGGGCAACGCCCTCCAGCGCGTCGATCACTCGTCGCGCCTCGTTGCGGGCCCGCTCGGCCGCCATCGCGATGTGGTCGACCAACGCCGGATCGCCCCGGCCCGACGCCAAGCTCGATGTCTGTGAGGCGATGAAGCCCAGTTCCTGCGCGAGGCCGTCGTGGAGCTCCCGCGCGAGCTGCTCGCGCGCGCTGAACGAAGCAGCCACCACCTCCGCCTCCCACGACTGTCGGATGCTGATGGCGGCGCCGGCGGCGAGGACGACGTAGAAGCCCAGGCGATACACGTCTGCGAGATGGACGTAGGAGACCATGTCGACCGGATACAAGAGGTAGCTCAGCCGCGCTGCGGCTGCGAGGACGGAACCGATCGCCAGCGCTCGAGTGAGGGCATCCTGCTCCCGATCGGTGGTGCGCCACGCAAACGCCCACGCGGACACCGCAAAGACCACGACGAGTGCCCCCTGGGCCATGAGCACGAGTGGATGCGCCTCGAATCGTGGGTACCGAGCGCCCTGGAGATCCAACGACTCGATCGGCGTCGGGAGATGATCGTCGACAGCCAACAACACCAGCGTGAGCGCCGCCAGGAAGACCAGCGGTGCGCCGACGACGGTGACCGAGGGATGGGTGGCGCGCTCGGTCCGACGCCGGGACAGCGCGGCGAAACCGATCGCCGACGCACCGACGACCTGGCCCGTCAGCGGCAGCCACCGGCCGACGACCTGCAACGTCGGCTCGGACACCGCGCTCCGTGCCGCGACCAGCCCCGCAAGCACCAGGGCCACCGATCCGAGGGTCACCAATCCGGCGCAGACGACCAGGTCCCGACGGTCGGACGTGCGGCGATACCGACCGGCCAGGAGGCCCGCGGCAAGGAATGCCACGAGCCCTTGGGCCGTCTCGAGCGCCACCCTGACCTCGAGGTTCGAGTAGACGAAGCGGAGGGACGAGGCGGCGACGAACGCCGTGCCGACGAGCGAAACCGATGCGACGAGGACGACGCTCCGCTGCGTGGCGGTCAGACGCACGGCACCATCATCGTCGCTCGCAGCCATGCAGGCGCCGATGGTCGCGCGGCCGGACTGGCAGGAATCTGACACACCGTCAGATTTCCTGCGAGACTGTCCGCCATGGAATTCGGACTCTTCATCGGTGGCTGGGTACCCGACTATCTCGACGGTCGGGACGACGAGGCCGAGCACGTACGTCTGTTGAACGAGGTCCGGGTGGCCGAGGTCGGCGACGAGCACAACTGGAAGTACGTGTGGGTGACCGAGCACCACTTCCTCACCGAGTACAGCCACATCTCGGCCAACGAGGTCGTGATGCCGTACATCCTCGCCCGCACGGAGAACATCCGTGTGTGCTCGGGGATCATCAACGTCACTCCACCGGTCAACCACCCGGCTCGCATCGCCGAGCGCGTCGCCATGATGGACCATCTCTCCGGCGGCCGATTCGACTTCGGCACCGGCCGTGGGAGTTCGACCACCGAGCAGGGAGGCTTCGGCATCACCGACTCCGATCTGACCCGCGACATGTTCGACGAGGTCATGCCCGAGTTCCGCAAGATGTGGAGCCAGGACAGCTACAGCTTCGACGGCGAGTTCTTCTCGATGCCCGAGCGGAACGTGCTCCCCAAGCCCTATGTGAAGCCGCACCCGCCGATGTGGGTCGCGGCCGGCAATCCCGAGACGTTCGAGAAGGCCGGCAAGCTCGGCCTCGGCGTCATCTGCTTCACCGGTGGCTCGCCGGAGAAGATGAAGCCGCTGGTCGAGATGTACAAGGAAGCGATCCAGGACGCCGACCCCGTCGGTGAGTTCGTCAACGACAACGTCGCGGTCACGACGAACTTTCTCTGCCTCGAGGACGGCGATGCCGCCCGTGACCACATGACACGGTCCCGGAACGGTCGCCAGCAGAGCCTGATCTTCAAGTACCTCGACACCTTCCCCAAGCCGCCGATGGTCCCCGACTGGCCGACCGAGATCCCCGACCCGACGCTCGACCAGCTCGCGGCCGGTTTCGAGAAGGGAACGTCCATCGTGGGCACTCCCGAGGAGTGCTGTGAGGCGCTCGAGAAGTGGGATGGCATCGGCGTGGACCAGCTCATCATGGGACCCACCGGCACCGCGTTCCCGTTCGAGTTGGTGGAGGAGACGGTCACCCTCTTCGGCGACGAGGTCATCCCCCGTTTCGACACGGACCCCGAGGCGCGCAGCGCTCGCCACCGTCGTCTCGCCGGCAGCACGTCGAACGATCGACTGGTCACCAGTACGGACTGAGGGGCACCATTCAGGCGTGCCCCGGCAGCGCGACTCGCGTCCTGATGACTTCGTCGCGCGCCTGACCGAGGGTGACGAGCGAGCGTGGGCCGAGCTGTACCAGCAGTTCGCCGGGCGGATCGCGGGGTACGCCCGGACCAAGGGTGTCCGCGATTCCGACGATCTCGTCGGCGACGTGTTCGCCGCGGCGGCCGAGCGGATCGGTCGATTCGACGGCGATGCGGCGCAGCTCCGCTCGTGGTTGTTCACCATCGCGCACCATCGCCTCGCCGACCACCTCCGTCGTCGGAAGCGGCGGGCCACAGATCCGACACCGACGGCCGACCTCGACCGCTTCGCCACGGGTGTCGACGTCATGGGAGAGGCGACGTCGCGCATCGACGCTGGTGGCGCGCTCGCCATGCTCTCCTGGGTGACCGATGAGCAGCGCGAGGTGTTGACCCTGCGCATCCTCGGTGAACTGTCGATCGCCGAGACCGCAACCGTGCTCGACAAGCCACCAGGCGCGGTGAAGGCGCTCCAGCATCGAGCGATCGCCCGAATCCGGCGCCAACTGGGTGATGACCCGTATCCGAACGGGACCGCCGACGATGACGATGGTGGATCATGAGTGCCGACGACCGACTCGACCGGGAGACCAACCCCGAACTCCGGGGACTGTTCGACGCGCTCGACGGCCTGGTGGCGCCACCCGCCGACCCCGCCGTCCGGGCCGCGCACATCCAGGCCG
>JBBKVY010000234.1:0-14925 GCA_037968675.1 Acidimicrobiales bacterium | reverse complement strand
GAGAAGGGTCCGGAGACCGGACCCTTCTCACAGGGAGATTCCTGGGGGGTGGGTGGGCCGGTGGTGCAGCTGGGGTTCCGGGAGGTGCGGGGTGTCGGCGAGGACCTGGCCGAGGAGATCGCCTCGGCTCGGGATGCCGATGGGTCGTTCGTGTCGATGGAGGACCTGGCCCGGCGGGTCGAGCTCACGCTGCCGCAGCTCGAGGCGTTGGCCACGGCAGGGGCGTTCGACACGCTTGGTCTGACGAGGAGAGCAGCCATCTGGCAGGCCGGGGCCGTGGCCCAGGGTGGCGCTGACCGCCTGCCGGGCATCGTCACCGGCGACCAGCCGCCGGCGTTGCCGGGGATGGACGACTTCGAGACGGCGCGGGCCGACCTGTGGGCCACGGGCATGAGCCCCGAAGGTCACCCGACGAGGTTCATCCGCGACGACCTCGACCGGATGGGAGTCGTCACCTCGGTCGGGTTGTGGGACGTCGAGCCCGGGTCGAAGGTGTTGATCGGTGGGGTGGTGACCCACCGCCAGCGTCCGGCCACCGCTGGCGGGACGATGTTCCTCAACGTCGAGGACGAGACCGGACTCATCAACGTCGTGGTGTCGAAGGGATGCTGGAACGCGCACCGGCGGGTGGCTCTCACCGCGCCGGCGATGCTCATCCGCGGCCGGTGTGAACGCAGCGAGGGTGTCATCAACGTCGTGGCCGAGAAGCTGTCGTTCCTGCCAGTCGCCGGCACGCCCAAGAGTCGGGACTTCCGTTGAGTCAGTCTCCGACGAGCCGGTTTCCGACGAGCGCCGGCCCGTTGCAGACGTCGCTGTTCGGCGGTGGTGAGCCCGACTTCGACCCGTTGCTCACCGGCATCGAACGGACCGAGCTGGCAGCTGGCGCGTGGGTCGAGTACCTGCCGAACTGGCTCGAGGGTGAGCAGACCCTGTGCGACCGGATCACCGCCGCCACCGCGTGGCAGACGAGCCAACGGCCCATGTACGACCGGATCGTCGACGTGCCCCGACTCACGGCATCGCTGCCGCGAGACGGCCCGATGCCCCCGACCCTTGGTTCGATCAGTCGATTGCTCACCGAGCGGTACGGCGAGCCCTGCCGACGTGTCGCGTTGGCCAGGTACCGCGACGGCCGTGACTCGGTCGCGCCGCACGGTGACCAGATCGCCCGGAACCTGCAGACGACCGTGATGGCCACGGTGTCCTGCGGTGCCCGCAGGAGGTTCCTGCTCTCGCCGGTGGACGGAGGGGAGTCGGTGTCCTTCGACCTCGGCCAGGGAGATCTGTTGGTGATGGGTGGCACCATCCAACGGACCTGGCGTCACGCGATCCCCAAGACGACCCGTCCCGTGGGGCCACGACTCTGCATCATGTTCCGCCCGCCGTGGCTCGGGTGACCCAGTCCACCGCCTGCCGGCGGTCAGGGCACGCGCCGCCATGGACGACTGCGCCGGCAGCCGCCAGACTGCGGAGCATGCAGCCGACCGGGGTCCACCACGTGTCCATCAACGTCGACGACGCGGAGGCAGCGATCGCGTTCTACACCGGCGTGCTGGGCATGAGCGAACGCGACGACCGCCCGGATTTCGGCTTCGGCGGCGCGTGGCTCGACATCGGGGACCAGCAGGTCCATCTGCTCGAGGTCCCGGTTCCCGACGATCGGGGGCAGCACTTCGCGGTCCTCGTCGACGATCTCGACGGGGCTGTGGCCGAGCTACGGGCGAAGGGCGTCACGGTCGGCGAGCCGTCGCCGGTGGGAGCGGCCCGTCAGGCATTCCTGCACGATCCGGCCGGCAACATGATCGAACTGCACCAGCCCGGCTAGGGAGGCACCCGTCCCGCGATCTACGGTCGCGTCGTGGCTTCCTCGAAACCGAACAAGTCGGAGCGCCAGCGCCGGAACCGCGCCAGGCGCGACACCCGTCAGGCCCGCTCGGCCCATGCCGGCGAAGCGACGGAGATCGCACGCGACGCCGGCGGATCGGTCGACGACGAGTCCGACGTCTCGTCGAAGAAGGCGGCGACGGGGTCGACGAAGCCCGCCAAGGCGACGACGAAGCGCGGTGGGCGGCAGAACCCGTTCACGATCCCGGGCCAACGAGCCGTGATGTTGGCGTTCCTGTTCAGCATCGCCTCGGTGGGGCTGTTGCTCTTCACCGAGGTCGGCGTCCAACGAACGGTTGCCGACGACGACCCCCGCCTCGAGACGGCCGCGAACGTCGAGGTCAACGACGACGGCACGGCCACGTTCCTCGACGACGTGAAGTTGCTGGACGAGGAGAGCCTCCCGGTTGCGTTGCTCATCATGCTCACGCCGGTGGTGATCGCCGGCGCGGCCGCGTTCTTCACCAAGCACGAGAAGCGGTCGACCATCTGGACGATGGCGATGCTCGCGATCGCCGGCTACGTGTTCTTCATCGGCGGTGCCTACGCGATCTACACGCTCCCGGCGTTGGTCGCGCTCGGCGTCGGTGGCTTCCAGACGCGCCGAGCCGACAACGCGGAGCGGGTCGCGGAGCTCAAGGAGCAGCGTGCGGCGCGCAAGGCCGCCAAGGCGGCGCGCAAGGACGTCATCGACGTCGACGCCGTCGAAGACGACGACTGACCATCGTGACCAGCAGGTTCGCGCGCGACACGGCGGATCATGGCGCAGAGTGGCCGGCTCGCATCGAGCTGCCCGTGACCGGGGAGTGAGTGCGTAGTGTCGCGCGCCATGACTGCCGCAGAGACCGCATTCGAGAAGTTCCAGGCCCGAGTCGGCGAGACCGACGGTTCCGGCGACTGGTTCGAGATGACCCAGGAACGCATCAACGACTTCGCCGAGGTCACCATCGACCACCAGTTCATCCACGTGGACGAGGAGGCCGCGAAGGCAGGACCGTTCGGCACCACGATCGCCCACGGCTTCCTCACCCTGTCGATGCTCACCCACCTCGCTGGGTCGATTCCCCAGGACCCCGAGACGATCACCGGCGTGATCATGGGCGTGAACTACGGCTTCGACAAGGTCCGCTTCGTCTCGCCGGTACCGGTCGACTCGAAGATCCGTGCGACGAGTGTCGTCAAGGACGTCCAGCTCAAGGGCACCGACAGCATCCAGGTGACCCGTACCTACACCGTCGAGGTGGAGGGATCCGAACGCCCAGCCGTCGTCGCCGACTGGATCACCCGCCTCACCTACGCCTGAGACCACTCCTCGTCGCTGCCCGGCTCGGGTCGCTACGCGCCGGTGGCGTACCGGCCGATCAGGAGCGTCGAGGAGATCGCCGCTTCTTCGATGAGCGCGATGGCGTCGCGGCCGGCGAGCCCCGGTGTGAGCCCGATCGGTTCGGCCATCGCGTAGACCGAGAACGCGTAGTCGTGCGGTTCGTCCCCCGGTGGCGGGCACGGGCCGTCCCAGCCGTCGATCCCGCTGTCGGTCCGGGCGGTCACGGCCTCCGGTGGGGTGACACCCGACTCGAGCTGCGTCGTGGTCGCCGGAAGACCGCTGATGACCCAATGGACGAAGCCGTCGGCCGTACGGTCGACCATGCTGATCGCCAGCTCGACCGCGGTCGGGGGAGTCCCGGCGATGACGAGGGGCGGTGGCACGTTGAGTCCGTCGCAGGTGAAGTCGGCGTCGAGGAGCGCACCGCTGGCGAAGGACGGACTCGACAGGTTCAGGCCGATCGACGGGTCGTCGGTCGTGAATCCGGCTTCTGGTGACGGGTCCGTCGTCGTCGTGGACGCCGGCGCGACGGGCACCTCGGCCGCCGGGGCCAGGGTCCGTCCGTCGTCACCACACGCCGCCAACGCCAGCGCACACACCAGCACCCAGGTGCGGAGCGGTGGCCAGGGCATTCGGGCATCGTGCCACCCGCGGCACCGTGACTACACGTACCCCCGCATGCGGGACGCGTCGGCCACCCGTTGCACGCCGATGCTGTACGCAGCGTGCCGCAACGTGCAGCTGTTCGTGTCGGCGAACGCTTGTGTCCGCTCGTATGCGGTGACGAGACGATCGGCCAGCTCGTCGTTGAACGTCGACAGCTTCCAGGTGAACTGTTGGATGTTCATCGTCCACTCGAAGTACGAGCCGGTGACGCCGCCGGCGTTGGCCAGGATGTCGGGAATCACGACGACCCCGCGGTCGTTGAGGATCGCGTCCCCGTCGGGCGTGATCGGGTAGTTCGCACCCTCGAGCACCACCGATGCGCTGACGTCGCCGGCGTTGGTGTCGGTGATCACCTGACCGAGCGCCGCAGGCAGCAGCACGTCGCAGTCCAACTCGAGCAGTTCCTCGTTGGTGAGGGCGTCGCCGAGACCGGCGTCGGTGACCAAGCCGCCGTCCTGCACGGTCGTCAAGAGCAGGTCCACGTCGAGGCCCCTCGGGTCGTGGGTGCCGCCGCCGACATCGGACACGGCGACCACGGTCGCGCCCCGTTCCACCGCGATGCGGGCGGCCCACGACCCCACGTTGCCGAACCCCTGGATGACCAGTCGGAGCCCCTCGAGCGACTGCCCGTTGTGCTGGCACCAGGCGCCGAGGACGTCGATCGCGCCCCGACCGGTGGCCGAATCCCGCCCCGGTGCGCCGCTGAGACCCACCGGTTTCCCCGTGACACACGCAGGTGTGTAGCCGTGGACCTGCGAATACGCATCCATCATCCACGCCATTGTCTGTGCGTTGGTGTTGACGTCCGGCGCCGGGATGTCGCGGTAGGCGCCCAGGACGTGGTGGAGCGACTTCGTGAATCGGCGGGTCATCTCCTCCTTCTCCCGCTCGGACATCCCGGTCGGATCGACCTGGATGCCGCCCTTGGCTCCGCCGAACGGGATGTCGAGGAGCGCGGTCTTCCACGTCATGAGCGATGCGAGGGCACGGACCTCGTCGAGATCGACCGTCGGGTGATACCGGATGCCGCCCTTGTAGGGGCCCCGGGCGCCGTTGTGTTGGACACGGAAGCCACGCAGCACGAGCAACGACCCGTCATCGCGACGAACGGGCACCTGGGCCGCGACCTCCCGGTACGACGACGTGAGGACGGGGATCATCTCGTCATCGAGACCGATGATCTCGGCTGCCTCCTCGAAGTACTGGGTGACGGCCTGGTGTGCGGAGAGACGCTCGCTCATCCGCCCCGTCTATCAGGCTCGGTTGGTGCTCTGGCGGTCGAGGAGTTCGGTCACGCCGGCGAGCGCCCCGGCCACACCCGAGAGCTCTGTCGGCACGATGATCTTGGTCGCCTGTCCGTCGCCCAGCTTCTGCAGTGCCTCGAGGTACTTGATGGCGAGCAGGTCGTTCGATGGATTGCCGTCGTGGATCGCCTGGTAGACGCTGCGGATGGCATCCGCCTCGCCTTCGGCGACGGCCTGCTGGCGGAACTTCTCGGCCTCGGCGAAGGTCCGCACGGCCTCGGCGCGGCCTTCGGCTTCGAGGATCGATCGAGCCTTGATGCCCTCGGCCTGGAGGATCGCCGACTGCTTCTCGCCTTCGGCCGTGGTGATCGCCGCGGTGCGTCGACCCTCGGCCTCGGTCACGACCGCACGTCGGGTCCGCTCGGCCTTCATCTGCTCGTGCATCGCGGACATGACGTCCGGCGGCGGGTCGATGCGCTGGATCTCGACGCGGACCACACGGACACCCCACTTGTCGGTGGCGTCATCGAGGATCTCTCGGAGGGCGACGTTGATCTTGTCTCGAGATGTGAGGGACTCGTCGAGCTGGAGATCGCCGATCACGTTGCGCAGGTTCGTCTGCGCGAGTTTGGTCACGGCGAGGATGAAGTTGGCGACGTTGTAGACCAAACGTTGGGGATCGGTGGGCTCGTAGTAGATGACGGCGTCGACGGAGACGGCGACGTTGTCGGCCGTGATGACCTCCTGGGGCGGTACGTCGACCACCTGCTCCCGCATGTCGACGGCTCGGATGGTCTGGACGAACGGGATGATGATCCGGAGGCCGGGATCGACGGTCTGTTGGTACTTGCCCAGCATCTCGACGATGCCGCGCTGATACGGCCGGATGATGCGGACACCGGCGGCGACGTAGGCGAAGAGCAGGATGCCGATGACGGCGAGGACGACGACGAGACCCATCAGTGGGACCTTTCCGGTGGGCTGGAGGGAAGTGTTCGTTCCGTGGGGTACACCACGACGCGCGTGCCGCGGACCTCGGCGATGACGACCCGGTTGTCCTTGGGGATGGGGGTCCCGTCGGGGGACTGTGCGCGCCATTCCTCGCGGCCCACGCGGATCAATCCCACCTCGTCGAGGCCGGCAGGGATGTCCTGGAGCACGAGGCCCTGCTCACCGACGAGACGCCGCGCGCCCACGCCGAGGGGGTTGCCACCCGACGCGTCGAGACGGCGTGCCAGCGGGCGCAACGCCGCGAAGGAGACGGCGGAGACCACGAGGAAGACCAGCCAACTGAGGCCGGTGGCGGCGCCCAGGAGCGCGGCGGCGGCGGCGAACGCTGCGCCGACGGCGAACGGCGCGAGGAAGAATGAGCCGGGGCTGGCCATCTCGCCGAGTCCGAAGACCAGGGCTGCGCCCAACCACACCCACTGCCAGAGATCGGGGTCGTCCACGACCTCAGGGTAGTTGTCGCCGTCGGCATCGAGTCGGACGCGTCGTTCCCGACGGATCGAGTACCGCGATCAGCACCGGTCGTCTCTGGGTAGCGTGGTCGCCGTGACCGACCGCTGCTTGCTGACCGTGCACGCGCACCCGGACGACGAGTCGTCCAAGGGTGCAGGGACCGTGGCGCGCTACAACCGCGATGGCATCCGGACCGTCCTGGTCTGCTGCACGGGTGGCGAGGAGGGCGACATCCTCAATCCGGCGATGGACCGTCCGGAGGTCCGGGCCGACATCGAAGCTGTACGCCGGCAGGAGCTCGCGGACGCTGCTCGCATCATCGGCTACGACGAGGTCGTGATGCTCGGCTACCGGGATTCGGGCATGCCCGACAGCGAGGCCAACGCCCGCCCCGAAGCCTTCGCCAGCGCGCCACTCGACGAGGCCGTGGGGCGGCTGGTCGCGATCCTTCGTCGGGAGCGCCCCCAGGTGGTGGTCACCTATGGCGACGACCAGAAGGGCTACCCGCATCCCGACCATCTGATGGTGCACGACATCACCATGCCTGCGGTCGAGAAGGCGGCGGACCCGGCTGCGTACCCCGAGGCCGGCGAGACCCACCAGGTGACGAAGGTGTACTGGACCACGTGGTCGCGGGCCCGCATGCTGTCGATGCACGAGAAGTTCCTCGAACTCGGCCTCGAGTCGCCGTTCGACGACAAGTGGTTCGAGCGCGAGTCACAAGATCACCGGATCACGACCCGAGTGTCGACCGATGGATTCGGCGACGTTCGTTGGGATGCCCTGCTGGCGCACGCGACCCAGGTCGACCCGACGTCGCCGTTCTGGTTCGGGCTGCCACGTGATGTGGCCGGGGCGATCCATCCGTGGGACGAGTACGTGCTCGCCTTCAGCCGGGTCGACTCCGACGAGTCGGCCGGCGACCTCTTCGACGGCGTGACATGACCACGATCCAGTTCGAGGTCGGCACCGGCAAGACCGACACCACGATCTTTCACGTGGTGCTCGACGATGCAGCACCGGGTGCGCTCGCCGACGGCCCGGTTGACGAACCCGACTTCACGATGATCATGAAGCCGGCCGAGCTCGATGCGGTGGTCGCCGGCGAACGCACGTTGGATGTCGGGTACATGCAGGGCACGGTCAAGGTGACCGGCAACGTCGGTCGGCTGCTCTCGGTCCTGCCGCTGCTGACGACGTCGAGGTGCGCCGAGGGTCTGGGCGCGGCCGCGGACGCGGACGGCTGACCCGGCCGGCGGCGATCAGCCCGACGGGCTGGCGGGAGGGGTCACGACCACGGTCATGGTGGCGTCGCTGTCCTCGGTGTCGACGACCGTGTAGGTGCCCGGCGTGTCGAAGATGACGAGGGTGAACTCGTCGGGGAACAGCGGCCCGTTGTCGATGGCGAAGTCGTCGGTCCTGACACCGTGGTTCTCCTCGTCGACATTGCGGAACTCGACGAGATCGGCGGTGGTGACCTCGAGCTCGGCCTGGTCGAACCCGTCGGCCCCGAGCTCGACCTGGACGGTGGCGTCGGCCGGCACGGCTGGCAGGTCGTCTCGCGAGATTGCCCGTCGGTCGCTGGCGCAGGAGCCGACGATGAGCCCGGCGACCAGCACCACGGTGACGAGTGCCGCCCTCATGCGGCCCGCTGCGCGTCGCGCAGTTCCCGGTAGCCGATGGACGTCGCGCCGGCGGCGTCGATCAACGCCGCCAGATCGCCTTCGGTGACGAATGCGAGGTCATCGGACCAGTCGGCCCAGTGTTCGCTGATCGCCCGGACCTCCGGCGTGTCGACCGCCGGTTGCACGTGGACCTCGGTCACTCCGGATTCGAGCTCCGCCAGCGCTGCGGCGACGCGACCGCGGCTGGGCGGTGCGGCAACGTCGATGAAGTGGTCGGGGAACAGGACCCCCTCCTCGGCGGCGAGCGTGCGGAACGGGAAGCCGATCGATCGCTGGGTCGACGCATCGGAGAGGCGGAACGGGAGCTGGTACTCGACAGCGAGATCGAGATAGACGTCGAAGAGCTCGGGTCGGAGTTGGAGGATCTTCATGTGGCTGTCCAGATGGCTGACGTCGAACCCCCACAGGATCGCCCGCTCGACCTGGGATCGGCACTCCCGGCGGACCTCGGCCGGATCGGCATGCTCCCACGCATCGACGTTGGTACGAGGGAAGCCGCCGTCGCCGTCGAGCAGGCTCGGCGACTGCGTGATGGGCCCCCATCGGTATCGATCGTGCTCCGCCGTGAGGGTGAGGTGCACGCCGATGTCCTCGCCCCGGTACCGACTGGCAGCATCGCGTGCCCAGGGGCACGGGACCATCAGGGAGGCGCTGGTGGCCGCACCGTCTCGCAGCGACTGGTAGACGCCGAGGTTCGACGCGTGTGACAGTCCGAGGTCGTCGCAGCTCACGATGACGAGCCTGGCATCGGGCGCATGGCCCAGCCGTTCGACGAGAGTGGGCGCTGCGGACACGGCGGTCACGCTACCGGCGAGTGTGGGTGCGATCGTTCACCGACCCGGCGGGGGTGCGATGTCGACGTCGGGCCCACCACATGCCGACCAGAGGCCGACGCCACCGGATCGCGCCGCCGCCTCGGCGGCGACGAAGGTGTCGTAGAGCGCTTCGTTGTCGCCGTAGGTGACCGCATCGGCGAAGCCACCCTCGATGAGGTCGAGATTCACGAGCAGTCCATCGTCGACGCGGTAGATGTACGCGAGCAGACGCCCGTACCGGTCGCGGCTGACCTCGTCGCGTTCGAGTCGCACGGCCGTCCCGACGGGCAGGAGCTCCTTGGTTCGATCCGATGCTTCGGCGCCGAAGCACTGCACGGGGCGCTCGGGTGCCACCGACTCCGGGGTGTCGACGCCGATGAGACGCACCCGTTCCTCGTCCCCGGCGACCGCGACATCGACGGTGTCCCCGTCGATCACCCGGACCACGGTCCCCACGCCGGCATCGGCGGACGGGGCCCCGTCGGAGTCGAGCGCGCCGGACCACGCCGTGATCAACACGGCGACCGCCACGATGCCCGCCACCCCGAGCGCCCGGGGGACGTCCATCAGACGCGCTGGATGATGGTGCCGGTGCCCAGGCCACCACCGCAGCACATCGTGACCAGGGCGTGCTCCTTGTCGGCTCGTTCGAGCTCGTGGAGGGCCTTGGTCAGCAGGACAGCACCGGTGCCGCCAAGCGGGTGTCCGAGTGCGATGGCGCCACCGTTGGGGTTCACCGTGTCCATGTCGGGGTTGTGTTCCTTGGCCCACGACAGGACGACCGACGCAAACGCTTCGTTGATCTCGGTCACCCCGATGTCGGCCATCGTCATCCCCGTGCGTTCGAGCAGATGTGTCGTGGCGTCGATCGGGCCGGTGAGCATGAGAACCGGGTCGACGCCGACGTTGCAGGTGTCGACGACCCGAGCCTTCGGGGTCACGCCGAGCTCGTTGGCCTTGTCGGCGGTCATGATGAGCACGGCAGCGGCGCCGTCGGAGATCTGCGAGGCAGACCCGGCGGTGTGCACCCCGTCGGGGCGGGCCACCGGCTTGAGCGTGGCGAGCTTCTCGAGGCTGGTCTCGCGCAGCCCCTCGTCGCGGGTGACGTCGTGCGTCGTGTCGAGGAGGTTCCCCTCGTCGTCGGCGTCGGGTGCGGTGACCGGCACGATCTGCGTGCCGAAGCGGTCTTCAGCCCACGCCTGGGCGGCGAGTTGCTGGGAGCGGAGGCCGAACTCGTCGGTGTCGCGACGCGAGATGCCCCACTTGTCGGCGATGCGCTCGGCGCCCTCGAACTGCGACGTCATCTCGTAGCGCGGGAAGTACGTCTTGGGGATCGGGATGCCGAATCCCAGCTTCTTGCCACCGCTGCTCCCGATGGGAATGCGGCTCATGGTCTCGACACCGCAGGCGACGGCGACATCGACCGCGCCACCGGCGACGAGGGCGGTGGCGAGGTTGGTCGCCTGCTGCGACGACCCGCACTGGGTGTCGACCGTGGTGGCGGCCACCGATTGGGGGAGCCCGGCCGCCAGCCACGCCGTCCGACCGATGTTGAAGGCCTGCTCTCCCACCTGCGACACGCAGCCGCTGACCACTTGGCCGACCTCGGACGGATCGATGCCCGTCCGGTCGATCAGGGCCTTCTGGGCGATGCCGAGGAGCTCGCCCGGATGCACGGTGGACAGGCCGCCGCCACGGCGACCCACGGGAGTACGGACGGCATCGATGATCACGACTTCGGTCATGGGTTCACTCTAGATGGGATCTTGACCGAGCGGTCAAGAGGCGAGGCGTCAGCGACGCCGGCGGTTCGTACCCGTGACCGCGCCGTAGGCGAAGAGGAGGAGCGTGGCGCCGACGAAGGCGACGAACATCGATCGCAGCCCGAACTCGCCGATGCCCTCGTCGCCGGCAGCGTTGAAGAGCATGCCGCCGACCAGGCCACCGATCACGCCGACCGCCATCGTGGTCAGGCACCCGTTGCCTCGCACGCCGGTCACGCGGCCGGCGAGGCCGCCGGCGAACAGTCCGACGAAGATCCATCCGATGATGCCCATCGGGCTGGAGCGTAGTGATCATGCTGCGGTGGCGTGGTCGTCGTGCCGGTCGGCAGCGTGTTTCTCGTGCGCAGCGGCCAGGGCGGCGCGCGCCTTCGCGAGGCCACGCTTGCCGGCTTCCCGGCTGGCGTTGTCGAGCTGGAACTTGGTGGGGATGAGGCGGGGTTGCGTTGCCATGACCCCAGTATCCGCAGGGGGTCTGACAGGAACTCCTGCGGCGTCGCTACAGCGGCGATCCCGGCGCCACGAGAGGCCACGGGAGCGTCATCTCGACGACCCGGGCGAGGTCGAGGAGCAGCGCGTCGTCGTGATGGCGGGTCATGATCTGCATGCCCACAGGGAGGCCGAAGGCCGGAGCCACCGGGACCGAGACCGCCGGATTGCCGACGATGTTCGCCGGAATCGTCAGCACGCCGTTGTTCTCGAGACCGACCTTCTTGTCGCCGACCCGGGTATTGGCCGTGATCTCGGCCGGATAGGCGACGTCGGGATTGGTGGCCGAGATGATGAAGTCGGCGTCGTCGAACACCGCCGCCATCGCCTCGTTCATGCCGGTTCGGTTCCGCTCGACCGTGGCCGCCATCTCGAGGTCGTACGACCCGTGGGCCATCTCGAGACCGAAGGCCATCTCCTTCGTCAGCTCGTCCCGGCAGTCGGGCCAGAGGTCCCGGACGTCGTTGAACAACTGCGACAGGTTCGACATCGCCCACTCGAGCCCGAGACCGGGGAAGTCGATCGGGACGTCGATCTCGACCAGCCCGGCGTCGGCGATGAGCGCAGCCGCGGCCTCTCGGACGTTGGCCTCGACCTCGGGGCGCACCACCGCTCTGCCGAGGTCCGGGCAGACGACCACCTTCATGCCGGCGGGGTCGTGGGTCCCGAGTTCGGTCTCCCAGCGGCCGTGTGACGGGAGGGAATAGGGATCGCGGATGTCGTAGCCGGCGCACACGTCGTACCAGCGGGCCACGTCGCGTACGGACCGCGCCTGGCACCCCTTGACGACGGTGAGCGGCGCGATCTCGGTCTGGGGACCGCGCGGGATCCGGCCGGCCGTGCCCTTCATGCCCACCAGGCCGGTGAACGCGGCGGGGATGCGTATCGACCCGCCGCCGTCGCCGCCCGTGGCGACGGGGACGAGACCGCCGGCGACGGCCGCTGACGAGCCACCCGAGGAGCCACCGGCGGTCTTGCCGTGCTCCCACGGGTTGTGGGTCGTGCCGTTCAGCTTGGTGGTCGACACGTTCAGACCCCCGAACTCCGACGCCGTGCACATGCCGACCAGCGCCGCCCCGGCGTCGACCAGCCGGTCGATCATCGTGCCGTTGCGTGTCCCGATCCGGTCACGGAACACCAGCGATGCCTCCGTGTCCGGCCAACCGGCGACCTTGTCGAGTTCCTTCACACCCATCGGCACACCACCGAAGGGGAGGGAGGTGTCGGCGTTCGTCGCCGCCTCCAGGGCCCGCCCGCCGTCGACGTGCGAGAACGCGTTCAGGTCGGACGACTCGATGGCGTCGAGACAGGCCTGGGTCTCCTCGACCGGTGAACGCTGGCCCGACCGGTAGGCGTCCACGAGCGAACATGCATCGGCCAACCACGGTCCGGTCATGGGGTGGAGTCTGACATGAGGTCCTCCACCACGTCGGCGACGACTCCTGGTCCGTCCTCGGCGGTGAGCAGCGCTCCGAGCGCCCGGGCACGTGTCGCGAACGACGGTTCGTCGAGGATCCCGCGGACTGCCGCCCCCACCTCGCCCACCTTGCGAACCATGCGCCCGACGCCGAGCTCCTCGACGCGCCTGCCGTGCCAGACCTGGTCGAAGAGCTGCGGGTGGACCACGACGGGGATGCCAGCCGTCAGCGCGGCGGCAAGACCGCCGGCGGCACCCGAGATGACGGCGACGCTGCATCGCGGAAGGAGCCTCGTCAGCGGGGCGAACGGCACGGCAGCAGGGTGACCGGCCACGGGAGCGAGGTTGTTCTCGTGGCCGACGAGGAGCACCGAGCGGATGCCGGCGCGGTCGAGGTCGCCGGCGATGCGAGCGAACCGACCGCCGGCGTCGGTGGCCGCCGACGTGCCGAGGGTGACGACCACCGGGGGATCGCCATCGTCGACGTAGCGGTCGAGTTCCGGGCTCAGCGCCTGGTCCGCGGGACCCTGCCAGATGGAGAATCCGCCCCAGGTCACGGCGGGCCAGTCGTCGGCGCCGTGGCCGTAGTAGTGCTCCGACGTGAGGACGACGGTCCGGTCGGTCTCGAGCCAGGCACGGGCGGCGTTCGCGCGCAGCGAATCGAGGCCCAGCGTTCGCCGCATGGCATTCACCTCGCGGTCCCTCATCCCGACCCGGGTCCCGAAGGACATGATCGACCACGCAGCGCTGTTCAGGGCGCGCCCGAGATCGGGGGAGCTGGGACCGAGCGGCGGCGTCCACCGTCGGGTCGGGATCATCATCGGGAAGAGTTGGCCGACGACGGTGCGGATGCCCATCGAGCGAGCGACCGGGATCGACGCCACCCCCATGGTGGGATGCGTGACCACGACGTCGGCGCCGTCGAACCCCGACCGGAGCGACTCGACGCAGGCGGCAGCGTCGTCGACGAGCGATCGGTCCATCCAGTAGGCGCCGAGGCGGGGCAGATTTCGCCACGGATGGCGCATGAGCGTGGTGTGGCGCGGATCAGCGTTCAGCGTCGACGGCGATGCGTCGAGAGCGTACGGATGGAACGCGAACGGCTCCGCTTCCAGGATCGATCGGAAGCCTTCCGGTGCGACGAAGATGACGTCGTGACCGCGGTCGTGCAACCGGCGTGCGATGGGGATGAACGGCGCGAGATCGCCGAGATACATGCACGACGTGACCGCGATCGTGCCCATGTCGGGACCCTATGGGTCCCTGCGTAGAGTCGCCCGCCGTGGATGCCAAGACGTTCCTCGGCCTCGAGTCGACCCACAACCCCAATCGTCGGGTCCTCCCGGTGACGCCAGGCGTCTGCACCAGCGGCAAGTTCCTCTGGGGTGGGTGCGGCCTCGGCGCAGCCATCGAGGCGATGGAGGGGACCACGGGGCGCCCGGTGATCTGGGCCACGGCCCAGTACCTCAGCTCTGCGAACAGGCACGCGTGCCGTCGATGCCCACGGGGCGTGGGAGCTCCTCGACATCCGGGTGCACGTCATCGCCAATGGCTTCGGCCACGGACTGGTGCATCTGTGGGCGCAGGACGGCACGCTGCTGGCCACGGCCAGTCAGTCGACCATCCTGCGCTTCCACGAGGACTTCGAGGAGCGCCGGAAGCGATCCTCGAACGAGGACCGACCTACGGCTTGAACAGCTCCGGCCCGAAGTCCTTCTTCGGCTGATCGCTGAGCACGACCGTGGTCATGATCTTGTCGGCGAAGGTCTGGCGCTTCTCGTCCCAGAGCGGGAAGAGGTAACCGATGTAGCAGACGAGTGAGTCGAGGAAGTGGGCGAAGTACCGGACGATGCCCTTGCCGCCTCCGATGAGTTGCCCGGTGTTGGCGTCGACGGTCTTGAGGCCGGTGAGCCGCTTGCCCGGGTGCCCGCCGGTCTCGCCGTCGAGATACCAGAAGTAGAGGGCGGCCGCGAAGATGCCGAGGTAACCGACGAACAACACCAGCGCCCCGAGGACATCGGAGATCGCGCCGAAGATGGCGGACACGATGACGACCACGATGACCGCGCCGAAGATGACTGCACCGGTGATCAGCGCGGCGATGACCCGCTGACCCCACGATGCGAGCGGACCCAGCTGCGCGCCTCCGGGGCCGGGAC
>JBBKVY010000233.1:0-7543 GCA_037968675.1 Acidimicrobiales bacterium | reverse complement strand
TGGTCTCCGAGACGGCTCCGCTGTCCAGGTGCGCGCCCGCTGGAGTGACGTTGACCGTGCCGTGCTGGTCCAGTTGTACCTCGCGGAAGCCGATGGAGGACCGATGGCCTTCACCGATGCCGCGCGTGCTCATGACCAGGTCGGACATGCCATCGGATGCTGCGGTCCGGTTGGGGTCAGGGATGAACGAGGGGTTGCACACAGCGGCGGCCTCGACGCTGTATTCGTGGGTGAACGCTGCGCCCAGTAGTAGTCGACGCTCTCTGGTCAGGTCGCAATGAGTCGGGACCCGGTCGGCGACCCGCTCTGCGTGCTGTTCGAAGGTGGCGAGCAGGGTGCGGTGGCGGCCACTGAATCGGTCGGAGATCTCGGCGAGACCGACGGCGACCTCGTCGTCGTCGAGGCTGAGAATGTGAGTCACGGCGTCGACGACGTGGTCGCCGCGGTGTTCTTCGGGGAGGCCCGGGACGAACAGTTTGATGATCACGCGGGTCGGATCGGCCCGGATCACCATCGATTGACGGATCGCGAGATCAGGTTCGATCATGGGGACGTCGTTCGCTGGTACGCGTGCTGCAATGTGGAGATCAGGGCGATCGTCGATTCGGCCCCCTGATTGAGGTTGGGTCCGACGTCGTGCAGTCCGTCGTAGCCGCCGCCGGTCGATGGGTCCCACATCGTCGCTTGGGCATCGTTGTCGCCCGTGAACCACCGGACGGCGAGGTCCACGCCCTGGCCCCAACTGCGGTCCCCGGTCACGACTTCGGCTCGGGCGCAGGCATCGGCGATCGCCGCGACCTCGATCGACTGCTGGTCGAACCTCGGCGGTCGGTCAGTTCGTCCTGCACCGCCCACCGGAGTCGGGGACAGATGCCCGTCGAGGGTCTCGTGGTCGAGGAGCCAGACAAGCAGCGCGATTCCCGCCTCGACGATCTCGGGACGTTCGAGCGCATGCCCGGCGGCGATCATGGCCTCGGGCAAGGTCGCGTTGGCGTAGGTCAGCCGATCCTCGGGCCATGGCCACTCGGGATCGATGCCGATCGGCCCGATGGTGTCGATGGCGTCGACCAGCAGGGCCCGGGCGCCGTAGTTGTGGGCGTCGGTCTCGAGCATTGCTGCGGCGCCGAGCGCAGCGAACGCCATCGTTCGGCGGTGCGGCGAGCGCTGCTCGACGGCAGTGCCGAACATGGCTGCGCCCATCTGACGCGTCCACGAATTCATGCCCTCGCTGCCCGCGATGCCGAACGCGGCCACGCTTCGGCCCCAGCAGTCCTCGACGCCGAACCGGCCGTGCCAGTGACCGTCGATCGAGCGCCGATTCCGGCTCGTGCCCACGACCCCCTGTGCCCCGACCAGGAAGCGCATCGCCGTTCGGCCGAGTTCCTGCACGGCGCGGCTCGGGTTCGGTTCCCTCGTGGTGACGATCAGGATGCGAGCCATGTCGTCGGTGCAGTAGCCGTGAGCGGGGCGCGGCGCGGCGTGGTCCGCGTGCTCGAACGTGCCGAGCGAGTCGCTCATGGCGAGCAGGTGGGCGAACGAGGGCTGCGGCGCTTCGATGAGCACGTCAACGGTCATCGCGTTGCCGCGGAGTAGCTGAGCAGTGCATCGGCGAGGTCGACGTACTGGGCCGCTACCGCAGCCCAGCCGAGGTCGGGTGCGAGGCGTCGTGCCTCCTCGGCCATCCCCGCGGCGAGGTCGGGGTCGATCAGCACCGAGCGAATTGCTGCGGCCAGCGCTGTGGGGTCTCGCTGCGGGACGACCAAGCCTGCGCCTGATCCGAGTAGTTCGACGGCGTGAGGAAACGATGTCGAGACCACCGGTCTCCCGGCTGCGACCGCGTCGACCAGGACGCCGGAGGTCACCTGATCTGCGGAGTCGTACGGCAACACGACCAGGTCGGCGGTCGTGATGAGTTCGGTCAGCGCGTGGAGGTCGCGGTAGCCCTCATCGAATTCGACGTTCGCCGACACCCCTGTGGTCTCGGCCCGTCGCGTCAGCATGTCGCGGTAGACCTCGCCCGACGCCGCTCGCACCTGCGGATGCGTCGCTCCGGCGATCACATAGCTCGGCCGGGGCCGCAGATCGCAGAGCAAGGCCATGGCATCGATGGCCCACTCGATCCCCTTGCCAGGTCCGAGCAGCCCCCAGGTCAGGAGGCGGGGTACTGAATCGGCCCGAGCCGAACGAACCGGGGCAGCGGGTGTCGCAGCGCCGTGGGCGATGACGTGGATCTTCGACGAAGGGACTCCGAACTGGTCGATCAGGCCCTGGCGACCGCTCGACGTCATCACCACCACGGCGTCGGCCAATGTGCAGATCTCGGTGAGCACCCGTCGCTGGCTCGCGGTGGGCGTACGCAGCACGGTATGGGCCACGACGACGATCGGGACCCGAAGGGCACGCATGAGTTCGATGATTCCTGCCCCGTCCGCGCCGGGGTAGATGCCGTACTCGTGCTGCACGATCACCACGTCGTTTCGATCGAGCGCGTTGCTGGCCGCCAGCCAGGAGGCGGGTGGTCCGGCGAGCGATCCCACCACGAGCGGATCGTCGAAGTCCAGGAGCGGTCGGGCGCGGACCACGTCGACGGAATCACCGCCGGCGATCAGTCCGGCCGACAGCGCCGCCGAGAAACTCGCGATCCCACACGGCGTAGGCGGGAAGGTCGACACAAGGCCGAACGACCGCGGGATGCGATCGGGAGACGAGACGGACGACTCCGTCGGACCATGACCTGGCACGTGCACTCCTGCCGTCGGCCCGGTCAAGGCGTCAAGCCTGCGAAGGGCGACGGAGCCCTGACGGCCGTCCAACCCAAGCGGGGCGACTCGCCCGGGGATGAGGTGTCCACGCTAGGCCCGACTGGCCGGGTTCGAGCGTCGATACTCTCGATTCATCACCCTCTCGTCTCCCGCCGGCCCCGACCGACCCTCTCCACCGCTGCGGATCGCCGTCTTGGCCCCGATCGCCTGGCGTACGCCACCCCGCCACTACGGCCCATGGGAACTGTTCGCCTCGCTCTTGACCGACGGCCTCGTCGCGCTCGGCCACGACGTCACGTTGTTCGCGACCGCCGACTCGATCACCGACGCAGCGCTTCACGCTGTCGTCGATGTCGGATGGTCAGAGGACGAGAGCATCGACCCGAAGGTGGCCGAGTGTCTCCATATCGCCGCAGCTTTCGAGCGGGCCGACGAGTTCGACATCCTCCACAACGGCTTCGACTTCCTGCCCCTCACCTACAGCGCTCTCGTCAACACGCCTGTCGTGACCACGATCCACGGGTTCTCGTCGCCAGCGATCGTCCCCGTGTATGAACGGTATGGCCAGAGCACGCACTACGTGGCGATCAGCGATGCGGACCGCCACCCGGGCCTACACTACGCCGCCACCATCCATCACGGCATCGACGTCGACGCTTTCGATCTCCACCCGGATCCGGAAGACCACCTCGTGTACTTCGGTCGGATACACCCCGACAAGGGCACGGCCCACGCGATCGAGGTCGCCCACCGGAGCGGACGTCGACTCGACATCGCCGGCATCATCCAGGATCACGACTACTTCCGTGACCAGGTCGCACCTCATCTCGACGACGGGCGTGTCCGTTACGTCGGCCCGGTCGATGCCGCAAACCGATCCGAGTTCCTCGGCCGTGCACACGCGCTGTTGCATCTGATCGACTTCGACGAACCGTTCGGATTCAGCGTGGCCGAGGCGCTGACCAGCGGCACACCGGTCATCGCCTACGACCGCGGGTCGATGAGCGAACTCATTCGCAATGGTGTCGACGGAGTCCTTGTGGCCGACATCGCGAGGGCGGTCGGCGCCGTGGGCGATGTTGGCTCATTCGATCGACCAGCGATACAGAGCGCTGCCCGGCATCGGTTCGACCGGGCGACGATGACTCGTCGGTACGTCGAGGTCTATCGACAGATCCTCGAGCCGTACCGCGGTCGGTGACCGGCTACCGCCAGTCGGACGCTGCGGCTGGATCTCGGTCGGCGTTGGTGAGTGACATCGAGACGTCGACGATGCCTCCGGCGAAGCGGGTGACCGCTCGGAACGGCGACCGGGTGAAAACGCCGAGCATCCGCTGGTTCTCGGGCAGCGTCTGGGCCACGAGCTTGTCGATCCCGACGCCTCGTGCCGCGATGGCGAGCTGTAGGAGGAGTTGGCTGGCGATGCCGTCGCCTCGGTGGTCTTCGGCGGTGACGAATGCGACCTCGGCACGGTCTGTCCCGGGAAGTCGGTCGTAGCGGCCAACGGCGACGATCTCGGTGCCGACGGTGACGATGATGGCTTCGCGGTCGAGGTGGTCGACGCGGGAGAACCGGTCGACCTCGGTGGCGGTGAGGTGGGGGTGGAAGCCCAAGAACCGGGATCGTTGTGCGTTGGCGGAGAGCGTTTCGTGGAATCGCTCGAGGGCCGGGCCGTCGGCTGCGTCCATCGGCCGGAACGTGCGTGCTCGCCGGCGCATTGCCGGCGAGCACGATGGGTCTGTTGTTCGTGGTGATTGTCGGCCGGTGGTCACCGCAGGACGGGGAAGCGTTGGACCAGGTTCGTGCGGGCCCAGAGTCGGCCGAAGCCGAGCGTGTCGCCGGCGTGGACGGCGGCGAGACCGATGAGGACGACGGCGTAGACCAGGTGGTCGTCCATGAACGGGTTGTTGTCGAGCGGGAGCGACGCCATCCACATGAAGGTCAGGAGCAGGGCGCCGGCGCCAGCAGCGATACGCATGCCGATGCCCAGCATGAGGGCGACTCCGATGGCGAGGAGGCCGACCATGAAGAGGTAGTCGGCCCACACAGCACCGGAGAGGGGCTCGAAGAGACTCTTGAACGGTCCTTCGACGCCGGAGAGGAATCCGCTGGTGGGGGAGCCGCCGTGGATCCAGGCGGCCGGACCGAAGCGGTCGATGGCGCCGGTGGTGCGATCGGTCCCAGTGGCGTAGCCCAGGGCGAAGGCCTTGTCGAGGAATGCCCACAGGAAGACGAACCCGATGGAGATACGGCTGACGGCCCATGCGTAGCTGGCGACGCTGCGCTCGCGGGGGCCGGTTGCGCCCTCATCGGCGATGACAGGCGTAGCGCCGTTGTCCTGTGTGGTCCGGAGATGTTTCTCGGTGAGGGTTGCGGTCATGGTGTTCCTCCTGTGTGCCCAGGAGAGTTCCTGGCCATTGCATCGTGCGGGTGGGGCCGGTTGCGTCGCTAGGGCCGAACGACCATCGTCCGATCGCCATCTGGACACTCCCATCTGCCGTTCGGGTGTTCGAGTGACGTCAGCAACACGGCTACGACGTGCGACCGAGGGCCGCGTGGCGGCCGAGCAGGAGACCTTCGCCTCTACGTCGCCGCCCGGGGTCATGTGCACGGTGGTCGACGATGACCACGGACGACCCAACACGACCCCGAAGCGGGGCTCGATGCTCGCCCGTAGGGATGGGTCCCATGGCCATTGAACGAATCGTCGCCGGCGTCGACGGCTCAGCCAACAGCCAGTGTGCCGTCCAGTGGGCGGCCGACCTGGTGACGAGCACCCGGTCGGAGATCATCGCCGTCCACGCACTCACGCTGCTCGAACGACTCGCTCAACACACCGAACCCGTGCCCGCCGCTCTACACCGCGCCGAGATCATCGGGCGATTCGAGAACGAGTGGTGTTCACCACTTGACACTTCGCCCGTGCAGTCGCGTCGCCTGGCGCTCGACGGGCCGCCCGTCATGGCGCTTTTTCGAGATCACCGGGGGATCAGCAGGCATCGGCCGACTCGAGGACTCGGCCGAGATCCTGGCTGGAACCGCCGGAACGCTCATCACTTCGACGGCAACCTGGCCGGTTTCCGTGAGGAGGTAACGAACGACCCTGGTGCGCGTCCGTGGAACGGAGAGGGTGGGGGAATGAAGGACGCGACTGACACGAACGATGTGACCCTCGACCGGTTCGGGCTCGAGGTGTTGCGAACCGAGGTGTGCTGGAGGACTCCGACGAGGAGCTGTCGGGCCCTGACGGCGAAGTCGCAAATGACGCGGACCACACCGACGACACCGACGACGACGAGGACGAGGGAGGCGACGGGCACGTCGAGCATCTCAAAAGTACCGTCCGAATCTTTTCGCCTCGCAGTGCCTGACGGGAGCTCGACGGCACTCGCCGATGCCGAGGTCGAAACGCGCCCCGACGGCCGGATTCGTTGCCTGTGGTTGACCAAAGGCCTCGGTCGAGGCGGCGTGGAACGGTTGTTGCTCGACATGATCCCGCTGGTGGATCACACCCGGTACGAGGTCGAGGTTGCGTACATCCTGCCGTGGAAGGACAACTACCGACCGGCGATCTAGGCTCACGGGACCGTCGTTCATTGTCTGGGCTCGAGCCGTTCGGGTGATCCCCGATGGGTCGGCCGCCTTCGAAAATTGCTCCGAGAGCGTCAGTACGGCCTCATTCACACTCACGCTCCGGTCCCAGCCGCCGCGGCGCGACTTCTCGCCGGACGCGGCGGTTCACCGGTGCTCATCCACACCGAACACAACATGTGGGACCGCTACCGGACACCCACGCGCCTCGCGAACGCGCTGACCTACCATCGCAACTCGGCGGTGATCGCCGTGTCCAAGACGGTTGCCGAGTCGGTTCGTCCTGTTCCGTTTCGCCCGTCGCCCGAGGTGTCGACCATTCATCACGGCACGGTGCTGTCGTCCGTGCGTTCGTGGAGTGACGACGAGCGATCGCGGCGCCGACTCGATCTCGGCCTTCCGCGCAGTGCGTTCTTGGTCGCCAACGTCGGAAATTTCACCGCGAAGAAGAATCATCTGAATCTGCTCCGGGCCATGGCATCGAACGGCGCGGTCGGCACTGCCCACCTGGGCCTCATCGGCCTCGGACCCCTCGAGGGGGAGCTCCGGCAGGCCTGTCGCGATCTCGGGATCGACAATCGCGTGACGTTCCTCGGCAGTCGGGACGACGTGTTCGATCTCTTGCCGCTGTTCGATCTTTTCGCCGTCAGCTCTCGATTCGAGGGTTTCCCGATCGCGCTCGTCGAGGCACTGGCGACCGGTCTTCCCTGTGTCGCCACGGCCGTGGGCGGGATCCCCGAGATCATCGAGGACGAGCGCAACGGTCTGCTCGTTCCTTCGGACGACCCCGACGCGCTCGGCCGGGCCATCTCCCGCATGATCGACGAGCCGGAACTCGCGAAGCGCTGTGCTACCGAGGGACAAGAGAGCGCCGAAGGGCTCGATCTCCGTCAGGCGGTCGAAGCGAAGGAAGCCCTGTACCACCGAGCGCTCACCAAGGTGGCGGCCCAATGACCGTCGAGCATCAGCTGTCTCCGCCGCCGCCGATCCTACGGCCGGAGGACCGCGGCTCCGACGCTCGCTATCAGATGGCCGTGGTGCTCGGTGTCGCGTCGGTCGGGCTCTATCTGTTCGGGACGAAACTGGAGGCGGCGAAGATGGCACACGCCGTGGCCTTCGAAGTCGACGAGTGGGACTCGGCGTCTCGGTCCGGATGGAGTGTTCTGGCCCGAGGGGTGGCGGAGACCGTC
>JBBKVY010000232.1:0-7233 GCA_037968675.1 Acidimicrobiales bacterium | reverse complement strand
CGACGGCGACGGGTTCGCCGTCGGCGCCCGGGGGGCCCTCGATGGCCCAGCACGAGTGGACGTCGCCCGACAGCAACGCGGTGCGGACGCCCGCTCCAGCCCGTTCCTCGATCTGGCGGGCCAGGAGGGCCCGCTCGGCGGTGTAGCCGTCCCACTGGTCGTCGTGGATGACCTTCCCGTCGATGATCGCATAGCCGTTGGGGAGCACGCCCTGGGGGAGGAGGCCGTCGCCGGGCAGGGGGAGGCAGATCTCGTTCACCACCACGCCACTGGCCAGGAGCGACCACGGCCGTGAGGTGTCGGCCAGTCGTTCGGCGACGAAGGCCCGCTGGTCCTCGCCGAGCAACGAGCGGTCCGGGTGGTCCCGGGGGAGCGTGCCCTCGTCGCCTGCCTGTTGGTCACGGCCCTCGTAGCGCGTGTCGAGGAGCACGAGGTCCACGAGGTCACCGACCGCGATCGATCGCCACGTGCGGCGTAGGTCGTCGGCGTCCCGATACCGGATCGGCAGCCACTCGGCCCGGGCGGCGGAGGCGGCGCCGACGCGGGTGTCCCAGTCGCCGTGTTCTGCAGGATCGTGGGCCTTCGCGCCGGTCCGCCAGGCGTTGTCGGCGAGGTCGTGGTCGTCCCAGATGGTGATCATCGGGTGACGAGCATGGAGGCACTGCACGTCGGGGTCCTCGCGGAGCTGGGCATACCGGGAGCGGTAGTCGTCCAGCGTCGTGCACGTCTCGGCGAACGTGGCTCGACGACCACTGTTCGCGGTCTGCGCCTCGTAGATGTAGTCACCGAGGTGGAGGACCGCATCGACCTCCCGTTCGGCGATCGCTCGGTAGACGCCGAGCGGCGCCGCCGAGTAGTCCGCACAACAGGTGACGCCGAGCCGGAAGTGGTCGACAGGCAGTGCCGGGAGGGTGCGGGTTCGCCCGATGGGCGATCGCTCGGCGCCCGCCGAGAAGTCGTAGAAGTACGTGGTCCCCGCGGTGAGTCCGTCGGCCTCCACCGTGATGCAGCAGTCGTGGTCGCGGTCGGCGGTGACGACGCCCGAGTCGACGACGGTCTCGAGGTCGGCGTCGGTCCCGATGCGCCATTCGACCGGTCCCGGTTGGTCGACGTGGGTCCAGAGCAGGACCGAGGTGTGCTCGGGATCGAACGAGGCGATCCCGCGGCCGAAGCGCGTGCCCGTCATGGCCAGCACCTACCCAGGATCTGTGACGGTCAGTCGACCAGGGTGGTGTCCGGTTGGAGGACCTCGATCCCCACCTCGCGGGCGAGGGTGGCGAAGTGGTCCGCCGCCGGCGGGAGGCTCCGATCGGCGCGACGGGTGAGTTGGATACCGCGGGGATCGATCGGCGGGTCGAGTTCGAGGACGTCGACGCCCGGGTCGTCGGGATCGACGGCGAGGTACGGCATGATCGCCCTGCCCATGCCCGAGCGGACCATGCCCTGCACGGCGCCGTTGTCCTGCGAACGGAACACGTAGTCGGGGCGGATGCCGATGGCGCCGAGTCGACGATCGATGAGGGCCTGACAGACGCTCGCCCCCGGCTGGCCGATGATCGGATGGTCGGACAGATCGCCCGGTGTCGCGGTGGGACCGGCGAGCTCGCCGACCGCCGCCAACACCACGAACGGGTCGTAGCCCAGGTGTTGGGACTCGATCCGGGGATCGGGCTCGGCGTCGACGGTGAACGCGAGGTCGAGCTCGTCGTCGAGGATTCCGCGGAGCAGCGCCGTCTGGTCGTCGGTCTCGAAGAGGCGGATGTCGACGTCGGGTACCTCGGCGCGCATCCGGCCGATCAGCGTCGGGAGCAGCTTGGCGGACACCGACTGGAAGGTGCCGATGACCAGTCGGCCCGAGACTCCCCGCCGCAGCCGGTCGAGTTCGTCGTCCATCCCCTCGACTCGGTCGAGCACCTCGCGGGCGTAGCCGAGCAGCAGCTCCCCGGCCGGCGTCAGCTCGGCCGCCTTCGGCCCTCGGGGCCGGTCGAGGACCGGCAGACCCGCAGCCTTCTCGAGTGCGGCGATCTGTTGGCTGACCGCCGACTGCGTGAAGCCCAACGCCTGGGCTGCCTTGGCGAAGGAACCCTCATCGACGACGGCGGCGAGGGCGGCGAGGTGGCGGATGTCGACGTCTCTCAGCGTGGTCATGGTTGATCAGCATAGCTGATGAACATGGTGAGTGAATATCGCTAGCACTGATATCCAAGATTCCGTACCTTGGAGACATGACCCCCACCACTGCCATCGAACTCGCCGAGTCCGTCGTCGAAGACGGCTTCGGTGCCCACCGTGCCGCTCTCGCTGCCCTCGCCGCCGGCGCTCGTCGCCAGGGCGTGTCCGACGTTCTCGTGACCATCGCCGTCGACCCGACCGAGCCCCGAGCGGTGCGCGAGCGTGCGCTCGGCAAGATCGTTGCCCGGTACGCCAACGCGTGCGAAGCCGGCCCCGATCCGGTCAGGCCAGAACTCGCCGCCTGACCTCCGCGCCCCGGGTGTCCACGCCTGCCACACTCATGGCGTGGACGCTGGTCCTTGGGACGCTGTGCTGGATCGCATCGACGATGCGGTGAAGGTGGCCGATATCGACCCGAGCATCCACGCGATGGTCCGGCGATGCGAGCGAGTGCTCGAGGTGTCGGTTCCCGTGCGGCGCGACGACGGATCGGTCGAGGTGTTCACCGGCTGGCGGATCCACCACAACACCGTCCGAGGGCCGGGCAAGGGCGGGATCCGATTCCATCCCGCGGTCGATGCCGACGAGGTCCGAGCGCTGTCGGCACAGATGACGATCAAGACCGCGGTGTGCGGTCTGCCGTACGGGGGAGCCAAGGGCGGCGTCCGTGTCGACCCGGGCTCGCTGAGCCTCACCGAGCTCGAACACCTGACCCGGCGGTACACGGTCGAGATCTCGCCGTTGCTGGGGCCCGACCGAGACATTCCTGCTCCCGACGTGAACACCGACGGTCGGGTGATGGCATGGCTGCTCGACACGTTGCAGATGACGGGCGGTGGCGTACACCTGCCGGGCGCGGTGACCGGCAAACCCCTCTCTGTCGGGGGTACCCGTGCCCACGCCGGCGGAACCGCTGCCGGCGTGGTCGTGTGCGTCCGCGCTGCCTTCGAGTCGTTGGGCATCGAGCTCCCGGGGCGCCGGGCCGTGATCCAGGGGTTCGGCAAGGTCGGTGGACCGCTGGCCTACCTGCTCCAGTCGGCCGGCATGCGGGTGGTCGCCGTCAGCGACGTGACCGGTGCGGTCCTGAACGAGGGAGGGCTCGACACGGCGGCGCTGTCGGACCACGTGATCGAGACGGGCGGCGTCGCGGGCTTCCCACTCGGTGACCCGATCGACGCCGGCGACGTGCTCGAGGTCGACTGCGAGTTGCTGATCCCGGCCGCACTCGGGGGCGTGATCGACGCCTCGGTGGCCGAACGGATCCGGGCGCGTGTGATCGTCGAGGCGGCCAACGGACCGACGCTCCCGGAGGCCGACGAGGTCCTCGACCGACGAGGGATCACGGTGGTCCCCGACGTCCTCGCCAACGCCGGTGGGGTCACCGCGTCGTACTTCGAGTGGGCCCAGGCGCGTCAGGGGTTCCCGTGGGAGGAGGACCTCGTGGCCGATCGCCACCATCGTGTGATGTCCGACGCCTTCGCTGACGTCTGGGCGGCCGGCCGACGTTGGGACGTCAGCCTCCGCCGTGCGGCCTACGCCGTCGCGCTCGGGCGGGTCGCTGCGGCGATGGCCACACGCGGCATCTTTCCGTAGCGAGCGCCGAGCGTCGGCGATCCTGGTGGACGTTCGTCAGCGTTGGACGAACACCTGGACCACGAAGACTCGTCCGTGTCCCTTCGCGACACCGACACCGACGTGGGTGAAGCGGCTGTCCAGGATGTTCGCCCGGTGGCCCGAAGACGTCATGAACTGTTGGTGGACCGCGCCGATCGACGAGCCGTAGCCGACGTTCTCGGCCAGTCGCTTCCACTGACCGTCCATCCCGTGGGCCAGGTTGGAGTGCTGCAGGGTGTTGGAGGAAGCGAGGTGCTCGGCCCACGCCTGGGCCTTCTCCTGCGCGGTGTTGTCGTCAGCGAGAGCGGACACCGATCGGGTGGTGCGCGAGGCGTTGACCTTGTCGAACGCCGCCGATTGGTCGGAGCTCATGCACGAGGCCAGGAGGAGTGCGCCAGCGATCATCACTGGGACGATGCGCAGGTGACGCCGACGGGTCGGCGGGGCCTGGTCGGTGGGTGGAGCGAGCGCTGTCATCTGGCTCATGGTGTCGAGTCCTTCATCAATGTCGGTTGTCTTCTGGTTGGATCGGCAGCCCGCCCACGTTCCCCAAGGGTCCGTTCGGCCCATTCCACTTTGCAGTCTGATGACAGGTTGACACAAAACCGTCATGAACCCGTTCATGCTCGCGAGACGGACGCTCGTTCGACAATCGAACAGACGTTCGTCTACCATCGACCATCGTGGGCTTCAACAACCCGGGTGTCTCCTGGTCCGAGCTCGAACGGACGCTCTCCGATTCCCGCTCGCCCGGGGACACGGGCCGGCGCGCCGAACCCACCCGGGCTGCCGAACCCACCCGGGCAGCCAAACCCACCCGGGCAGAGGGTGACGGTGGCGACAGCCCCGCGTGGTCATACCACCGGCCGGAGTATGCGGCGCCCGAGGGACTCGAACGTCGTCTCGGGTCGGTTCCCTATGCCGAACTCCACTGCCACTCCAACTTCTCGTTCCTCGATGGCGCTTCCCATCCCGAGGCTCTGGCCGAGGAGGCCGCCCGCCTGGGGCTCGAGGCCCTGGCGCTCACCGACCACGACGGCTTCTACGGCGTGGTGCGCTTCGCCGAGGCGGCCCGGGCGATCGGTCTGCCCACGGTGTTCGGTGCGGAACTCTCGCTCGGGTTGCGCCAGCCACAGAACGGTGTCCCCGATCCGGAGGGATCGCACCTGTTGGTGCTGGCGCGGGGGACCGCTGGCTATGCCCGCCTCGCCGACACCATCTCCACCGCCCACCTCGCCGGGGGCATGAAGGGCAAGCCCGATTACGACTCGATCGACTGGTCCCGGGCGCACGGGGGTGACTGGCTGGTGCTGACCGGGTGCCGCAAGGGAGCGGTCAATCGAGCCTTGGTCGACCACGGTCCTGCCGCGGCGGAGTACGCGCTCCGTGGGTTGGTCGAGACCTTCGGCGGCGACAACGTGGCCGTCGAGTTGTGGGACCACCACGACCCCCTCGACTCGGTTCGCAACGACGCGCTGGCGCAGATCGCGAACCGGGTGGGCGTCGAGGTCGTGGCGACCAACAACGTCCATTACGCCACGCCGTCCGAACGGCCGCTGGCCACCGCACTGGCTGCGGTGCGGGCGAGACGTGACCTCGACGGTGCCGACGGATGGCTCCCGCCGGCGGCCACCGCCCACCTGCGGTCGGGGGTCGAGCAGGGTCGTCGGTTCGTCCGCTACCCGGGTGCGGTCGAGCGGGCGGCCGAGCTGGGGCTGACGTGTGCATTCGACCTGCAGTTGGTGGCGCCGAACCTGCCGCCGTACCCCTGTCCCGATGGGCCAGATGGTCGACCGATGTCCGAGATGGAGTTCCTGCGCCGCCTCACCGAAGAGGGGGCCGAGCGTCGCTACGGCCCGCGCTCGCGCCCGGACATGCCAGGTGCGTGGGAGCAGATCGACCACGAACTCGCGTTGATCGAGACGCTGGGGTTTCCCGGGTACTTCCTCATCGTGTGGGATCTGGTCGACTTCTGTCGACGGTCCGACATCTTCTGCCAGGGCCGGGGCAGTGCGGCCAACTCGGCGGTGTGCTTCGCACTGGGGATCACCAAAGCCGATGCGGTGAAGCTCGGGTTGCTGTTCGAACGGTTCCTGTCCCCGGAGCGTGACGGTCCTCCGGACATCGACATCGACATCGAGTCGAACCGGCGCGAGGAGGTCATCCAGTACGTCTACGAGCGGCACGGCCGCCGCCATGCAGCCCAGGTCGCCAACGTCATCACCTACCGGGCCAAGTCGTCGATCCGCGACATGGCCAAGGCCCTCGGCTACGCCACCGGCCAGCAGGACGCGTTCTCGAAGTCGGCCGATGCCTGGGGCGGCGTGAAGACCACCGCAGCCCAACAAGAACTCGAGCGCTCGGAAACAAGCGCCAGCGGCAAGCGCTCCGAGGAGGCGAAGCTCGCGAGCCGGCTGCATGTTCCGGCCGACGTGCTGGCCATGGCCGCCGAGGTCGAGCACTTCCCCCGCCACCTCGGTATCCACTCCGGCGGCATGGTGTTGTGCGATCGACCCGTCGTCGAGGTGTGTCCGGTCGAGTGGGCCCGTTTCACCGGTCGTGACGGCGCGACCATCCGGAGCGAGAAGCCGGTTCGGTCCGTGCTCCAGTGGGACAAGGACGACTGCGCCGCGGTCGGGCTGGTGAAGTTCGACCTGCTCGGACTCGGGATGCTCACCGCGCTGCACGAGACGGTGCGACTGGTGCGCGAGGCGCATGGTCTCGACATCGACATCGCCGAGTTGCCCCAGGACGACGAGGTCTACGACATGTTGTGCCGGGCCGACACCGTGGGCGTGTTCCAGATCGAGTCCCGCGCCCAGATGGCCACGCTGCCCCGGCTGAAGCCGCGAACGTTCTACGACCTGGTGGTCGAGGTGGCGCTCATCCGGCCGGGGCCGATCCAAGGCGGCTCCGTGCATCCCTACATTCGCCGCCGCAACGGTCAGGAGGACGTCACCTACCTCCACCCGTTGCTCGAGAAGTCGTTGAAGAAGACCCTCGGGATCCCGCTGTTCCAGGAGCAGCTCATGCAGATGTCGATCGACGTCGGCGGCTTCACGGCATCCGAGTCCGACCAGCTCCGTCAGGCCATGGGTTCGAAACGCTCGCCCGAACGGATGGAACGTCTCCACGATCGCTTCCGCCGAGGTGCCCGAGAACGGGAGGTACCCGACGACGTGATCGAGGAGATCTGGGTCAAGCTCGCCGCGTTCGCCAACTACGGCTTCCCCGAGAGCCACTCGGTGTCGTTCGCCTACCTGGTCTACGCGTCTTCGTGGTTCAAGCGCTTCCACCCCGCCGCCTTCTGCGCCGGCCTCCTCAACGCGCAACCCATGGGGTTCTGGTCACCCCACTCGCTCATCCAGGACGCCCGCCGGCACGGCGTGGAGGTCCGCACGGTCGACCTCGCCGTCTCGGCCGCCGCCGCCACCCTCCTCGTCCCCC